>NZ_CAJMZE010000017.1:0-148373 GCF_905220235.1 Paraburkholderia sp. J41 | reverse complement strand
AGTAAAGGCCGACGTAAATAGTCGCGCCGGACCTCGCGTTCGACGCCTCGATAGATTGGCATAAGCCGTCGGGGCTACCCCGCGGTCCGGTTCATCCCACGTGCATCGCACCGCGCCGACCGGCCGCCCGCATGCCTTCCGACGCGCCTCCTGCTGCACAAACCGATGGCGCGCACGGAACCGACTAGAATATGGGGTTCTCTGCACCTAACTCACAGATTTATGCGCTCGCGAATCGCCAAACGCCTCCCCCCTGACGCCGACAAACTTGTCGGCCTGTCGCTCGCCCTGTTCGCCTCGGGCAGCCGCACCGAAGACCGCTTCTGGGAGGCCAGGCTCGACGCGCTGCTCGCGAAAGTCGTGCGCAACGGCAATCAGACGACGCTCGACGCCGCGCTCGATCACCTTCAGCAAAACCATCCCGACGCTTACGGCGCCCTCGCCGACATGGCCGAAACGCATAGCGAGTCCTTCATCGTCGACCACGAGGGCGCGCAATACGAGGCGCTGCTGGTGGCGGCCCCCGTGCTCGCCTGGACGCGCTACGTGATTCCGTCGGGGCCGCTCAAAGCCGACTCGTCCGACGCGCTGCGCACGCACCTGCAAGCGCACGTGCTGGCAAACGGCACGCGCGTCGCCATGGCGCCCTATCTGTACAGCATCGACCAGTTGCCGCGCCATCACGTCGAAACCTGGCGTCTCGCGCAACAGCTCTCGCAAGCCGCGCTGAGCGGCGCGCCCGCGAAAATCAGCTCGGGCGAACTCCCCGAAACGTCGCCGATCCTCGCTGATCCGCGTTTCCTGCTTGCCGTCGTTGCCGCGCCCGTCGGCGCGCCGCTCTTCCGCTGGCAGGAAGAGGAGCATGGTTCGCGCATCGAGCGCGGCCAATGCCTCGAGCAATGGGCGACCCAAGGCGGCGCGAATCTTGCCGTCGTCATGCCGGGCTGCGAATTCGAGTGCCTGTTGCCGGACGCCTATTACTCGGCCTGCCGCGACGCCGACGAGCGCGTGCGCCCGCATACGATCCGCACCGCCGTGCGCTATCTGCTCGACACCATCGGCGTGGGCGCGACCGACCTGCGCGCCGTGGTCGCAGGCTTCGGCGAGCGCCGCATCGACGAATACCGCATCGGTTTCACGAAGCGCGGCAGCAACGACGTGCTCTACGGCGTGGTCTGGCCGCTCTACGGGCGCGAAAACGGCGAGGCCGACATCGACGAGGAACCGACCGAGGAAAACGTCAGCAATGGTCCGCTGGAGGAAATCGTCGCGTTGCTGAAGGAATCGGGCATCACCGACATCCGCCGCCATGCCGGCCGTTTCGAGCCGGAATATTGCGACGATTGCGGCGTGCCGCTCTACGCGGACCCGCTCGGCGAGATCGTTCACGCCGAGATGCCAGAAGATGCTGAGCCCGCACAGCCACATTTCCACTAAGCCAACGCCCAAATTCCTACCCGGTCCCGCCTCTGTGCGGGACTTTTTTTTGCCTTATGTCCTATGCCATTTGGACAGGCCGCCAGCGCCCAGCCTTTTTGTCATGATGGCTCTGTTGATTCGTTCAGCCGCCGCAGCGATACGGCAGGCGACGCACAACATTCAGAGAGATTTCGAACGACAAGGAGGGCTGTACATGCGTTTCGTTGTACTCAATCCGGATGCCGAACGGCGCGAAGGACTCAAGGCACTGTTAAGGCAAATCGATCGCCGCGCACGCTTTAACGATGCGCCGGACTGGCGAAGCGCCGAGCGCGCGATGCACCGCTTCACCGCCAACCTGATTGTGATCGACTGGCACGCTGGTATCCGGCCGGGTGAACTGCGTCAATTCGTGAGCCGGCACCGCGCGCTGCCCGTCGCCATCCTGGTCGACAGCGGCGAGCCGCCGCACATGGTCCGCCGCCTGATTGACGAAGGCGGGCGCGGCATCATCCGGCGCACGACCGACGCCATCCTGATCGTGAAATTTCTCGAACTGATCCTGCTCGGCGGCGACCATCTGCCCGCGGACGTGCTCGGTCCGTTCGACGCGTGGCCGCTGCCGCCCCGGCGCAATGCCAAAAGCACGGCGCTCGCCCGCAAGCTGCGTCCCAAGGTGCATCTCTCGCCGCGTCAGGAGCAAATTCTGCGGTGCGTCCACATGGGCAACACGAACAAGATGATCGCAAGGGCGCTGGGCATCAGCGAGGGCACGGTGAAAGTCCATCTGACAAGCATCTTTCAACAATTGGGCGCACCCAACCGCGCGGCGGCCGTCGCCATCTATAACGGGTTGCTCGCAAACCAGCTTCAGGTGCTGCGCGCGCAATGCGAGCGCGCTGCAAAGCCGAAGCACGGCGAGCATGGCCCCGTGCCGCTGCGCCCGCGCGAGGCGAGCGAGTTCGTCTATCCGTTGCTGTCTGACGACACTGAAACGCTGCTCCCCATGGCCGCGGAACCCGACACGCCATACGGCGCCGCCGCGCCCGCCCGGCAGGAACTGCCGGCGGAGACGGCCGACGCCGCGGACGACGAAACGCAGATGACGGCTCGCGTACACGTTTTGCCGTCCAACGAGTAATATTAAGCACATGGGGTTCCTATATACGCCGCTTCCGTTCTGGGTTGCCGTCGGTGCGTGGTTAGCCACCGTGGGGCTGCTCGCGTTTGCGCTATGGAAGAACCCCTTCAAACGCTTGCAGGACGCCACGCTCCAGCACGTGTGGCTCGCGATCGTCGTCGCAATCGCCGTGCTGTGGGCTAGCAACGCGTGGCTCGAAGACGGCACCGTGCTGCATCTGCTCGGCGCCACGCTCGTCGTCACGCTGTTCGACTGGGGGCTCGCGCTCGTCGCCATGGGCGCCGTGATCGGGCTCGCTGCCGTGGTCTTCGACGCGCCATGGGAAGGCATCGGTCTTACCTTCCTTGTCTTCGGCGCTTTTCCTGTGGCCGTATCGGCGTTGTTGCAGCGCGCCTGCTCCGCGTGGCTGCCGCGCAATCTCTTCATGTTCATCGTCGGCCAAGGCTTCGTCTCGCCCGCCATCGCGGTTTCGGCAGCGGCCTATCTCGCGCTCGGCGCGCATGTCGCGCTCAACGGCGGCTCCGCGCTTACCGTGCCGGCCGGTTATGCGTTCAGCGTATTTCTGCTCGCTTCGGGCGAGGCCTGGTTTACCGGCATGGCCACCGCGTTGATCGCCGTGTATCGTCCCGCATGGGTCACCACGTACGATGTGCGACGTTATCGACTTGGCGGCCCTCGCACCTGAACACGCGATTTCGAATTTTCCCTGCCTCGCGTGCGCGAATGCGCCTTCGTGGCGTCCTCGCATAAAAATAATTGTTTCGATATTGAACTCAAGCCCGCTACGCGGCATCTTACTGGGCCTGACGTTTCACACCCCTCTTCCCTAACAAGTAGATGGACTGCAACCCTGCATCCCGCCGGCTGCTGACCGTAGCCGGCCAACTGGCTGCGTGCGCCGCGACTCTTCTGATGGCCGTCGCGCCTGCCGCACACGCCGACCAGCTCGATCAGCACAACGACCTCGTCAATAACTTCGTCACGCAGATGCACGCCGATCCGCTGGTCGCCGATTGCGCGGCGCACGGCGACTTCGTCGCCAGCACGTCGGCGGCGCTCGATCACGTGGAGTTTCCGCGTAGCTCGTTCGACAGCACGCATTCGAGCATCACGCCCTGGGGCGACTCGTTCGACGAAGGCAAGCAACGCGTGAAAGTGGACACGATCGTGACCGTGGAAGGCGTGGGCGTGTCGAAAGACAGCGGCGACTCGCCTTACGATCTCAAATTCCGCTGCGGCTATGTCGGCCAGCAGATGCTCGCGTTCAGCTGGAACGATCCTGTGCCGCCCGCGCGGGCGCACAGCGAGCGCGCCGCCGCGCCGCCGGCCAGCGCGCATGCGAAGGGCAAGCATGCAACGAAGAAGGGCGTCAAGGGATCGTCGAAGAAAGCGGCGCCGGGCAAGTCCAGCCACAAGCCGTCGGCGAGCAGCGGCAAGTCGACGTCGAAGCCGTCATCCGGCAAGACCACGAAGAAAAAGAAAACGCACTGAAGCGTCGCTGCGCGCGTCGTCGATATAAAAAAGGGGAAGCGGCTGGCCGCTTCCCCTTTTCGTTTGCCGCTAGCGGGCGTATCGCCCGCGCTCGATCAGGCGAACGTTTCGACGTGATGCAGGATCGCCTGTAGCATCGCGGCGCCTAACGCGGCGCTGCGCTCGCCGTTCCAGCCCACACGTTCGTCGGGCAAATTCGCGTTGTCCTTGAACGGCATTTCGAGCGTGAGCGAGAGGCAACCGTAGCGATGGTCGATGTACTTCGACGCGAGCTTGAGCGCATCCTCGCGATAACGGCCCGATTCGTAGCCGTGCTTGTCCTGGAAGTCGGGACTCGCAAGCTTGAACGCGTCGATAAACGCCTTCTGCTCGACGCGTTGCTGGTCGGTGAAACCGGGCAGCATTTCCGAGCCGGCAACGAACACGTAGGGCAAGGTCTCGTCGCCGTGAATGTCGAAGAACAGGTCGACGCCCGTTGCCTCGATCGCCTCGCGCACCGCCAGCACTTCAGGGCTGCGCCGCGCATCGGGCTCCATCCATTCGCGATTCAGATTCGCGCCCACGGCATTGGTGCGCAGATTGCCATGCACGCTGCCGTCGGGGTTCATGTTCGGCACGATATGGAACACGGCGCGATCGTAAAGTTTGCGCGCCACCGGATCGCCCGCCCAGTCGCCCCAACCCGCAAGCCGCTTCACGAGTCCTTCGACGAACCATTCGGCCATCGTCTCGCCCGGATGCTGGCGCGCGACGATCCACACCGTCTTCTTCGGCTTGCCGTTCGCCGCGCTTTCGCCGCCCATGCCGAGCGTAAGCAGCGACATCGGCCGGCCTTCCACGCTTTGGCCCAGCTCCGTGAGCGTTGCGTGCGGCAACTGTTGCAGCGCGCCGAGAAACGCCGCGTGGCGCTCCTCGCCGTACGGCTCGAAGTACGCGTAATAAATGCTGTCGAACTCGGGCGTATGATCGATCACGAGCTGCTTGCCGTCATACGAAGTCGGCACGCGGAACCAGTTCACGCGGTCGTAGCTCGCCACGGCCTGATAGTCGCGCCAACCTTCGGGGAACGCGCATGCCGAGGCGTTTTCGAACGTCATCACGCAGCGCTCGCCGCGCACGCCGGTGAGGCGGAAATAGAACCATTGCGCGAACTCCGACTCGTTGTCGGCGCGCACGCGCAGGCGGATGTCGCCGGCGCGCGCGGAGGACAAGACCTCGATCGCGCCGGCGTCGAACTGGCTGGAAATGGCAATCGTCATGGTGCGCTCCTTCCTCGGTTTCCAGACGTTATTCTGTGGTCAATTCAATCGGCCAGGCGGCGGCGAAACACATACGTCGAATCGTTCGACGCATCGGCATCGAACGCGTAGCCTTCGCTGTCGAACGCCTTGAGCGCCTCCGGTTCGGCAATGCGATTTTCCACCGCATAGCGCGCCATCAGGCCGCGCGCGCGCTTCGCATGAAAGCTGATGATCTTGTAGCGGCCGCCCTTGAAGTCCTCGAACACGGGCGTGACGACGGGCGCGGCAAGCCGCTTCGGCTTCACGGCCTTGAAGTATTCGTTCGACGCGCAGTTCACGAGCACGCGCGGACCTTTGCGGTTGCGTTCGAGCTGCGCATTGAGCGCCTGCGTGATGCGCTCGCCCCAGAATGCGTAGAGATCCTTGCCGCGCGCGTTTTCGAACCGCGTGCCCATTTCGAGCCGATACGGCTGCAACAGATCGAGCGGACGCAGCACGCCGTACAGGCCCGACAGGACGCGCACGTGATTCTGCGCATAGTCGAGATCGGCGCGGGAAAGCGATTTGGCGTCGAAGCCTTCGTACACGTCGCCGTTGAACGCGAGCACGGCCTGCTTCGCGTTCTTGCGCGTGAAGCGCTTCGACCAGTCGGCGTAACGCTGGAAATTCAGGCGCGCGAGCGGATCGGAAATGCTCATGAGCGTGCCGATCTGCTGCGGCGAAAGGCGGCGCAGGCCTTCGATCAGCTCGGCCGCGTCGTCGACGAAATCGGGGATGGTGTGGGTGTCGATGTGCGCCGGCGTGTCATAGTCGAGCGATTTGGCCGGCGACAGAACGATTATCATAGAGGCTTGCGGGCACGGAGTGCCGATGTCCAAAGGCGAAAGCCCGATTGTAGCGAATTCACGAATGACCGGCCTCACGCCCCAGACTGCCTCCCCTGCCCCTTGCGCGAGCGCGCCCGTGCTCACCGCCGTGCTCGACTCGAACGTCTGGCTCGACATTCTGGTGTTCGACGATCCCCATACGCGGCCGATTCGCGCGGCGCTCGAACAGGGCGCGCTCGTTGCGCTGATCGACGCGCGCTGCCACGCCGAACTCGCGTTCGTGCTCGATTATCCGCATCTCGCGGCGCGCGGCGTCGCGAAAGCCGTCGTGCTCGCCACGCTGGCCACGCTCGTTTCGCTGATCGAGCCGCCCGAACTGCCTGCCGGCGCGCGCGCGCTGCCGCAATGCCGCGACCGCGACGACCAGAAGTTCCTCGAACTCGCCCGCGCGAGCGGCGCACATTGGCTCGTTTCGAAAGATCGCGCCGTGCTCAAGCTCGCGAAGCGCGTGGCGCGCGATTTCGGCTTTCGCATCGCCACGCCCGATGTCTTCGTCGCCGAATGCCTGAACGGCGGCGCCTGAACGCACATCCGAACGCACGCCCGAAGTACGTCCAAGCGTACGCCCGAACACACGCCCAACGCCTCGCCGCAAACGCAAGCGATTGGGCGAACCGCCCGCGCGGCAGGCGCGCGCCCCGCACGCGCGCCGATTTGCCTACAATCAGGCTTTCCTTCAACGAAAGCCGGCCGCTCGCGACATGAACGCTCCGCATTCCCCGAACGCCACGCAGGACGCCCTGCTCTCGCCCTCTTTTCCGTCGCGCCTGCCGAACGTCGGCACGACCATCTTCACCGTGATGAGCGCGCTAGCCGCCGAAAAAGGCGCGGTGAATCTGGGCCAGGGCTTTCCCGACTTCGATTGCGACGCGCGTATCGTCGACGCCGTGGCGCAGGCCATGCGCGACGGTCACAACCAGTATCCGCCGATGGCGGGCGTGGCCGCGCTGCGCGACGCCATCGCCGGCAAGATCGAGCAGATTTACGGCCGCCGCTACGACGCCAACAGCGAGATCACGGTAACGGCGGGCGCCACTCAGGCATTGCTCACGGCGATTCTCGCGACCGTGCATCCCGGCGACGAAGTGATCGTGGTCGAGCCGACCTACGACAGCTATCTTCCGTCGATCGAACTCGCGGGCGGCACGCCGGTGTTCGTGACGCTCGAAGCGCCCGACTACGCAATTCCGTTCGACCGGCTCGCCGCCGCCATCACGCCGAAAACGCGGCTCATCCTCATCAACACGCCGCACAACCCGACGGGCACGGTCTGGCGCGCCGAGGACATGCAAAAGCTTCAGGACATCGTGCGCGGCACCAACGTGCTGATTCTCTCCGACGAGGTCTACGAGCACATGGTCTACGACGGCCAGCCGCACGAGAGCGTCGCACGCTACCCGGAACTGGCCGCGCGCAGCTTCATCGTTTCGAGCTTCGGCAAGACGTATCACGTGACGGGCTGGAAGGTCGGCTACGTGGCCGCGCCCGCGCCGCTCACGGCGGAATTCCGCAAAGTCCACCAGTTCAACGTGTTCACCGTGAACACGCCCATGCAGCACGGTCTCGCGCACTATCTGCGCGACCCGAAGCCGTACCTCGAACTGCCCGCGTTCTATCAGCAAAAGCGCGACTTCTTCCGCGCGGGCCTCGCCAACACGCGTTTCAAACTGCTGCCCTGCGAAGGCACCTACTTCCAGTGCGTCGATTATTCGGCGATCAGCGATCTTCCCGAAGCCGAATTCTCGAAGTGGCTCACGAGCGAGATCGGCGTGGCGGCCATTCCGGTGTCGGCGTTCTATCACGAGCCGCACGAGTCGGGCGTGGTGCGCTTTTGCTTCGCCAAGCAGGAAAGCACGCTCGCGACCGCGCTCGAGCGGCTCGCGCGACTTTGAGCCGGCGCGCGCGATGAACGCGCGAACGGCGCTGCGTTCCCGGTCATCGCGCGCCGTGCCTCGCGCGCGCCCGGCATCGTCGGCACGCTCGACGCCGCGGCCACCATCGCGAAGATCAGGAAGTCGCCGCGATATACGCCTTGCGGTCGGCGCTCACGCGCTGCGCCGCCGGGCGCTCGCCGATCAGCTTGATATAAGCGCGCCAGTCGATGCCCGCGTCGGCGAGAAAATCGCTGCCGTAGATCGCCTGCGTTGCGAGGCCGACGATCGGCAGGCTCACGAACGCCGCCGCGTCGGCCACGCCGAAACTTTCGCCCGCCACATACGGCGCGAACTTCGCGAGCTGCGCGAAACCCGCCACGTAGCGGCGCAGGCGCGTTTCCATCAGCGCTTTCACGCCGTCGCTCACCTTGCCGCCGAAGAACGCCTCGGCGTAAAGCTCGCGCACGTTGAGTTCGAGATGCGTGTCGATGAACGCGATCAATTCGCGCTCTTTCGCGGCCTGCCACGCGTCGGCGGCGAAAATGCGCTTGTCGGGAAAGCGCGCCGCCAGATACTCGACGATCACCTCCGATTCGCACAGAAAGCCCGCTTCCGTTTCGATATACGGCACCTTGCCGCCCGGCGACTGCGCGAGTTGCGGCTCCGTGAGCGGCAAGGTCGTCGTCACTTCCTCGAATGCGATGCCGTGCTCCAGCATCACGAGCTTGACCTTGTTGTAGTAGTTCGAAAGCGCGAAGCCATGGAGCTTGATCATCGTAAGTGCCTCCTTTCTTGAAATTGTACGACCGTGCTATTCTAGGCCAATCAGGAGCCCAAGCGTCCAATGAATCATTTCAATATCGAGACAACCGGCGGCAATCCGCATTTCGCCGGCCTTTGCCCTTCCACCGAGGCCATGCAATGAGCGCCGAACTCCGCAGCAGCCGCCCCGCGGGCCACGAATCGACGCTCGTGCTCACGCTGTCGAATCCCGGCGCGCGCAACGCGCTGCATCCCGACATGTACGCGGCCGCCGTCGAGGCGTTCGACGCCGCCGAGCGCGATCCGTCGCTGCGCGCGATCGTGCTGACCGGCGCGGACAACTTCTTCTGCGCGGGCGGCAACCTCAACCGGCTGCTCGAAAACCGCGCGAAGGAGCCTTCGGTGCAGGCCGCCAGCATTGATCTGCTCGCCGCATGGATCACGGCGATGCGCCAGTCCAGCAAGCCGGTGATCGCGGCCGTGGAAGGCGCGGCCGCCGGCGCCGGTTTTTCGCTCGCGCTGGCCGCCGATCTGCTCGTTGCCGCCGACGACGCGAAATTCGTCATGGCCTATTCGCGCGTGGGCTTGACGCCGGACGGCGGCGGCTCGTGGTTCCTCGCCAACGCGCTGCCGCGCGCGCTCGCATTCGAACTGATGGCCGAAGGCAAGCCGATCGGCGCCGCACGGCTCGCGGAACTCGGCGTGGTGAATCGCCTTGCGAAACCTCAGGCGGCGCTCGACACCGCGCTCGCCTGGGCCGACGAACTCGCAAAAATCTCGCCGAACGCGCTCACGCGCATCAAGAACCTCACATGCGCGGCGGCGGCGCAACCGCTCGAAGCGCAACTCGCCGACGAACGCGAGAATTTCGTCGCATCGCTTCATCATCGCGACGGGCTCGAAGGCATCACCGCGTTCCTCGAAAAACGCGCGCCCGTCTACAAGTGAAGCCATGAGCGACTACGTACTGCCCGCGCGCCGCCGTCTCTACGTGATGCGCCACGGCGACGTCACTTATTTCGACGATACCGGCCGCGCGCTCGACCCGGACACCGTGCCGCTCAACGAGCGTGGCCGCGCGCAAGCAACGGCGGCCGGCGCGGCGTTCGCCCAAAGCGGCTTGCGCTTCGATCGCGTGATCGTGAGCGGGCTGCGCCGCACGGTCGAAACGGCCGAACGCGTGCTCGCGGCCACGGGCCAGTCCATCGCGCTCGAAGTCGAACCGGCGTGGCGCGAAATACGCGGCGGCGCGCTCTCGGCCCTCGCGCCGGACGAAATCGAAGACGCGTTCCTGCGCGCCTTCGACGGCGTCGTGTCCGAAAACACGCGCTTTCTCGGCGGCGAAACCATCGGCGAATTGCTCGATCGCGTGCTGCCCGCGCTCGCCGCGCTGCGCGCCGATACGTCGTGGGACACCGCGCTGCTCGTACTGCACGGCGGCGTGAACCGCGCGCTGCTCTCGCACGCGATCACCGCGGGCGGCCGCGTATTCTTCGGTCATCTCGCGCAGGCCACGGGCTGCATCAACGCGCTCGACGTCGGCGCGGCGAATCACGACTGGGTCGTGCGCACGCTCAATTACGCGCCGCCCGCGCCGCTGCATCGCGACGTGCGCAACACCACGATGGAGATGCTGTACGCGCAGTTCCTGCGCTTTCGTCCGATCGGCTAAACCTCGACCAACACGGAGACGAGCATGGATGGAGACACCGCGAAGCCCACGCAGACCGACTACTCGGCATTCGAAGGCACTCGCCCCGTGGCCGGACGCCAACGCTTCGACGCCGATGCGCTGGCCGCGTGGCTCGCCGCTCACGTCGCGGGCTTCGAAGGACCGCTTGCGGTGGAGCAGTTCGCGGGCGGGCAGTCGAATCCCACCTTCAAGCTCGTCACGCCGCGGCGCACTTACGTGATGCGCGCGAGGCCCGGCCCGAAGGCGAAGCTGCTGCCTTCGGCGCACGCCGTCGAGCGCGAGTATCGCGTGATGGAGGCGCTCGCGGCCACCGACGTGCCCGTGGCGAAGATGCTCGCGCTGTGCGAGGACGAAAGCGTGATCGGCCGCGCGTTCTACGTGATGGAGTTCGTCGAGGGCCGCGTGTTGTGGGACCCGTCCCTGCCCGGCATGAAGCGCGAGCAGCGCGGCGCGATCTACGACGAGATGAACCGCGTGATCGCCGCGCTCCACAACGTCAAGCCCGAAGCGGTCGGCCTCGCCGATTACGGCAAACCCGGCAACTACTTCGCGCGCCAGATCGACCGCTGGAGCCGCCAGTATCAAGCCTCGGAAACCGGGCCGATCGACGCGATGAACCGGCTCATCGAATGGCTGCCGCAGCATATGCCCGACGAATCCGCTGCCGGCGCGGCGCGCGTTTGTATCGTGCATGGCGACTATCGGCTCGACAATCTCATCTTTCACCCGAGCGAGCCGCGCGTGCTGGCCGTGCTCGATTGGGAGCTTTCCACGCTCGGCCATCCGCTTGCCGACTTTTCGTATCACTGCATGGCCTGGCACGTCGATCCCGCGCAGTTTCGCGGCATCGCCGGACTCGACTGGCCCACGCTCGGCATTCCCGACGAAGCGCAGTACGTCGCGCGGTATTGCGAGCGCACGGGCGTGGAAATTCGCGGCGACTGGAACTTCTATCTCGCGTACAACATGTTCCGCATTGCCGCGATCCTGCAAGGCATCATGAAGCGCGTCGCGGACGGCACGGCCGCAAGCGCGCAGGCCGTGGACGCGGGCCGCCGCGCGAAACCAATGGCCGAACTCGCCTGGCGCTACGCACAGAAAGTGCGCTGAACACGAACACGCTGGACGGCATCGCCCTTTTCTCTGTCATTGCATCGCATTGCGAGGTCACGGATGAACTTCGATTACTCCCCGAAAGTGCAGGCGCTGCGCGAGAAGCTGCTCGCGTTCTTCGACGAACACATCTACCCGAACGAAGCGACGTTCCATGCCGAAGTCGAGCGCAATCGCGCGAACGGCAACGCGTGGGTGCCCACGGAAATCGTCGAGCAATTGAAGGAGAAGGCGCGCGAAGCCGGGCTGTGGAATCTGTTCCTGCCCGAATCGGTGCGCGGCGCGGGTCTGACGAACCTCGAATACGCGCCGCTTTGCGAGATCATGGGCCGCGTGCATTGGGCGCCCGAAGTGTTCAATTGCAGCGCGCCCGACACCGGCAACATGGAAACGATCGAGCGCTACGGCAGCGAGGCGCACAAGCAGCAATGGCTCGAACCGCTGCTGCAAGGCCATATTCGTTCGGCGTTTCTGATGACGGAACCCGAGGTGGCTTCGTCGGACGCAACCAATATCCAGACGCGGATCGTGCGCGACGGCGACGACTACGTGATCAACGGCACGAAATGGTGGTCGTCGGGCGCGGGCGACCCGCGTTGCGCCATCTATATCGTGATGGGCAAAACCGATCCCGATGCGCCGCGCCACGCGCAGCAGTCGATGATTCTCGTGCCCGCCGACTCGGCCGGCATCACCGTGCGCCGCCCGCTCACGGTGTTCGGCTACGACGACGCGCCGCACGGCCACATGGAAATCACGCTCGACGACGTGCGTGTGCCCGCGTCGAACATTTTGCTCGGCGAAGGTCGCGGCTTCGAGATCGCGCAAGGCCGGCTGGGACCGGGACGCATCCACCATTGCATGCGTTTGATCGGCCTCGCGGAACGCGCGCTCGAACTCATGGCGAAGCGCGCGCTCGCGCGTGTCGCGTTCGGCAAGCCGGTGGCCGCGCAAACCGTCACGCAGGAGCGTATCGCCGAAGCACGCTGCATGATCGACCAGGCGCGCCTGCTCACGCTCAAGACCGCCTACATGATGGACACCGTGGGCAACAAGGGCGCGCGCGGCGAGATCGCCATGATCAAGGTGGTCGCGCCGAACATGGCCTGCCAGGTTATCGACTGGGCGATGCAGGTGCATGGCGCGGCGGGCGTTTCCGGCGACTTTCCGCTTGCGTACGCCTATGCGTCGGCGCGCACGCTGCGTTTCGCCGACGGCCCCGACGAAGTGCATCGCAACGCCATCGCCAAGCTCGAACTCGCGCGCTATATGGGCGCGGGCGCGGCATCGCGCGTGGAACTGCCGGTCACGCGCTCGTGACATTCCAGCGTGTTCGAAACGCGCTTGACGTGCGCTTGACGTGCCCTTGAAGCGCCGTTGAGAAGCGCCCTTGAAGCCTCGCGCTCGCGCACAAGCCCACAAGCTCAGCAGGGGCGCTCCGGCGCCTCCGGCGAACGACATCGAAGTATGCTAATTTGCGCCAGATCCAGTGCCGCGGGCTTTGCCTCCGGCGCGTACTTCATGGTGCCAGGGAGCCACGATGATCGACGTTTATAGCTGGGCCACGCCGAACGGCCACAAGGTTCACATCATGCTCGAAGAGACCGGTCTCGAGTACGACGTGCATGCAGTCGATATCGGCGCGGGCGATCAGTTCAAGCCCGAGTTTCTCGCCATTAGCCCGAACAACAAGATTCCCGCCATCACCGACTCCGAAGGCCCGCGCCGCGCCGACGGCAAGCCGTTCTCGCTGTTCGAGTCGGGCGCGATCCTGCTGTATCTCGCGGCGAAAACGGGCCGTTTTCTGCCCGAGGATCTCGCCGCGCGCTACGACGTGCTGCAATGGGTCATGTTCCAGATGGGCGGCCTCGGCCCGATGCTCGGCCAGGCGCACCACTTCCGCATTTACGCGCCCGAAAAGATCGAGTACGCGGTCAATCGCTACACGAACGAAGCGAAGCGCCTCTACAACGTGATGGAAACGCAGCTCGCCAGAACCGAATATCTGGCCGGCGACGACTACACCATCGCGGACATCGCGGCGTTCCCGTGGACACGCTCCTGGCAAAACCAGGGCATCGACCTCGACGCGCTGCCCAACGTGAAGCGCTGGCACGAAACCATCGCGGCGCGCCCGGCGGTCCAGCGCGGCGTGGAAGTGCTCGCGAGCGCGCGCAAGCCGTTGATGGACGACAAGGCGAAGGAAATGCTGTTCGGCGCGACGCAGTACGGAAAGCGCTGATCCGTCGGTCACGCTGCCGCGCCGAATCCGGCGCAAGGAAACAGGGCGCCCGCGTCATGGCGGAGCGCCCTGTTTCGTGGTTCGGCCCCTTCAAAAATAGTGCCGCGTGATGAATTCGGCGACGCATGCCGGGCGCGCGTTCTCCCCGCCCGCGCCTTCGCGCTCGATCGCGATGTCCCAGACGACTTGCAGCCCGCCGCGCTCGACGTCGCTCGCCTCCTTCACGCCGATGCGCGCACGCACCCGCGCGCCCACCGGCACCGGCTGCGTGAAGCGCACGCGATTAAGACCGTAGTTCACGCCCATGCGCTGACGAATCTCGAACGTCGATTCGAGCAGCGCCGGAATCAGCGCCAGCGTGAGGAAGCCGTGCGCGATCGGGCCACCGAACGGCGACTCGCGGCGCGCGCGTTCCGCGTCGAGATGAATCCACTGACGATCGCCTGTGGCGTCGGCGAAAGCCTGCACGTCGGCGGCGCTCACTTCACGCCACGCGCTCAGAATCGTCGCCGCGCCCGCGAGCGCGCGCAACGCAGCGGCATCGGCGATCGGCACGGCGGCCGCGTTGCCTTCGACACCGCGCACATCGCCGCTCACGCCCGTCACGGCGCCGCTCCCGGATCACGCAGCCCGAACAGCGCCTTCGAGCGCACCGTCACCAGCAGTTCGCCGTGCTGATTGCGGCCTTCCCACAATGTTTCGACGATGCCGCGATCCGGCTTGCTTGCCGAAACGCGCTTGCTCACGACAAGATTCGTCATGGTGAGCGTGTCGCCGACGCGCGTGGGCTTGAGCCAGCGAATGTCGTCGATGCCGGGCGAGCCCATCGAGGTCGAGTCCTTGAGGAAATTGCGCACGAGCATGCCCATCATCACCGAACACGTGTGCCAGCCGCTCGCGACGAGCCCGCCGAACATCGACGATTCGGCGGCCACCTCGTCGACATGAAACGGCTGCGGATCGAATTCCGACGCGAAACGCACGACTTCGTCGCGCTCGAACGTGTGCGAACCGACCTCGTAAGTCTTGCCCACTTCCAGGTCTTCGTAGCTGAGGCTCATTGGGTCTTCCTGTTTTATGAATCCGCGCCTCACGCCGCCTTCGAAAATCCGGGCAGCGAGACAAAGCGTTCGAGATGATGGTCGACGTCGCCGAGCGTCGTTTCGATGATCGCGAGACGCTTGAAGAGATGCGCCGCCGCGACTTCGTTCGTCACGCCCATGCCGCCGTGCAGTTGCACCGCCTGCTGGCCGACGAAACGCGACGCTTGACCCACGCGCACCTTGGCCGCGGAAATCGCGCGGCGCCGCGCGTCGGCCGAGTCGCTACTGTAGCGCGCGGCCGCGAGATAGGTGAGCGAACGCGCCTGCTCGGCGTGAATCAGCATCTCGGCCATGCGATGCTGGAGCGCCTGGAAACGCGCGATCGGCACGCCGAACTGCTGGCGCGTTTTCGTGTATTCGACGGTCGCGGCCGTGAGCGCGTCGATGGCGCCAATCGCTTCCGCGCAAAGCAGGAACGTCGCGTAATCGGCGATGCGATTCAACGCGGCCGCGTCCGCCGCCGGTGCCGCCTGCGCCCGCGGATCGGCGAGCCGGCGCGCGCGCGCGTTCGCGAGCGTGAGCGTCGCGGCGCGCTGGCCGTCGATCGTGCGGTAGTCGCGCACCTCGACGCCCTGCCCGTCGCGCGCGACGACGAACAACGCCACGTCGCCCGCGAGCCGCGCGGGCACGATCCAGTAGTCGGCCTGCGCACCGTGCTGCACGACCGACTTCGTGCCGCTCAGCGCGAAACCGTCGCCGCTTTCCCGCGCTTGCGTTTCGATGGCGAACAGGTCGTAGCGCGCGAGCGGCTCGTGAAACGCGACGGCCAGCTTGATCTCGCCCGCCGCGACGCGTTCGAGCAGCGCCGCGTTGTCCGGCGCCGCCGCCAGTTTCAGCGCTTCGACGCCGACGGCCGTCGCCCAGTACGGCTCGACCGCGAGCGCGCGGCCGAGCGCCTGCATGACCACGAGCATGTCGAACGGCGTGCCGTCGAAGCCGCCCTGGCCCGAAGGCACCGGCAGCGCCGTAAGCCCGAGTTCGACGAACGCTTTCCAGTGCGCATCCGACACGCCTTCAATCGACTTGACAATCGCCTGGCGCGCCTCGAATCCGTATTGCTTGTCGAGATAGCGGCGCAGCGCGTCGCCGAGTTGCTGCTGCTCCTGGGTGAAATTGAAGTCCATGCGCCGCTCCTCAAAGCCCGAGAATCATCTGCGCGATGATGTTTTTCTGGATCTCGTTCGACCCGCCGTAGATCGAGGTCTTGCGATAGTTGAAGTAATACGCGGCGAGCGGCGCGGCATCGTCGTCGCCGCCCGCCGCGTGCTCGCGTTCGCCTTCGAGAAACGGCACGTCGAACGGCGCGGCGAGCGGGCCGACCGCATCGACCATCAGTTCGGTGAGCGCCTGCTGGATTTCCGTGCCCTTGATCTTGAGCATCGACGCTTCCGGCCCGGGGCCGCGCGCGTTCGCGGCGGCGGCAATCACGCGCTCGGCCGTGACTTCGAGCGCCATCAACTCGATTTCGACGGCGGCCACGCGCGCGGCGAACACCGGATCTTCGAGCAAGGGCTTGCCGTTCTTCTTTTGCTTGAGCGCAACGCCTTTGAGAAACGCGAGTTCGCGATTCGACGCGCCCACGCGCGCGATGCCCGTACGCTCATGGCCGAGCAGATACTTCGCGTAGGTCCAGCCGCGATTCTCCTCGCCGACGCGGTTCTCGACCGGCACCTTGACGTCTTCGAAGAACACTTCGTTGACCTCACGATCCTCATCGAGCGTGATGATCGGACGCACGGTAATGCCGGGCGTTTTCATGTCGATCAGCAGAAACGAGATGCCCTCCTGCTTCTTCGCCTCGGGATCGGTGCGCACGAGGCAGAACATCATGTCGGCGTGCTGGCCGAGCGTGGTCCAGGTTTTCTGGCCGTTCACCACGTAGTGATCGCCTTCCGGGTTCAGCACCGCGCGCGTGCGCAGCGAGGCGAGGTCGGAACCCGAACCGGGTTCGGAATACCCCTGGCACCACCAGTCCTCGCCGGAGAGAATGCGCGGCAGATAGCGGCGCTGCTGCGCCTCGCTGCCGTATTTCATGAGCACGGGCGCGACCATCGACACGCCGAACGGCAGCACGATGGGCGCGCCGATGCGGCCGCATTCGGCGTCCCAGATATGGCGTTGGGTTTCGGTCCAGCCGGGGCCGCCCCATTGCGCCGGCCACGCGGGCGCGGACCAGCCCCGCTTGCCGAGCAGCGCATGCCAGCTGGCGAGATCGTCGCGGGTGAGGCGTTTGTGGTTGAGCACCTTGTCGCGCAGCGCGTGAGGCAGATTGGCCTCGAGCCAGGTGCGGATTTCGGCGCGGAATGCGTCGTCGGCGGGGGTGGTGTCCAGATCCATGCGCAGTGTCTCCTGACCGCGGCCGGTGCGAGGCGAAGCTCGCGCCGCGGCGAAGACCCACGCGGCTATTGCAGCGGACCCTTCAGCGCGGCCGGAACCGGCAGCGGCATCACGTCGATGCCTTCTTCGACGAGGGCGCGCGCATCTTCAGCCGAAGCCACGCCCCGAATATTGCGCGACGGCGCTTCGTTGTAATGCATGCGTCGCGCCTCCTCGGCGAAACGGTCGCCCACGTTCTCCGTCTTCTCCAGAACCTCGCGGATCGCGCGCATTGCGTGCGCCTGCCATTGCTCCGCCTCGTTGCGCGGCGCCGGCTTCGGCTCGCTCGCACCGGACAGATTCAGGCGCGGCGCGGACGGCAAACGGCTCACTTCGGTGGCGCCGCACATCGGACATTCGACCAGCTTGCGCGATAGCTGCGACTCGAAGTCGTCAGCGGAAGCGAACCAGCCTTCGAACCGATGGCCGTCTGGGCACTGTAAATCGAGGACCTTCATGGGGAATCGGGGCGTGCGGTGAGTGTAGCGCAAATCGTAAATTTATGAACGATCGTTCGGAAAAATTCCGGGATCGGGCGACGGGGATATCCCGAAGCTCCGAGATTGTAGCGCCGCCTCGCCGGGTGCGCTGACGGTGCTAATTGACGCCTTGACGGCACCGGAGCGCGCCTTCCTCCCGGCCCGCAAACGAAAACGGCGGCCATGCAGGCCGCCGTCCAAGGCAAGCGCCTCGCGCCCGATGCACTCAGCCTTGCTCGGGCCTCGCCAGCGGCCACGCGCCCGCGAGCGCCTTTTCGAGCCAGAAGGTGCCGATGATCGTCTTTACGTCGCTGATCTTGCCGGTGCGCACCCATTCGAGCAATTCCGGCACCGTCGCCGTAAAGGTTTCCAGGAATTCGCCCTCGTCGAGTTGCGCATCGCCCGCCGTGAGGCCGCGCGCGAGATAGATGTCGATGAATTCCGTCGAATAGGAGATCACCGGGTGGATCTGCGTGAGATAGATGTACTCGCGCGCCGTGTAGCCCGTTTCTTCCTTCAGCTCGCGAATCGCACACGCGAGCGCGCCTTCCTGCGGATCGAGCTTGCCGGCCGGGAATTCCGTCATCACCCGCGCGAGCGGATAGCGGTATTGGCGCTCCATCAGCACGCGGCCATCGTCGAACAACGGAATGACCATCACCGCGCCCGGATGCTGCACGAACTCGCGCGTGGCGTGCTTGCCGTCGGGCAGCGCAACCGTGTCGCGCTTGAGCGTGAGAAAGTTGCCCGCGTAAAGCGTCGTGCTTTCCACGCACGTTTCGGCGAGCGCCGGATCGTGTTGATGATGTTCTGGAGCCATGTTTCAGCCTCGAAAATGCTCGGGATTCGGGAAGGCGGGCGCGCCGCTCGATGGTCGAATACGCCGGCCGTGCGGGCCGGCGCGCGCATCACGCCAGACGGCGTTTGACGAGATATTGCCAGGTGAAGCCGGGAAACGCGAACACGACAAAAAGACTGAAGGTGATCGCGTAGAACTGCCAGCCCTGGTCGAAACGGTTGCCGGCGCGCGCTTCCAGCAGGAAGCCGAGCGCACCGACCACAAAATACAGCACGATCATTTCAGCGATGCGAATCCACGCGCTTTTCTTCACCGCGCGCAGCGGCACGAAACCGAACAATCGCTGATTGAAAAACGGCAGGTTGGCGCCCGCGAGCGCCAACAGCACGATGAACCAGCCCGCAGCCGACATCAGAGCGGCAGCGTGTGCGAAACCGCTTGCAGGCAGAGCGACATCAGCGGGCCCGGAATGATGCCGAGCACCAGCACCGCCGCGCCGTTGAGCGTGAGCAGCGCGCGATTGGACGCGTGGCTTTCGATGGGCGCGCTGTCCTGCGGAGCGTCGAAGTACATCAGCTTCACGATGCGCAGGTAGTAGAACGCGCCGAACAGCGAAGTCACCACAGCAAGCACCGCAAGCCACGTAAGACCGGCGTTCATGGTCGCTTCGAGCACGGCAAGCTTCGCGTAGAAACCGACCGTGGGCGGAATGCCGGCGAGCGAGAACATCATCAGCATCATGACGAACGCGAACACCGGGCTGCGCTGGTTCAAGCCCTTGAAGTCGTCGAGCGTTTCCGCTTCGAAGTCGCGGCGCGCGAGCAGCATGACGATACCGAAAGCGCCGAGCGTCGTGATCAGATAGACGATGCTGTAGAACATGGCCGAGCTGTATGCGCTGGCCGCGCCCGTTGCCTTGTTGTCGACGATGCCGGCAAGCAGGCCGAGCAGCACGAAGCCCATGTTCGAAATGGCCGAGTACGCCAGCATGCGCTTGACGTTGCGCTGCACGATACCCGTGATATTGCCGACGATCATCGAGAGCGCCGCGAGGATGATGAGCATTTCCTGCCAGTCGACGGCGAGCGGCAGCAGCCCCATCACCAGGAAACGCACGGCCCACGCGAAGGCCGCGACCTTGGGGCCGCCGCCGGTGAGCAGCGTCATGGCCGTGGGCGCGCCCTGATAGACGTCGGGCACCCACATGTGGAACGGCACCGCGCCCATCTTGAACGCCACGCCCGCCACGATGAACACCACGCCGAACAGCAGCACGATGTCGTTGATGTGGCCCGAGGCGATGGCCTTGAACACCTCGCTCAGTTCGAGCGCACCGGTCGCGCCGTACAGCATGGAAATGCCGTAGAGCAAGAAGCCCGAGGCGAGCGCGCCCAGCACGTAGTACTTCATGGCCGCTTCGTTCGACTGCGACGCGTTACGGCGCAGCGCGATCACCGCATAAAGCGAGAGCGACATCAGCTCGAGACCGAGATACAGCGTGAGGAAGTTGTTGCCCGAGATCATGCAGATCTGGCCGAGCAGCGAGAACATGCCCAGCAGGAAGAACTCGCCCCGGAACATGTCGCGGTCTTCGAGATACTTGCGCGAATAGACGATCGACACGGCGTAGCCGAGCGTGACCACCGACTTCATCGCGCTCGCGAACGCATCGACCACGTACATGCGCGTGAAGTAATAGTACACGTGCGGATCGAACGCGTTCACCGCGAACCAGATGCCGGCGACCAGCGTGGTCACCAGTGCGATGAAATAGGTCGTGCGCCGGCCCGAAGGACCGGAGAACGTATCGTTGATCCACGCAACGACGAGGCCGGCCATGACCAGCGCGTCGGGCAGCAGAGCGTTCAAGGGGGCGTTTGGCATGATCTTTTGTTCCTCCGCTCGGTATTACTGTGATAGCGGCAGTTTCGACACCGCGACGTGGGAGAGGAGGTTTTCCACGGAAACGTGCATCACATCGGTAAAGGGCTTCGGGTAGATGCCCATGAAAAGCGTGAACAGCGCGAGCACCGCCAGCATGAGGTATTCGCGACCGTTGATGTCCTTCAGCTCGCGAACATGGTCGTTCGCGACGGCGCCGAAGTACACGCGCTTGTACATCCACAACGTATAGGCCGCGCCCAGGATCAGCGTGAACGCCGCCCCGAAAGCGATCCAGAAGTTGAACTTCACTGCCGCCAGAATCACCATGAATTCGCCGACGAACCCGGAGGTGCCCGGCAACCCGCAGTTGGCCATCGCGAACAGCATGGCCAGCGCGGCGAACTTCGGCATGGTGTTGACGACGCCGCCGTAATCGGCGATGTCGCGCGTGTGCATGCGGTCGTACAGCACCCCGATGCACAGGAACATGGCGCCCGAGACGAAACCGTGCGAGATCATCTGGATGATCGCGCCTTCGATCGCGAGCTGGCTCGACGGGCCGAACATAAAGAAGCCGAGCGTGACGAAGCCCATGTGGGCGATCGACGAATACGCGACCAGCTTCTTCATGTCCGCCTGCACCATCGCCACGAGACCGATGTAGATCACGGCGATGAGCGAGAGCGTGATGATGACGGGCGCCAGATAATGACTCGCGTCCGGCGCGACCGGCAGCGAGAAGCGCAGGAAACCGTACGCGCCGAGCTTGAGCATGATGGCGGCCAGCACCACCGAGCCGCCCGTGGGCGCCTCGACGTGCGCGTCCGGCAACCACGTGTGAACCGGCCACATCGGCACCTTGACGGCGAACGCGAAGAAGAACGCGACGAACAGCAATATTTGCGGCGTCATGGCGAGCCGGGCGTTCTGCCAGGTGGCGAGGTCGAACGTACCCGTCACGCGGTAGAGATACAGCAACGCGACCAGCATCAGCAGCGAGCCGGCCAGCGTGTACAGAAAGAATTTGAACGCCGCGTACACGCGGTTCGGGCCGCCCCAGACGCCGATGATGATGTACATCGGAATGAGCGTGGCTTCGAAGAACACATAGAACAGCAGGCCGTCGGCCGCGCTGAACACGCCGATCATGAGACCCGACAGGATGAGGAACGCCGCGTAATACTGCGCGACATTCCTCGTGATGACCTGCCAGCCCGCGATCACGACGATCACGGTGATGAGCGCCGTGAGCACCACGAACCACATCGAGATGCCGTCGACGCCCAGGTGATACGCGATATTGAACCGCTCGATCCAGACCGACTTCTCTTCGAACTGCAACGCAGCCGTGGTCGTGTCGAAACCCGAAACAAGCGGAAGGGTGACGAGGAAACTAAGCACCGAACCGATGAGCGCGAGCCAGCGGTCCGCGCTCGGGTTCCGTCTGGAACCCACTACTAGAACCACGACGCCGAAAATGATCGGCATCCAGATCGCAATACTGAGAATCGGAGTTGCGTGCATGCGTTTCCTCGCCTTATTTGCCGCTGAGCGTTACAAACAGGGTAAGGAGGCCAAGCATGCCAATAATCATGGCAAATGCGTAGTGATAGATATAGCCGGATTGCAGGAATCGAATGACAGTTGCAAACCAGCCGATAAACTTGGCGCTCCCGTTCACGACGCCGTCGATCACGACGACATCGCCCTCCTTCCACAGACCGCGACCGATGGCAACCGCTCCGCGCGCGAAGACGATTTCGTTGATCTTGTCGAGGTAATACGCATTTGCCAGCAGCTTGTACACCGGCGAGAACGTGCGCTGCACGACGGCCGGCAGGTCCGGGCGCTTCATGTAGAAGAACCACGCCACCACCACACCCGCGAGCGCGAGCCACACCGGCAGACCGGCGAACGCATGCGCGCCCATCGCGGCCCAGCCCTGGAATTCCTTGCCCATCTCGGCGAGCGCTTCATGGTTTTCGCCGATGAAGATCACGTTCTGGGACGCAACGCCATTCTGGAAGAAGCTGCCGTAGAGCAACGGCCCGATCGCCACCGCGCCGGCGATCACCGAAGGGATCGCGAGCAGGACGAGCGGCACCCAGACGACCCACGGCGACTCGTGCGGAACATGCACGTGGTGACCGTCGTGGCCATGATCGCCATGATGGCCTTGACCATGCGCGGCGGCTTCGGCGCCCATCGGCGAGTCGGGATGCTTCGGATCGCGGAAGCGCTCCTTGCCGTGGAACACGAGGAAGTACATACGGAACGAGTACAGCGCCGTGACGAACACGCTCGCGACCACCGCGAAATACGCGAAGCCCGAGCCCGGCAGATGCGAGAGCTTCACCGCGTCGATGATCGAGTCCTTCGAGTAGAAGCCCGAGAAGAACGGCGTGCCGATCAGCGCGAGCGAGCCGATGAGCGACGTGATCCACGTGACCGGCATGTACTTGCGCAGGCCGCCCATGTTGCGCATGTCCTGATCGTGGTGCATGCCCATGATGACCGAACCCGCGCCGAGGAACAGCAGCGCCTTGAAGAACGCGTGCGTCATCAGGTGGAAGATCGCGACCGGATACGCCGACACGCCGAGCGCGACCGTCATGTAGCCGAGCTGCGAGAGCGTGGAATAAGCGACCACGCGCTTGATGTCGTTCTGCACGACGCCGAGAAAGCCCATGAACAGCGCGGTGATCGAGCCGATCACGACGATGAACGAGAGCGCCGCTTCGGAAAGCTCGAACAGCGGCGACATGCGCGCGACCATGAAAATGCCGGCCGTCACCATGGTGGCGGCGTGGATCAGCGCGGAGATCGGCGTCGGGCCTTCCATCGAATCGGGCAGCCAGACGTGCAGCGGGAACTGCGCCGACTTGCCCATCGCGCCGATGAAGAGGCAGATGCACGCGGCCGTGAGCAGGTTCCACGAGGTGCCGGGGAACGTCAGCGCGGCGAGTTCGTGGCTTTTCGCGAACACGTCGTTGTAGTTGAGCGAGCCGCCGTACGCGAGCAGCAGACCGATGCCCAGCAGGAAGCCGAAGTCGCCCACGCGGTTCACGAGGAACGCCTTCATGTTCGCGTAGATGGCGCTTTCACGCTTGAAGTAGAAGCCGATCAGCAGGTACGAAACGAGACCCACCGCTTCCCAGCCGAAGAACAGTTGCAGGAAGTTGTTGCTCATCACGAGCATCAGCATCGAGAACGTGAACAGCGCGATGTACGAGAAGAAGCGCTGGTAGCCCTCTTCTTCCGCCATGTAGCCGATCGTGTAGACGTGGACCATCAGCGATACGAAAGTCACGACGATCATCATGAGCGCCGTCAACGAGTCGATCAGGAAGCCGACTTCGAACTTCAGGCCGCCGACCGACATCCATTCGTAGACGGTGCCGTTGTAGCTCGCGCCGTTCAGCACGTCGAAGAACGTGATGCACGAGAGCACGAACGCGATCGCCACGCCCAGAATGGTTACCGTATGCGCGCCCGCGCGCCCGACGGTCTTGCCGAACAAGCCGGCAATGAGAGAACCGGCGAGTGGCGCCAGCGGGATCGCCAGCAATAAGGTTTCGTTGAGTGTTGTTGCCATAGCAGCCTGCCTTAGCCTTTGAGCTGATCGAGGTCCTCGACGTTGATCGTGTCGAGGCTGCGGAACAGAGTCACAAGAATAGCCAGACCAATCGCGGCTTCCGCTGCCGCAACAGTTAGCACGAAGAACACGAAAATCTGTCCGTGAACGTCACCGAGATAATGCGAGAACGCGACGAAATTCGTGTTCACCGCCAACAGCATCAGCTCAATCGCCATCAGGATGATGATGACGTTGCGCCGATTCAAAAAGATTCCGACGATCGAGATCGCGAAGAGGATCGCGCCGAGCACGAGGTAATGGGCCAGTGTCAACATGGTGGTTCGCTCCTTGGCGCTTAGCTCTTGGTGCCCGAGCCCGACGGCACCGGCGCGGCCACGCCGGTGGCTTCGGCCGCGGCCGCGTCGGTCTGCGCGACTTCCGGGATTTCCTTGACCGCATCCATCTTCACGAGGCGCACGCGGTCCTGGCGGCGCACGTTGACCTGCTTCGACACGTTCTGGCGCTTGCTGTCCTTCGGCTCGCGCACCGTGAGCGCGATGGCCGCGACGATCGCCACCAGCAGCACGAGGCCGGCGATTTCGAACGCGAAGATGTAATCCGTGTAGATGATCTTGCCGATCAGATGCGTGTTCGAGACCGAAGCCGCCGCCACCGCCGTGGTGTCGGGCACCGGCGTGCTGGTCGCACCATAGCCGTGCCAGAGGATCAGCGCCGTTTCGATCACGATGATCGCGCCCACGATGGTCGCGACGGGAATGAAGCGCTTGAAGTCGCGGCTCAGCACGTCGATGTTGATGTCCAGCATCATCACCACGAACAGGAACAGCACCATCACCGCGCCCACGTAGACGAGCACCAGCAGGATCGCGAGGAATTCGGCCTCGAGCAGCATCCAGATCGCGGCCGCGTTGAAGAACGCGAGCACGAGAAAGAGCGCGGACGAGACAGGATTGCGCGAGGTGATCACCTTCAGCCCTGACAGCGTGAGCAGCAGCGCGAAGATGTAGAACAGGACGGTGGTGAATTCCATGATTACGGGTTCATCGTTGAGGCCATCGTAAGGCGGAGTGCGCGGCGCATTCTGGCGGCCAGACCAGGGAGCGTCGCGCCGCGGCGGTCAGGCTGCGGCTTCGCGGTTTTTTTCAGCACACGCGTTCCCCGCAGCCGGCCCGAACCGCGGGCCGATGCAGCGTCAAACAGAAGATCAACGGTACGGTGCATCCGCTGCCTTGTTCGCCGCGATCTGCGCTTCATAGCGGTCGCCGACGGCCAGCAGCATATCCTTGGTGAAATACAGGTCGCCGCGCTTCTCGCCGTGGTACTCGAGAATGTGCGTTTCGACGATCGAATCGACCGGGCAGCTTTCCTCGCAAAAACCGCAGAAGATGCACTTGGTCAGGTCGATGTCGTAGCGCGTCGTGCGGCGCGTATTGTCCTCGCGCACTTCCGATTCGATCGTGATCGCGAGCGCGGGGCACACGGCCTCGCACAGCTTGCACGCGATGCAGCGCTCTTCGCCATTTTCATAGCGGCGCAGCGCATGCAATCCGCGGAAACGAGGCGACATTGGGGTCTTTTCTTCCGGGAACTGCACCGTGACCTTGCGCTTGAAGGTGTAGCGGCCCGTGAGCGCGAGGCCCTTGAGCAGTTCCGTGAGGAAGAAAGTCTTGAAAAAATTCTGGATAGCGTTCATTTCATCGCCTCCTTATTTCCAGATGCTCAGCGGCGACATGTACCAGAAACCCACCACGATGAGCCACACCACGCAGACCGGAATGAACACCTTCCAGCCGAGGCGCATGATCTGGTCATAGCGGTAGCGCGGGAACGTCGCGCGAGCCCAGATGAACACCGACAGGAGGAAGAAGACCTTCAGCACCAGCCAGAACACGCCCGGAATGAAATCGAGGAAGCCGAACGGCGCGCTCCAGCCGCCGAGGAACAGCACCGAGGCCAGCGCCGAGATCACGATCATGTTGATGTACTCGGCGAGGAAGAACAGCGCGAAGCCCATCCCCGAATAGTCGATCATGTGACCCGCGACGATCTCCGACTCCCCTTCCACCACGTCGAACGGGTGGCGGTTCGTTTCGGCGATGCCCGAGATGAAGTAGACGACGAACATCGGCAGCAGCGGCAGCCAGTTCCACGAGAGGAACGTGATGCCCCAGTTGGCGAACATGCCGCGCATCTGGCCCTGAACGATGTCCGAGAGGTTCAGGCTGCCCGACACCATCAGCACGACGACGAGCGCGAAGCCCATCGCGATTTCGTACGAAACCATTTGCGCCGCAGCGCGCATCGCGCCGAGGAACGCATACTTCGAATTCGAGGCCCAGCCCGCGAGAATCACGCCGTAGACGCCGATCGACGAGATCGCCATCACGTAGAGCAAGCCCGCGTTGATGTTGCCGAGCACCGCGCCCGCCTGGAACGGAATCACGGCCCAGACCGCGAAGGCCGGCACCACCACCATGATCGGCGCGATCATGTAGATCCACCGGCTCGCCTGCGCGGGCTGAATCACTTCCTTGAGCAGCAGCTTCAGCACGTCGGCGATCGGCTGCAACAAGCCGCCGGGACCGACGCGGTTCGGGCCGAGACGCACGTGCATCCAGCCGATCAGCTTGCGCTCCCAGAGGATCAGGTACGCGACGCACAGCAGGATCACCACCGCCACGACGAGAATGCGCACCAGCGCCCACACCGTGGGCCACGCCACGCCGAGCACCTGGGTGCCGCCTGCATTGATCGTATCGAACAAGCTCATTTACGCCTTCTCCACCAGCAGTTCACCGAACAGGCTGCCGAGTTGCGCACCCGCCGCCGTGGCCGCCGACACGCGCACCACCGTCGGCGCGAGATTCGCGTCGCGCGTGGCCGGCGCCGTCACCAAAAGTTCGCCCTGGCGCACGCGCACGGCGTCGCCTTCCTTGAGGCCGAGCTGATCGAACAACGCAGCCGGCAGGCCGACCGCGTTCGCCACGCGCGCGGCGGTGGTCAGTTGCAGCGCTTCGCCGCGACGCACGATGGGGTCGGCGTGATAGATGGGCACGTCGGCGACGCGCTCGAAGCGGCCTTCCGCGGCCTTCGCCACGCTGCCGCGCGCGACCGTTGCGCTCGCCCGGTTCGACAGACGGCTTTCCAGCTCGCCGTCGCCGAGCGCCTTGCGGCGGACTTCCTCGGCCGTGTCGTATTCGAAGCCCTGGGCGCCGAGCAACGTGCCCAGCACGCGCAGCACCTTCCACGCCGGACGCGTGTCGCCGAGGGGGCGCACGACGCCGTTGAAGGTTTGCGCGGTGCCTTCGGCGTTGACGAAGGTGCCCGAGGTTTCGGTGAACGGCGCGACGGGCAGCAGCACGTCGGCGTAATCGAGGCCGGTCTTGTACGGCGAGAACACGGCCACCATTTCGGCCTGCGCGAGCGCGGCACGTGCCGCGGCCGGATTGAGCGTGTCGAATTCCGGCTCGAGGTTGAACAGCAGATAGCCCTTGCGCGGCTGCTCGAACGCTTCGCGCGCGTTCAGGCCGTCGCGGCCCGGCAGCGCGCCCGCGAGGTGCGCGCCGACCGTGTTGGCCGCTTCCGTCAGGAAGCCGAGCGTCGCGCCCGTGGTGTCGGCAATGAACTGCGCCGCCGCGTGCAGACGCGAGAATTCGGGATGCTGAACCGCCGCGTTGCCAAGCAACACATAGCGGCGCTCGCCGTTCGAGAGCGAGGCAGCCAGCGCTTTGGCGGCGTCGGTTGCCTGCGCGCCCGCGAAGCCTTCCGGCACCGCGACGCCCTTCGCTTCGGCCGCCGCCGCCGCGATCGACGCGAGTTCGTCGAGCCACGCCGAAGGCGCCGCGACGATACGTTGCGCGTTCGGGATCAGTGAACCGTCGGCCGTGGCGTTAAGCAGCGTGACCTGCGCGCCGCCCTTGGCGGCCTGGCGCAGACGCGCGGCGAACAGCGCGTGATCGCGGCGCAGGAACGAGCCGATCACGAAGGCCGAATCGGCATACGAGAGTTCGGCGATTTTCGTGCCGAGCCACGGCGCGCCCGCGAGCGGCGCGGAGAAGTCGCTCTGGCGCAGGCGGAAGTCGACGTTCGGCGTGCCGATGGCGTCCGCGAACTGCTTCGCGAGATAGAGTTCTTCGAGCGTGCTGTGCGGGCTCGCGAGCAGCGCGAGCTGGTTCTCGCCGTGCTCGTCGGCGATGCCCTTGATGCCCTTGATCACGTACTCGAGCGCGGTCTGCCAGTCGGTTTCCACCCACTCGCCGCCTTGCTTGATCATCGGGCGTGTGAGGCGGTCTTCGCTGTTCAGGCCTTCGTAGGAGAAACGGTCCTTGTCCGAGATCCAGCATTCGTTGATGGCTTCGTTCTCGAACGGCAGCACGCGCATCACGCGGTTGTTCTTCACCTGCACGACAAGATTCGCACCCGTCGCGTCGTGCGGGCTCACCGACTTGCGGCGCGACAGTTCCCACGTCCGCGCCGAGAAGCGGAACGGCTTGCTCGTCAGCGCGCCGACCGGGCACAGGTCGATCATGTTGCCCGAGAGTTCCGAGTCGACGGTCTTGCCGACGAACGAGGTGATTTCCGAATGCTCGCCGCGGCCGAGCATGCCAAGCTCCATCACGCCCGCGATTTCGTCGCCGAAGCGCACGCAGCGCGTGCAGTGAATGCAGCGCGACATCTCTTCCATCGAGATGAGCGGACCGACGTTCTTGTGGAACACCACGCGCTTTTCTTCGCTGTAGCGCGACGCCGACTTGCCGTAACCCACGGCCAGATCCTGGAGCTGGCATTCGCCGCCCTGGTCGCAGATCGGGCAATCGAGCGGGTGGTTGATCAGCAGGAATTCCATCACGGCTTGCTGGCCCTGCACCGCCTTCTCGGACATCGTGCGCACGACCATGCCTTGCGAAACCGGCGTCGCGCAT
The DNA here is from genome assembly GCF_905220235.1 of Paraburkholderia sp. J41. Taxonomy (NCBI): domain Bacteria; kingdom Pseudomonadati; phylum Pseudomonadota; class Betaproteobacteria; order Burkholderiales; family Burkholderiaceae; genus Paraburkholderia; species Paraburkholderia sp. J41. Next base: position 119,349 of record NZ_CAJMZE010000017.1, on the reverse strand, counting down.
GCGGGCACGGCCTTCGGCATCTTCTCGACGTCGACGAGACACATCCGGCAGTTGGCCGCGATGGACAGCTTCTTGTGATAGCAGAAGTGCGGGATATACGTGTCCACCCGCTGCGCAGCCTGGATCACCATGCTGCCCTCGGGCACCTGCACCTTCTTGCCGTCTATTTCAAGTTCAACCATGATGGTTAATCGTCCCTAACCTGTTACCGCTCAATTTCCGAGCGGCATTCCCCGTTGCGTCGTGCTACGCGGATCGCGCATGACACGCTGTCCTGTGAGCGCCGCGCCGGCGCTCGCCCTCGCTCGCCATTCAGGCAGCCACGGTTTCCGTGGCCGCGTGCGAGCCGGCATGACCGCCGACCAGACAGCGCTTGTTGTGCACGTGATATTCGAATTCGTCCCAGTAATGCTTGAGCATGCCGCGCACCGGCATGGCCGCCGCGTCGCCCAGCGCGCAGATCGTGCGACCCATGATGTTGCCCGCGACCGAGTTCAGCAGATCCAGGTCTTCCTGGCGGCCCTGACCGTGCTCGATGCGATTCACCACGCGATACAGCCAGCCCGTGCCCTCGCGGCACGGCGTACACTGGCCGCACGACTCTTCGTAATAGAAGTACGACAGACGCAGCAGCGAGCGCACCATGCAACGCGTTTCGTCCATGACGATGACCGCGCCCGAGCCGAGCATGGAGCCCTGCTTGGCGATGGAGTCATAGTCCATGTCGGTCTGCATCATCAGGTCGCCCGGAATGACCGGCGCCGACGAACCGCCCGGAATCACGGCCTTCAGCTTCTTGCCGCCGCGCATGCCGCCGGCCAGCTCCATGAGCTTGGCGAACGGCGTGCCGAGCGGAATCTCGTAGTTGCCCGGACGCTCCACGTCGCCGGAAACCGAGAAAATCTTCGTGCCGCCGTTGTTCGGCTTGCCCAGCTCCATGTAGGTCTGCGGACCCACGCTCAGCAGGAAGGGCACGGCCGCGAAGGTTTCCGTGTTGTTGATCGTCGTGGGCTTGCCGTACACGCCGAAACTCGCCGGGAACGGCGGCTTGAAGCGCGGCTGACCCTTCTTGCCTTCGAGCGATTCGAGCAGCGCCGTTTCCTCGCCGCAGATGTACGCGCCATAGCCATGGTGCGCGTGCAACTGGAACGAGAAGTCGGTGCCCAGAATGTTGTCGCCGAGATAACCGGCCGCGCGCGCTTCGTCGAGCGCGGCTTCGAAGCGGCGATACACCTCGAAAATCTCGCCGTGGATATAGTTGTAGCCCACGGTGATGCCCATCGCGTACGCGCCGATCGCCATGCCTTCGATCACGCTATGCGGATTCCAGCGCAGGATGTCGCGATCCTTGAACGTGCCCGGCTCGCCTTCGTCGGAATTGCAGACGAGATACTTCTGCCCCGGGAACTGGCGCGGCATGAAGCTCCACTTCAAACCGGTCGGAAAGCCCGCGCCGCCGCGGCCGCGCAGACCGCCGGCCTTGACGTCGGCGATCACCTGCTCGGGCGCGATCTTCTCTTCGAGAATGCGGCGCAGCTGCTTGTAGCCGCCGCGCGCCACGTAATCTTCCAGATGCCAGTTCTCGCCGTTGAGGCCCGCGAGAATCAGCGGCTTGATGTGACGGTCGTGCAACGAAGTCATTTCGAAAGCTCCTCGAGCAGCTGGTCGATCTTCTGGCGGCTCATGAAGCTGCACATGCGGTGATTGTTCACGAGCATCACCGGCGCATCGCCGCACGCGCCCATGCACTCACCTTCCTTCAAGGTGAACTTGCCGTCGGGCGTGGTTTCGCCGAAGTCGATTCCGAGCTTCTGCTTCAGGTATTCGGCGGCGCTCTCCGAGCCGCCTTCCGGGCCGAGCTGGCACGGCAGATTCGTGCAGAGCGTGATCTTGTGCTTGCCGACCGGCCTGGTCTCGAACATCGTGTAGAACGTGGCGACTTCCTGCACGGCCACCGGCGGCATGCTGATGTAGTCGGCCACGAACTGCATGAGTTCGGGGGACAGCCAGCCGTGCTCTTCTTGAGCCACGGCCAACGCCGCCATCACGGCGGACTGTCGTTGATCGGCGGGATACTTCGTCAACGCGCGATCGATTTCTTTCAGGCCTTCAGCTGAGATCATTTTCAGACACGACTCTTTCAATTCCTACCGAACGAAAACCTGCCGCGGGTTTCATACACTCGCTGCGGCAGACGTGGCGTTCCATGCTGCGTGCGCCCGGGACCGGGCGTACCTTGCTGCGCACCGCTTGGGCGCTCGGTCAGCGGTCAATCTCGCCGAACACGATGTCTTGCGTGCCGATGATCGTGACCGCGTCGGCAATCATGTGCCCGCGCGCCATTTCATCGAGCGCCGCCAGATGCGCATAGCCCGGCGCGCGGATTTTCAGACGATACGGCTTGTTCGCGCCATCCGACACCAGGTAGATGCCGAACTCGCCCTTCGGATGCTCGACCGCGGCGTACGCCTCGCCTTCCGGCACATGGAAGCCTTCCGTAAAGAGCTTGAAGTGGTGAATCAGCTCTTCCATGTTCGACTTCATGTTCACGCGCGAGGGCGGCGCAACCTTGTGATTGTCGACCATCACCGGACCCGGATTCTTGCGCAGCCACTCAATGCACTGTTTCGCAATGCGCGTGGATTGACGCATTTCCTCGACGCGCACGAGATAGCGGTCGTAGCAGTCGCCGTTCACGCCCACGGGAATGTCAAAGTCCAGTTGATCGTAAACTTCGTACGGCTGCTTCTTGCGCAAATCCCATTCGATGCCCGAACCACGCAGCATCGCGCCGGAAAGACCAAGCTGCATCGCGCGCTCGGGGCTCACCACGCCGATGCCCACGAGACGCTGCTTCCAGATGCGGTTGTCGGTGAGGAGCGTTTCGTACTCGTCGACGCAACCGGGAAAGCGCGTGAAGAAGTCGTCGATGAAATCCAGCAGCGAGCCCTGGCGCGCCTCGTTCATCTTCGCCAGCGCTTTCTCGTTGTGGATTTTCGACGCCTTGTATTGCGGCATTGCGTCGGGCAGGTCGCGGTACACGCCGCCCGGCCGGTAGTAAGCCGCATGCATGCGCGCACCCGACACCGCCTCGTAGACGTCCATCAGGTCTTCGCGCTCGCGAAACGCGTAGAGGAACACCGCCATCGCGCCGACGTCGAGCGCGTGCGAGCCGATCCACATGAGGTGGTTCAGCACGCGCGTGATTTCGTCGAACAGCACGCGGATGTACTTCGCGCGCACCGGCACGTCGAGGCCGAGCAGCTTTTCGATGGCCATCACGTAGCCGTGCTCGTTGACCATCATCGACACGTAGTCGAGACGGTCCATGTACGGCACCGACTGGATGAACGTCTTGCTCTCGGCGAGCTTTTCGGTCGCGCGATGCAAGAGGCCGATATGCGGATCGGCGCGCTGGATCACTTCGCCGTCAAGCTCGAGCACGAGGCGCAGCACACCGTGCGCTGCCGGGTGCTGCGGGCCGAAGTTGAGCGTGTAGTTCTTGATCTCTGACATGCGACCCTCTTAGTGTTTCCTCAGACCGCCGTAACGATCCTCGCGGATCACGCGCGGCGTGATTTCGCGCGGCTCGATAGTAACCGGCTGGTAGACCACGCGCTTCTGTTCCGGGTCGTAACGCATTTCGACATAGCCCGAAACCGGGAAGTCCTTGCGGAACGGATGGCCGATGAAGCCGTAGTCGGTCAGGATGCGGCGCAGGTCGGGATGGCCTTCGAAGACGATGCCGAACAGGTCGAATGCTTCGCGCTCGTACCAGTTGGCCGAACTCCAGATTTCGACGACCGAGGGAACGATGGGCACGTCGTCGTCCGGCGCGAACACGCGCAGACGCAAACGCCAGTTGTTGGTGAGAGAAAGCAGATGCGAGACGGCCGCGAAGCGCGGGCCTTCCCACGCACCGTCGCCGTACGTCTGATAATCGACGCCGGACAGGTCCATGAGTTGCTCGAAACGCAGCGACGGATTGTCGCGGAGTTCCAGGGCAACGTTCAGGTAATCTACCGCTTTTATGACCAAGGTCAACTCACCGAGCGCTTCGGTGAGGCTGACGACGCGCGCACCAAGGGTCGCTTCGAGGTTCGCTTTCAGGGTCTCGAGTTTGCTTGCCATATTGTGAGGAGGCGCTCGGCCTTTATTGACGGGCGATGGTGCTGGTGCGGCGAATCTTCGCCTGCAACTGGATCACCCCGTACACCAGGGCTTCCGCTGTCGGCGGGCAACCCGGCACGTAGACGTCGACGGGCACGATGCGATCGCAGCCGCGCACGACGGAATACGAATAGTGATAGTAGCCGCCGCCGTTCGCGCACGATCCCATCGAGATCACCCAGCGCGGCTCGGCCATCTGGTCGTAGACCTTGCGCAGCGCGGGCGCCATCTTGTTGCAGAGCGTGCCGGCCACGATCATCACGTCCGATTGACGCGGGCTCGGGCGGAACACCACGCCAAAACGGTCGAGGTCGTAGCGGGCCGCGCCCGCGTGCATCATTTCGACCGCACAACACGCCAGGCCGAACGTCATCGGCCACAGGGAGCCGGTGCGCGTCCAGTTGATCAGCTTGTCAGCCGTGGTGGTGACAAACCCTTCCTTCAAGACCCCTTCGATACTCATGTGCTTTCCACTCCAGACGAACGGCCCGCAGTGTCGCGTCCTGCAGTGCCGCCGATGCTATCCGGCGATTGATCCATTATTCCCAGTCGAGACCGCCTTTCTTCCAGATGTAGGCGAAGCCCAGCAGGAATTCGAGCAGAAACAGCATCATCGACAGGAAACCGGGCCAGCCGATATCGCGCAGGGCCACGCCCCACGGAAACAGGAACGCCGTTTCGAGGTCGAAGATGATGAAAAGGATGGCCACGAGGTAATAGCGTACGTCGAACTTCATGCGCGCGTCTTCGAACGCTTCGAAGCCGCACTCGTACGGCGAATTCTTTTCGCTGTCGGGCCGGTTGGGACCGAGGATCTTGCCGATGGTGACCAGCGCTATGCCCAGACCGAGACCCACGAGGAGGAACAGGAGAACGGGGTAATAGGCAGCGAGGTTCAAGGCTATCCTCTATCGGTTGGTTCTGAGGTTCCGCGGAACTTCGATCGCTCCGCGGGAGTCACTTCACATACTTCGCGCTGCGAACAGAAAACAAACACGACGTAAGAAGCAAAAATGCCAGCCGAAGCTGAAGCAAGCGGCTGGCATCTTTTAGATAACATTGGTGCCGACGGCGAGACTCGAACTCGCACAGCTTTCGCCACTACCCCCTCAAGATAGCGTGTCTACCAATTTCACCACGTCGGCACTACATGCAATCCGGGACAACAAATCCTTGCAACCCGCGAATCGCTTCAAGACTTAAATTCTAACTTGTTTTCGCTCTTTGTTCAACGCACAAAAACAAGTTTTTAAAATTTTACTTCGGTACGTCGTTGCCCGGATTCGACGCTGCCGCGGGAGCCGCTGCTGCCGAAGAAACCGGCGACGCCGCTACCGGAGCCGAGGCTGCCGAGGCCGGAACGACGGGGGCCGAAGCCACGACAGGAGCCGAAGCCGCGGCGCCCAGTAAGCCCGCCGAAGGCTTCGAATGATACGACCCCAGGTACGTTAATGCAAGCGTGGACACGAAAAACACCGTTGCGAGAACGGCCGTGGTACGCGACAAAAAGTTGGCCGAACCGCTCGCGCCGAACAGGCTGCCCGAGGCGCCGCTGCCGAATGCGGCGCCCATGTCCGCGCCCTTGCCGTGCTGCAACAACACGAGGCCGATCACCCCGAGCGCCGACAGAAGCTGAACGACGATAATCAACGTTTTCAAATACAGCATCACACTCACCTGAGTCCTGGTTGAAACGCCCCGCCCTCGCGGACAAGACGCATAAGCAGCCCGCGCGACGCCGACGCGCCGCCCGCAAGCCTTTAGCCCGCGACGCTTTCGCCCGCCGCAGCGGCCGTGCAAATCGCGAGGAAATCCCCTTCTTTCAACGACGCGCCGCCGATCAGGCCGCCGTCGATGTCTTCCTGGCGGAAGAGTTCCGCCGCATTTTCGGGCTTCACGCTGCCGCCGTAGAGCAGCGGCACGTTCGCCACCGCCGCACCCTTGGCCGCGAGACGCGCGCGCAGAAAGGCATGCACCTCCTGCGCCTGTTCCGAAGTCGCGCTCTTGCCGGTGCCGATCGCCCAGACCGGCTCGTAAGCCACGACGATGCGCGCCGCCTCTTGTTCCGAAAGCGCCGCCAGCACCGCGTCGAGCTGCGCGCCAACCACACGCGCCGTTTCGCCCGACTCACGCTGGGCGAGCGTTTCGCCCACGCAGACGATCGGCGTCAAGCCCGCTGTCAGCGCGCGCAACGCCTTCTGCGCAACCACTTCCGAGCTTTCGGCGTGATACGCGCGGCGCTCGGAGTGACCCACGATCGCATAAGCGGCTTCGAAGTCGACGATCATGCCCGCGGCGATCTCGCCCGTGTAAGCGCCCTGCTCGTGCGCGGACACGTCCTGCGCGCCCCACGCGACCCGGCTGCCGCCGAGCAGCGCCTGCGCCTGCGCGAGATAGGGAAACGGCACGCATACACCGACCTGCACGCCCGCGGGCAGCGCTTGCGCGCCGCGCGCGACGCCCTGGAGCAGCGCCGCGTTGGCCGCCAGGCGGCCATGCATCTTCCAGTTACCGACTACAAGCTTCGATCGTAGTTTCGTCATTGTTCCGGTTGCTGTTAAAAGCGGACGCAAAACACATAATTTTACTGCGTGAAATCCGCGCGGGTCAAACCAGGACGCCTTCGCTGCGCGAAAAACGTCCGGAAAATCAAGTGCAACCCCTCATGCGGCGTTCCAGTCCAGCATGATCTTGCCGATATGCTCGCTGCTTTCCATCAGCGCATGGGCCTCGGCGGCTTGCGCTGCGGGAAACACGCGGAACACGACCGGCTTGATACGGCCCTCTTCCACGAGCGGCCAGACGGTTTGCTTCAGCTCCTGCGCGATCCGGGCCTTGAAGTCGACCGAGCGCGCGCGCAGCGTCGACCCGGTGATCGTCAGGCGCCGGCGCATGATTTCGGCCATGTTGACTTCGGCTTTCGCGCCGCCGAGGGTCGCGATCAGCACGAGGCGGCCGCCGTCGGCCAGCGCGGAAAGCTCGCGCGGCACATAGCCGCCCGCCACCATGTCGAGGATCACGTCCACGCCGCGGTCGTTCGTGAGCGCCTTCACCACTTCGACGAAATCGCCGTCGCGGTAATTGATCGCGCGCTCCGCGCCCAGCTCCTCGCATGCGCGGCATTTGTCGTCCGAGCCGGCCGTCGCGAACACGCGAAAACCCAGCGCATGCGCGATCTGGATCGCCGTGACGCCGATGCCGCTCGAACCGCCTTGCACGAGCAGCGTTTCGTTCTGGCCGCCCTCGCCGCGCCCGAGTTGCGCGCGTTGGAACACGTTGCTCCAGACCGTAAAAAAGGTCTCGGGCAGCGACGCCGCCTCGACGTCGCTCAAACCCTTCGGCACCGGCAGACACTGGCCGAGCGGGGCGATGGCATATTCGGCATAACCGCCGCCCGCGATCAGCGCGCACACGCGGTCGCCGACCTTGAGGCCGAAAGGATTGTTTTTCTCGTCGATATTACCGCCGACGATCTCGCCCGCCACCTCCAGCCCAGGCAGATCGGAGATGCCGGGCGGCGGCGCGTACGAGCCCTTGCGCTGAAACACGTCGGGACGGTTCACGCCCGAGGCGCTCACCTTGATCAGCACTTCCCCGGCTTTCGGCTCGGGGGTCGGCCGTTCGGCCAGCTTGAGCACGTCCGGCGCACCGAATTCCGTAATCTCGACTGCCTTCATCTTGCTTCTCCCTTGCGCGTGGCGTTCCGGTCTGGATGGCATGGCGCCCGCCGTGCAGGCGCCATGCCATCCCTGCTTCACATTCTCAGCACATTCTCATAAAAAAACGGCCGGCGCGTATTGCACGCTGCCGGCCGTTCGAGCTTACCGCGTTACTGCTGCGGCTCGCCCTGCGGAGCACCGCCGTTCTGCTCGTTGAGCAGCGCCTTGGCGGACAGGCGCACGCGGCCCTTCTCGTCCGTCTGGATAACCTTGACCTTCACGACCTGGCCTTCCTTCAGGTAGTCGTTGATGTCCTTGATGCGCTCGTTGGCGATTTCGGAAATGTGCAGCAGGCCGTCCTTGCCCGGCAGCAGGTTCACGATCGCGCCGAAATCGAGCAGCTTGAGGACCGCGCCTTCGTACACCTGGCCCACTTCGATTTCGGCCGTGATGTTTTCGATGCGCTTCTTCGCTTCGGCCATGCCTTCGCTCGACGTCGAAGCGATGGTCACCACGCCGTCGTCCGAGATGTCGATGGTCGTGCCGGTTTCTTCCGTCAGCGCGCGGATCACCGAACCGCCCTTGCCGATCACGTCACGGATCTTTTCCGGGTTGATCTTGATGGTGATCATGCGCGGAGCGTACGCCGACAGCTCCGTGTTCACGCCCGAGACCGCCGAGGTCATCTTGCCGAGAATGTGCATGCGGCCTTCCTTCGCCTGCGCGAGCGCGACCTGCATGATTTCCTTCGTGATGCCCTGGATCTTGATGTCCATCTGGAGCGCGGTCACGCCGGCTTCGGTGCCCGCCACCTTGAAGTCCATGTCGCCGAGGTGATCTTCGTCGCCGAGGATGTCGGTCAGCACGGCGAACTTGTTGCCTTCGAGGATCAGGCCCATCGCGATGCCGGCGACGTGCGCCTTCATCGGCACGCCGGCGTCCATCAGCGCGAGGCAGCCGCCGCACACCGAAGCCATCGACGACGAACCATTCGATTCGGTGATTTCCGACACCACGCGGATCGAGTAGCCGAACTCTTCGGCGCTCGGCAGGCACGCGACGAGCGCGCGCTTCGCGAGACGGCCGTGGCCGATTTCACGGCGCTTGGGCGAGCCGACACGGCCCGTTTCGCCGGTCGCGAACGGAGGCATGTTGTAGTGGAGCATGAAGCGGTCGCGGTACTCGCCTTCGAGCGCGTCGATGATCTGCTCGTCGCCCTTGGTGCCGAGCGTGGCCACCACCAGCGCCTGCGTTTCGCCGCGCGTGAACAGCGCCGAACCGTGGGTGCGCGGCAGGACGCCCGTGCGGATTTCGATCGGGCGCACCGTGCGCGTGTCGCGGCCGTCGATACGCGGCTCGCCGTTCAGGATCTGCGAGCGGACGATCTTCGCTTCGAGGTCGAACACGATGTTGCCGACGGTCGCCTTGTCGGCCGCCGTGGCGCCGGCCGCCGACGCCTGCGCTTCGAGCTTCGCCGACGTGGCCGCGTAGACTTCCTTCAGCTTGGCCGAACGCTGCTGCTTGTCGCGCAACTGGTACGCGGCGAGCAGGTCGTTGTAGGCGATGTCGGTGACGCGCGCGATCAGCGCTTCGTCCTTCGGCGCCGGCGTCCAGTCCCATTCGGGCTTGCCGCCGTCGCGCACGAGTTCGTGGATCGCGTCGATGGCCGTTTGCATCTGCTCGTGACCGAATACCACCGCGCCGAGCATCACGTCTTCGGGCAACTGGTCCGCTTCCGATTCCACCATCAGCACGGCGCGCTCGGTGCCGGCCACGACCAGGTCGAGGCGCGAATCCTTGATCTGCGCGCGCGTCGGGTTCAGCACGTATTCGTTGTTGATGTACGCGACGCGTGCCGCGCCCACCGGGCCGTTGAACGGCAGGCCCGACACGGCCAGCGCCGCCGAAGCACCGATCAGCGCGGGAATGTCAGCCGGGATTTCCGGGTTGATCGACAGGACGTGGATCACGACCTGCACTTCGTTGTAATAGCCTTCCGGGAACAGCGGGCGCAGCGGACGGTCGATCAGGCGCGAGATCAGCGTTTCGCCTTCCGACGGGCGGCCTTCGCGGCGGAAGAAGCCGCCCGGAATCTTGCCGGCCGAATAGGTCTTTTCGATGTAATCGACGGTGAGCGGGAAGAAGTCCTGGCCCGGCTTGGCGGTCTTCGCGCCAACGACGGTCGCGAGCACGACGGTATCTTCGACGTCGACGATCACCGCGCCGCTGGCTTGACGGGCGATCTCGCCCGTTTCGAGGCGAACGTTGTGCTGGCCCCACTTGAATTCTTTCACGACCTTATTGAATATCGTCATAGTCACTCACTCCTTACTCATTGTTTATGCGGCGCTCGCACACGCGAACGTCGCGGCAAGACAGGACCGGCACCGCGCAGGAAGAGGAGTGTTATGCCATTCCAGCGGAACGCGCGGTTGCGACAGTTGCGCACGGTCTGCTGGAATGACACAGAGCTCTGCCCCGTGGCTTGGCCTGCTGCTCATTTGCTGCTTGCTACGGCTCAGTACGTCTGAAACTTCGGTGTTGCGCAATCCTGTTAAACGATACGCATCGCGTGAAGCGTGCCGTTCAAAAACAAAATGCCTGCATCAGCGGAAACTGACACAGGCATCTTTGTGGAAGACCTTCCGGTTACTTGCGCAGACCCAGCTTTTCGATCAGCGCGCGGTAACGGTCAGCGTCCTTGCCCTTCAGGTAGTCGAGCAGCTTGCGGCGACGGCTCACCATGCGCAGCAGACCGCGGCGGCTGTGGTGATCCTTGGCGTGCGACTTGAAGTGCGCGGTCAGTTCGTTGATGCGCGACGTGAGCAGCGCAACCTGAACTTCGGGCGAACCCGTGTCATTCGTGCCGCGCGCGAATTGCGCGACGACTTCGGACTTCTTGATGTTTGCTACGGACATGTGCTTTTCCTTGGTTTCTCACAGGCGGTCACGGAAGAATGGCCGTGCCGTGTTTGACGAACGCTTGCCATGAAAATACGGCAAGACGCGCATTGTAGCACAGCGCACATGCGCCGCGAACCGCGCATGTGCGTGGCGATTCAGGCGCGGAGCAACGCGGATTCACGACGGCTTCGAAGCCGCTTCAAGGCAACATCGAAGCCACCGCGAAGCAACCTCGAAGCAACCTCGAAGCCGCTTCAGGGCCGCTTCATCCGGCAGACCGTGGCGGGCGCGGTGCGCTCGGCGGGCAGCGCGAGAACCGTGCGAAAACCGTAGCCCGAACCTTCGTTGTCGTAGCGAACGTCGCTCGCGCCCTGTTTGTCCATCTGCATCACGTAAAGGGGCTGGATCGCCTGATGGTCGTCGGCGCGCATCCACATCGGATGGAAACTTTTTTGCGCCCCCTCGAAGCGCAAGCCCTCCAGCGCCTTCGCCACGGCCTGCGGGTCGGCCGTGCCCGCCTTCGTCATTGCCTGCGCGAGCATTTCCACCATCATCGACATGCGCAGCACCGGGTAATCGTCCCGGGCCGCCGGAAAGCGCGCGCGATACGCCTTGTACCAGGCGTCCGAAGCCGCGCCGCCCGCATTCGGGTGCCAGTCGGCGACGGCGATCACGCGCTGCACGCCCGCGTCGCCGAGCGCGGCCGGCGCGCCCAGACTGTTGCCATAGAACGTGTAGAACTTCGTGTCGAGCCCCTGTTCGCGCGCGGCCTTCACGAGCAGCGTGAGGTCGTTGCCCCAGTTGCCCGTGATCACGGCGTCGGCGCCCGCGGCGCGAATCTTGGCGATATAGGGCGCGAAGTCCTTCACGCGGCCGATCGGGTGGAATTCGTCGCCCACGACGGCGATATCGGGCCGATCCTTCGCCAGCGCCGCGCGCGCGAGCGTGCTCACGTCATGGCCGAAGCTGTAGTCTTGGTTGAGCAGATAGACCTTCCTGACCGATGGATCGGCGGCGATCACGTCCGCGAGCGCGTCCATGCGCATGCCCGCGTGGGCGTCGAAGCGAAAGTGCCAGAAACTGCAATTGGCGTTGGTGAGCGCGGGGTCGTCGGCGGAATAATTGAGAAACAACTCGCGATTGCCGGGCTCGCGCGCGTTCTGCCGGTCGATGGCGGTGACGAGCGCGGCCGCGACCGCCGAACTATTGCCCTGCATCACATAACCGATGTGCCGGTCCTGCGCGGCGCGTAGCTGCACGAGCGCCGCTTCGGTGCTGCCCTTGCTGTCGAGCACCACGAGTTCGAGCGGATGCCGCCCGTCGCGCAACGGCACGCCGCCCTGCGCGTTGACTCGCTCCACGCCGAAGCGCAGATTGCGCTCGACGGCCGCGCCCGCATCCGCGAACGGCCCGGACATGCCTTCGATCAGCGCGAGCGGAATGGGCGCTGCGGTTGCCGATGCGGTCGGCGCGGCCGCCTGCGCCGTGGCGGCGTTGAGCGTGGCCGCCAGCATCGCCGCCATGACCAGCCCGCGCGTCGTTGTTGCCTTCATGCGTTTTTTCCTGCGATGGATCAAGTTCGAGTCGAAGCGCGGATCATAGGACGCCCCGGCGCCCGCCGGCAACAACGCCGCTGCGCGCCGCGCCGGGCGCCGTGTCAAAATAAGCGACCGAAATCGGGAGACACCATGCTGATCCGCTTTTCTCAGGCGCTCGCGGCTCGCGCGCGCCTCGCCTTCCTGGCCGGCGCGCTCGCGCTCGCCGGTTGCGCGCAGCCGTGGCAGCAGTTCCACGCCGGCGACGACGCGCAAGCCGTCATCGCGCGCTTCGGGCCGCCGCGCGAAGTCTACGATCTGCCCAACGGCGGCAAGCGACTGATGTGGCCCACCCAGCCGATGGGCGAAACCACCACCGCCGCCGACATCGACGCCAACGGCAAGGTCGTCGACCTGCGCCAGGTGTTGCAGGTGAACGAGTTCTATCGCGCCGAAATCGGCAAGTGGACGCGCACCGACGTGCTCGTGAACTTCGGCCGCCCCGTCGAGACTTCGTATTTCCCGCTGATGAAGCGCAACGTCTGGACGTATCGCTACGAGGAAGACAACGTCTGGTATTTCCTCTACAGCTTCTATTTCGACGACGACGGCATTCTGCGCCTCACGCAGAAAACGCCCGATCCGCTGCACGACCCGGATCGCCGCAGCCTGTTCTGAAGCCGCCGCGCCACGAAAAACCCCTGCAATTTTTGCGATTGCAGGGGTTTTTTATCGCCCGCAGCCCGGCGCGCGTGACGCGACGCCAGGCGCCGCCGCTTACGAGCGCTGCGGGTTGAGCTTGTCGGAATCCGACGAATAGAGCTTGTTGAGCGCCGAGATATACGCCTTGGCCGATGCCGCGACGATATCCGGGTCCGTGCCCACGCCGTTGACGATGCGGCCCGCCTTCGAAAGACGCACCGTCACTTCGCCCTGCGCCTGGGTGCCCGTCGTGATCGCGTTCACCGAGTAGAGCAGCAGTTCCGAGCCGCTGCCCACTTCGGTTTCGATCGCGTTGAGCGTGGCGTCGACAGGACCGTTGCCCGCCGCCTCGCCCGTCACTTCCTTGCCGTCGGCCGAAAACACGATGCGCGCGTGCGGACGTTCGCCCGTTTCCGAGCGCTGCGCGAGCGAGATGAACTTGTAATGCTCCTTCTCCTGCGCTTCGGCCGACTCTTCCGTCACGATGGCGATGATGTCTTCGTCGAAGATTTCGGCCTTGCGGTCGGCGAGTTCCTTGAAGCGCGCGAATGCGCCGTTGAGTTCGGCTTCGCTTTCGAGCTGCACGCCGAGTTCCTGGAGGCGCTGCTTGAACGCGTTGCGGCCCGAGAGCTTGCCGAGCACGATCTTGTTCGCGCTCCAGCCCACGTCTTCCGCGCGCATGATTTCGTAGGTGTCGCGCGCCTTGAGCACGCCGTCCTGGTGAATGCCCGAGGCGTGTGCGAACGCGTTCGCGCCCACGACCGCCTTGTTCGGCTGCACGACGAAACCCGTGATTTGCGAGACGAGCTTGGAGGCCGGCACGATCTGCGTGGTGTCGATGCCGAGATCGAGGCCGAAGTAGTCCTTGCGCGTTTTCACGGCCATGACGATTTCTTCGAGCGACGTGTTGCCCGCGCGCTCGCCGAGACCGTTGATCGTGCATTCCACCTGGCGCGCGCCGCCGATCTGCACGCCGGCCAGCGAGTTGGCCACGGCCATGCCGAGGTCGTTGTGGCAATGCACGGAGAACACGGCCTTGTCCGAATTCGGAATGCGCTCGCGCAGCGTCTTCACGAGGTTGCCGTAGAGTTCCGGCACGCCGTAACCGACCGTATCGGCGATATTGATCGTGGTCGCGCCTTCGTTGATGACGGCTTCGAGCACGCGGCACAGGAAGTCCATGTCCGAGCGGCTGCCGTCTTCGGGCGAGAATTCCACGTCGTTGGTGAACTTGCGCGCGAAACGCACGGCCAGCTTCGCCTGTTCGAGCACCTGCTCCGGCGACATGCGCAGCTTCTTCTCCATGTGCAGCGGCGACGTGGCGATGAAGGTGTGGATGCGGAAGTGGTCGGCGGGCTTGAGCGCGTCGGCGGCGCGCTGGATGTCCTTGTCGTTGGCGCGCGCGAGCGAGCAGATCGTGCTGTCCTTCACCATGCCGGCGATCGTGTGGATCGCGTCGAAGTCGCCGTTCGAGCTGGCGGCGAAGCCCGCTTCGATGATGTCGACCTTCATGCGCTCGAGTTGCTTTGCGATGCGGATTTTCTCTTCCTTCGTCATCGACGCGCCGGGCGACTGTTCGCCGTCACGCAACGTGGTATCGAAGATGATGAGCTTTTCTGCTGCCATTTCGGGTCTCCAGGGGGGACTTGTTCAGTGTCTACAAACGGATTTTGAGTGTTCGCGCCACCGTTGGCGACGCTGACAATGAACGAAGCGGACGGAGGGCGAGCGAGATCAGCGCGGCAGGCGCGCTAGCGCTAGCGTGCGTAGGGGCGCGCCGGCTTGAAGGGGAAAGAGGGGGAACGTGATCGTTGCCATGCCGCCGACTATAGCCGGAATCCGCTGATAGCGCAATCCGGGCAAGCGCCGCCCGCGCCCCGCTTCGCGCCCGCCGACGGGCTCAAAGCGGGCACAAAGTAGCCACAAAGACGGCAACGAAGCGGCCACGCAAAAACAAAAAGGGCCACGCTCGCGCGCAGCCCTTTCTTCGCTTGGTGGTTCGCGCGCCCTAGCGCTCGCGTGGCGACGAACGCGCCGGATTCGCGCGGCCCCGCACCGCCTGGTACGCCCAGAACACGTAGCCCGACAAACCGTACAGCACGAACAAGCCGAACAGCATGAGCGGCGGATCGGACGACACGAGCACGAACGCCACCACCACGAGCAGCGTGGCCGCGAACGGCACGCGATGGCGCACGTCGAGCGCCTTGCCGCTGTAGAACGGCGCGTTCGACACCATGGTCACGCCCGCGTAGATCGTCAGCACGAACGCGACCCACGGCAGCCATGCGAGCTTCACCGGCACGCGGTTGTCGGTGGCGAGCCAGACGAAGCCCGCGATCAGCGCGGCCGCGGCCGGGCTCGGCAGGCCCTGGAAGAAGCGTTTATCGACTGAACCGATGTTCGTGTTGAAGCGCGCGAGACGCAGCGCCGCCCCGGAACAGTAGACGAACGCCGCGAGCCAGCCCCAGCGCCCGAGGTCCTTGAGCACCCATTCGTACATCACGAGCGCGGGCGCCACGCCGAACGACACCATGTCGGAGAGGCTGTCGAACTGCTCGCCGAACGCGCTTTGCGAATGCGTCATGCGCGCGACGCGCCCGTCCATGCCGTCGAGCACCATCGCCACGAAAATGGCGATGGCCGCCACTTCGAAGCGCACGTTCATGGCCTGCACGACCGCGAAGAAACCGCAAAAAAGCGCGGCGGTCGTGAACGCGTTGGGCAGCAGATAGATGCCGCGCTTCTTCAGGAACTCCTGACGCGCCGCGCGCCGGCCCGCGGCCACGCCGACGGGCTCCTGCACGGACTTGTTGCGGCGAAACGGCCGCGGCAGCGGCGCGCCGGGCGCATTACGGGGTCGACGCTTGAAACCGGCCATCGCAGCCCTCCTTTATGCCGATTGCGTCGGCAGTTCGGCGAGGATCGTCGACGAAGCGGAGACCTTTTCGCCGATCGACACGCGCGGACGGCTGCCCACCGGCAGGTACACGTCGACCCGCGAGCCGAAGCGGATGAAGCCGTAGCGCTGGCCCCGCGCAAGCGGCTCGCCCGCGCGCACGTAGCAAAGAATGCGGCGCGCGATGAGGCCCGCGATCTGCACCGAGGTGACGGCCGTGCCGTCGGCCATGGTCAGCACGACGGCGTTGCGCTCGTTCTCGGTCGACGCCTTGTCGATGGCGGCGTTCAGGTACGCGCCGGGGAAATATTCGACCTTGGCGACGGCGCCATCCACGGGCGAGCGTTGCGAATGCACGTTGAACACGTTCATGAACACGCTGATCTTGAGCGCTTCCCGGTTGGCATACGGATCATGCGCGGTTTCCACGGCCACGATGCGGCCGTCGGCCGGGCACAGCACGGCGTTGGGCTGGGTGGGAATCGGGCGCGGCGGATCGCGGAAGAACTGGACGACGAAAATCAGGATGAGCCAGAACGGCCATGCGAGTCCGAAGCCTGCGACCGCATGGATCAAGAGCGCCACGACGGCCGCAATGGCGATGAACGGCCAGCCTTCGCGCGCGATGATCGGATGAGGGTAATTCATGGTGGCTTCGCTGTTATTTTAAAACCCGTAGGATAGCAAAAGCCGCCCAGGGAACGTCCCACCTGGGCGGCTTTTTCGGGTCCGACGCGGGAACGATTGCTGCGCAGCAACGCGATACCGCGTCGCGGAACGCGGCAATCGAACCAGGGATGTCAGATTAGTTCTTCGACTGGTCGACGAGCTTGTTCGCGGCGATCCACGGCATCATCGCGCGCAGCTTCGCACCGACCACTTCGATCTGGTGCTCGGCGCCAAGCCGGCGGCGCGATTGCAGCGTCGGCGCGCCGGCCTTGTTTTCGAGGATGAAGCTCTTGGCGTATTCGCCCGTCTGGATGTCCTTCAGGACTTCCTTCATGACCTTCTTCGTTTCGGCCGTGATCACGCGCGGACCCGTCACGTACTCGCCGTATTCGGCGTTGTTCGAGATCGAGTAGTTCATGTTCGCGATGCCGCCTTCGTAGATCAGGTCGACGATCAGCTTCAGTTCGTGCAGGCACTCGAAGTACGCCATTTCCGGCGCATAGCCCGCTTCCACCAGCGTTTCGAAACCGGCCTTGATGAGGTCGACCGTACCGCCGCACAGCACGGCTTGCTCGCCGAACAGGTCGGTTTCGGTTTCTTCGCGGAAGTTCGTTTCGATGATGCCGGCACGGCCACCGCCGTTGGCCGCCGCGTACGACAGCGCGATGTCACGCGCCGAACCCGACTTGTCCTGATGCACCGCGATCAGGTGGGGCACGCCGCCGCCTTGCGAGTACGTGCCGCGCACCGTGTGGCCCGGCGCCTTCGGCGCGATCATGATGACGTCCAGATCCGAGCGCGGGATCACCTGGCCGTAGTGAACGTTGAAGCCGTGCGCGAACGCGAGGGCTGCGCCGTTCTTGATGTTCGCGTGAACTTCCTTCGCGTAGACATCGGCGATCTGCTCGTCGGGCAGAAGCATCATGACGACGTCGGCGTTCTTCACCGCTTCGGCCACTTCCTTGACCTGGAGGCCGGCGTTCTCGGCCTTGCTCCACGAGGCGCCGTTCTTGCGCAGGCCGACCGTGACGTTCACGCCGCTGTCCTTCAGGTTCAGCGCGTGGGCGTGGCCTTGCGAGCCGTAACCGATGATGGTGATCTGCTTGCCCTTGATGAGAGAGAGATCGGCGTCCTTGTCGTAGAAAACTTTCATGTTGGTTCCTTGGCGAGATACAGGTGAATTCGGTACTGCTTGTTAGCTTGTGCTGCACGCCGGATGCGTCACAGGTTGCGCCACATCCGGTTCAAGTTCCGGTGCAAGATCGACTGGGTCGGGTCACACCTTCAGAATGCGCTCTCCGCGCCCGATGCCCGAGCCGCCCGTACGGACGGTTTCGAGAATCGCGGTCGCGTCGATCGCCTCGATGAACGCGTCGAGCTTGTCGCTCGCACCCGTCAGTTCGATCGTGTAGGTCTTTTCGGTGACGTCGATGATGCGGCCGCGGAAAATATCCGCCATCCGCTTCATCTCTTCACGCTCCTTGCCGACCGCCCTTACCTTGATCAGCATCAGCTCGCGTTCGATGTGGGCGCCCTCGGTCAGGTCGACCACTTTCACCACCTCGATCAGGCGGTTCAGATGCTTCGTGATCTGTTCGATCACGTCGTCCGAGCCAATGGAAACGATGGTCATGCGCGACAGCGAACGGTCTTCGGTCGGCGCCACCGTCAAGGTTTCGATGTTGTAGCCGCGTGCGGAGAAGAGGCCGACCACGCGCGAAAGCGCGCCCGGCTCGTTTTCCAGCAGAACGGAAATGATGTGTCTCATGATGTGATCCGCGATTTGTCCAGTTAGCGTGTGCCGCCCTTCCCCGCGAACCCGCGCGCCCGTTGTGTGGGCGCGCGCCGCGCAAGGTACGAACGGCGCCGTGCAAATACCGTTAGAGGTCTTCCGAGCCGAGCAGCATCTCGGTGATGCCCTTGCCGGCCTGAACCATCGGCCAGACGTTTTCGGAAGGGTCGGTCTGGAAATCGAGGAACACCGTGCGGTCCTTCAAACGCAGCGCTTCCTTGAGCGCCGGCTCGACGTCCGCCGTCTTTTCGATCCGCATGCCGACGTGGCCATACGCTTCGGCGAGCTTCACGAAGTCAGGCAGCGCATCCATGTACGAATGCGAATAGCGCTTGCTGTATTCGATCTGCTGCCACTGGCGGACCATGCCGAGGTAGCGGTTGTTGAGCGAAATGATCTTCACGGGCGTGTCGTACTGCTTGCAGGTCGACAGCTCCTGAATGCACATCTGGATCGAGCCTTCGCCCGTGATGCACAGCACGTCGTCGTCGGGGTGCGCCATCTTCACGCCCATCGCCGCGGGCAGGCCGAAGCCCATCGTGCCGAGACCGCCCGAGTTGATCCAGCGGCGCGGCTGGTTGAAGCGGTAGAACTGCGCGGCCCACATCTGGTGCTGGCCGACGTCGGAGCACACGAAGGCGTTGCCGCCCGTGAGTTCCCACGCCTTTTCCACCACGTACTGCGGCTTGATGATCTCGCTCGAACGGTCGAACTTCAGGCAGTTCTTCTCGCGCCAGCCTTCGATGTCCTTCCACCAGTCGGCGAGCGCGGCCGCGTCCGGGCCGTGTTCGGCGTGCTGAAGCTGCTCGATGAGCTCCTTGAGCACTTCCTTCACGTCGCCGACGATGGGAATGTCGACCTTCACGCGCTTGCTGATCGACGAAGGGTCGATGTCGATGTGGATGATCTTGCGCGGCCGCGAGGCGAAGTGCGCCGGGTCGCCGATCACGCGGTCGTCGAAGCGCGCGCCGATCGCGATCAGCACGTCGCAGTGCTGCATCGCCATGTTGGCTTCGTAGGTGCCGTGCATGCCGAGCATGCCGAGGAACTTGCGGTCGCTCGCGCGATAGCCGCCCAGACCCATGAGCGTGTTCGTGACCGGATAGCCGAGCAGGTCGGCGAACTGGTTCAGCTCGCGCGACGCGTCCGCGAGGATGATGCCGCCGCCGGTGTAGATATACGGACGCCTGGCCGAGAGGAGCAGCGAAACCGCCTTGCGGATCTGCCCCGAATGGCCCTTGGTGACCGGGTTGTACGAACGCAATGCGACGTTCTTCACCGGTTCATACGCGCACGGCGTCTTCGACACGTCCTTCGGAATGTCGATCAGCACGGGGCCGGGACGGCCGGTGCGCGCAATGTAGAAAGCTTTTTTGACGGTGGCGGCGAGGTCGCGCACGTCCTTCACGAGGAAGTTGTGCTTCACGCAAGGACGCGTGATGCCGACCGTGTCGCACTCCTGGAAGGCGTCCTGACCAATCGCGGCGGTAGGCACCTGGCCGCTGATGATCACCATCGGGATCGAGTCCATGTAGGCCGTCGCGATGCCCGTCACCGCATTGGTGACGCCAGGTCCCGAGGTCACGAGGCACACGCCGACCTTGCCGGTCGAACGCGCGTAGGCGTCGGCCGCATGCACGGCAGCTTGCTCGTGGCGCACGAGAACGTGCTGGATCTTGTCCTGCTTGTACAGCTCGTCGTAAATGTAGAGCACCGAGCCGCCGGGATAGCCCCAGATGAAATCGACCTGCTCGTCGGCGAGCGCCTTCATCAGCACGGTTCCGCCGATGGAGGTGTGAGCTTGAGGGTCAGATTCTTGCGAGGGGGGGACCGACGTGGAGAATTCCGCGCTGGGCATATTCATCATTCACCTTTCGAATTTTCGGCAAAAAATTGATCGGGTGCTCTCTGCCGGGCTTGTGGCTCGGGTTCAAGCGGCGCGTCCAGTTGACAGATGAGCTTCTTGGGCTCATCTCAATTGAGACAGGTCACTTATGTTGCGAACCGTCGAAGATAGCGGCTCGATGCTGTTCGGTCAAGCAATTATTGAGAAGCCCGGCATGAACATTGCGGCCGCGCCGGCCTTCCTCGCTGCGCCGTCGGTAAAATAGGGAAACGGCGACGCTTTTTCGCATCGGGGCAAAGTCCTCGCAAACCCCGCTGCCGCAGGCTTCGCCCCATGGCGCGACACGGCGGTGTGACCCTTCGCTAACCGGTGGGCGCGAAAATTTGCTAGCATCCGCCAGTTTTACGACATTTTTCGAACGATAACGCGTACGCTGGTGGCGACGCCCTGCAACGGATGGCTTCAGACAAGGAACTCGCCGATTTCCTGGCGGGCGTCGAAAGACGCGCGTTCAAGCAGACGGTCTACGCCGTGAGGGACGACGACGCCTCGCTCGACATCGTGCAAGACGCGATGATCAAGCTCGCGGAAAAATACGGCGACCGTCCCGCCGCCGAACTCCCCCTGCTCTTTCAGCGTATTTTGCAAAATACGATGCACGACTATTTTCGTCGGCAGAAAGTGCGCAATACGTGGGTGAGCTTGTTCTCGTCGCTCGGCGGCGCCGACGACGAGGATTTCGATCCGCTCGAAACCTTCGAGGCGGCGCAGGGATCGGCTGGCGCGGAGAGCAGCGAGCAGCAGATCGAGCGCGCCCAGGTGCTCCAGCTCATCGACGACGAAATCCAGAAGTTGCCGGCACGTCAACGGGAGGCGTTTCTGATGCGTTACTGGGAAGATATGGATGTCGCCGAGACTGCCGCCGCCATGGGCTGCTCCGAGGGCAGCGTGAAAACGCACTGCTCGCGGGCCACCCACACGTTGGCGCAGGCGCTCAAGGCCAAAGGAATCACGCTATGAGCTCCTCCCTCGAAAATAAAGAATTCGAATTCGGGCGGGAAATGCGTCGCGCGCTCGACGAGAGCGCCGCCAATCTGCCCGCTCCCACCACCGCCCGCCTTGCCGCCGCCCGCCAGGCCGCGCTCGCCCGCAAGAAAGCCGAACCGGTGTTCGTGCGCGCGCCCGCGCTGGCCGCGGCCGGCGTCGGCAGTCTGGCCGGCGCGCCCAGCCCGCTGCCCGCGCGGCGCCGCTCGGCGCTCGGGCGCTTCGCGCTCGCATGGCCGCTCGCCGCGCTCGTGGCGGGGCTGTTCGCCATCGCGTACTTCGAAGATCAGCAACGCACCGCTGAACTCGCCGATATCGACGCGGCCATGCTGAGCGACGACCTGCCGCTCACGGCCTATCTCGATCACGGATTCAACGCGTATCTGACGCGCGCGCACTGAGCGAAAGCATCGGCCGGGAATCAGGAAACGGAAAGCCACTGAGAGAGCAGGAGACCGACGGGGTGAGTTACAAGCGCGGCCTGGCCGTAGTCATTGGATGCGTGGTCGCGGTGCTGGTCTCGTACGCGGCGACCTACCCGCGCTTTCATCCCGAGCCGGCCGGCGAGCCCGCGTCCGGCGCAGGCGTTCAAGCCAAGGCGCCGGCCGCCGACAGCCCGCTCGCCGCCGACTTTTCGCCGCCGCTGCCCGGTCAGAACGACCCGCTTGCGTGGTCGCGCCTGACCGCCGCGCAGCACGAAGCGCTCGAGCCTTTCGCCACGCAGTGGGATCGCTTCAGCGCCGAGCGCAAGCGC
Source organism: Paraburkholderia sp. J41 (assembly GCF_905220235.1). Taxonomy (NCBI): domain Bacteria; kingdom Pseudomonadati; phylum Pseudomonadota; class Betaproteobacteria; order Burkholderiales; family Burkholderiaceae; genus Paraburkholderia; species Paraburkholderia sp. J41. Next base: position 97,375 of record NZ_CAJMZE010000017.1, on the reverse strand, counting down.
AAATGGCTGAAGATCGCCGCGCGTTACCCGAAACTACCGCCTGAAGCACAAAAGCGCCTGCATGAGCGCATGGCCGAATGGGTACGCATGACGCCCGAGCAGCGGCGCGTCGCGCGCGAGAATTATCAGGCCTCGAAGGAACTGCCCCCGCAGGCGCGCCAACGCGCGTGGAAGGCCTACCAGCAGTTGCCCGAGGACCAGAAGGCGCGGCTCGCCGCGACCGAGCGCAAGCGCCGGCCCACTGTCGTGAGCGCGCCGCCGAGCGGCAACAAAAGCGAAATCCGCGACATCCAGCGCCTTGTCAATGAACGCGACCGCCGCGGCGGATCGCATGCGCCGGGTGCGGCTTCGGGTGCGGCGCCCGCCAGCACCACGGGTTCGGCCATTCCCGCGCCGGGCTCGCCCGCGGCAGCGGCCGCGGCGGCCATCGCCTCCGGCATTCCCGCGGCCGGCAGTTTCGTGCCCGCCACGCCCATTCCCGTTTCTCCCGCCGAAGCGCCCGCCGCCTACAAAGGCTCGTAGGCAAGCGCATGGGCAAAGCCTCGCGAAAAGGCGCGTAAACCCCGTCGAGCGGCCTGCGCGTTCGCGGTTATGCTTCGGAAATCCCGCTTTACGTTCTCTTCCGAATCGACCGCACCGTGTCCGAAAGCGCCCCGGCCTCGACCCTCCCGACGCCCGCGAACGCCGATAGCGGCGCCGCGCCGCCGCCTTCATCGCCTTCGCCGCCTTCGCCTTTGCCCGTCTCCATCCGCCGCCGTCTTGCCGCGCTGCTCTACGAGAGCGTGCTGCTGTTCGGCGTGATCTTCGCCGCCGGCCTCGCCTTTAGCCTCGTGCTTCAGCAGCGCAACGGCTACACGCATCACAACCTCATGGCCGGGTGGATCGTGCTCGTCGCGGGCGCGTACTTCGCGGGTTTCTGGCACAAGAGCGGCCAAACCTTGCCGATGAAAACCTGGCGCCTGCGCGTGGTCGGCCCGGACGGCACGCCGCCTTCCGTCGCGCGCGCGATCGCGCGTTATGCGGCCGCGTGGCTGTGGTTCCTGCCGCCGCTCGCGCTGCATCCCCTCTTCGATCTGTCGATTCCGCACACGCTCGCGCTCGAAGCCGCGTGGTTCGCGATCTGGGCCGCTAGCGCGCGTTTCGCGGCCGACCGGCAGTTCCCGCACGACCGCATCGCGGGCACGCGCATCGTCGCCGTCGCGCGCACGCACACGCGCACCTGAGCCGGCGCCGCGCCGCCCGCAAGGCGCACGTAACAAGACCTTCTTGTGACTGTCACGGCACGGTCACGCCCGCAGGTTGGAATGCGCGTATTGCAACCTGCCGCGTGTGCCATGGCCCAGAAGACGTCCGCGACCGCCCTGTTCCGGCAAACCACCGGCCGAGGCACCGACCCCGCCGACTTTGATCCGCTTCCGAACGTCGCGCCCTTCTCCCCACCGCTTGCTCCCGCTTCGGCGCTCGACGCCGCGCCCGCCACCGGCGGCTCCGACGACGATCATCCCGATCCCACCCGCTACCGCACCATCTGGCTCTCCGACATCCATCTGGGCACGGGCGGCTGCCAGGCGTCGTATCTGCTCGACTTCCTGCGCCACAACGAGTCGGAATATCTGTACCTCGTGGGCGACATCATCGACGGATGGCAACTGCGCAAAGGCTGGTACTGGCCGCAGGCGCACAACGACGTCGTGCAGAAAATCCTGCGCAAGGCGCGCAAGGGCACCCAGGTCGTCTACATCCCCGGCAATCACGACGAAGCCGCGCGCCAGTTCTGCAATCTCGCGTTCGGCGACATCCACGTGCGCGAGGAAGCGTTTCACACGACGCTCTCGGGCAAGCGTCTCTGGGTCGTGCACGGCGATCTCTTCGACGGCGTGATCCAGCATGCGAAGTGGCTCGCGTATCTCGGCGACTCCGCATACACGCTGATCCTGCTGCTCAACCGCTGGTTCAACCGCATTCGCGCCAGGCTCGGCTTCCAGTACTGGTCGCTCTCGCAGTACCTCAAGCATCAGGTGAAGAACGCCGTGAACTTCATCTCGTCGTTCGAGCGCGTGATGACCGACGAAGCGCGCCGCCGCGGCTGCGACGGCGTGGTGTGCGGGCACATTCACAAGGCCGAAATCCGCGAGATCGACGGCGTGCTGTATTGCAACGACGGCGATTGGGTCGAAAGCCTCACCGCGCTCGTCGAAACCTTCGAGGGCGAATTGCGCATCGTCAACTGGACGGTGATGAAAGCTCCGCAAGTGCAGGCGTCCACGCGCAAGGCGCGGGTCAGCGCCTGAGCGCGCAGGGCGGCCCGAACGGCTCGAATCGTCAAGGACGCGCATGTTGGGCGCGCCCGGCCTCGCCGATCGACCGCGAGCACGCGCCGACGCTGGCGCAGCGAAGCGGCCACGAAGCGGCCACGAAGCGCGCATGAAGCGCCCAGGAAGCGCGCATCAAGCGCACCGGAAACCGCACCGAAAAACCGCATCAAAAACCGCATCAAAAACCGCATCAGCAACGCAGTCACAACACCACCGAGCACTATCCGAGGGCCGCAGACCGATGAAGATCATGATCGTGACCGATGCATGGGAGCCGCAAGTCAACGGCGTGGTTCGAACGCTGAAGAACACCACGCGCGAGCTGACCGCGCTCGGGCATCAGGTCGAATTGCTCACGCCGCTCGAATTCCGCACGGTGCCGTGCCCCACGTATCCCGAGATCCGCCTCTCGCTGCTGCCGCGGCGCCACCTGCGCGAGCGCATTGCCGCGTTCGGCCCCGACGCGATCCATATCGCGACCGAAGGGCCGCTCGGTCTTGCCGCGCGCCGCTACGCGATCGACCACGACCTGCCGTTCACCACGGCGTACCACACGCGCTTTCCCGAGTACGTGCAGGCGCGCTTCGGCATTCCGCTTTCGGCGACCTATCGCTTCCTGCGCTGGTTCCACAAGCCGTCGCTCGCGGTGATGGCGCCCACGCCCGTCGTGAAGGCGGACCTCGAGAAGTTCGGCTTCACCAATGTCGTGCTGTGGACGCGCGGCGTGGATCTCGACATTTTCCGGCCGATGGAGTCGAAGGTGCTCAACACCGCGCGGCCGATTTTCCTCTACGTGGGCCGCGTGGCCGTCGAGAAGAACGTCGAAGCGTTTCTCAGGCTCGATCTGCCCGGCTCGAAGTGGGTGTGCGGCGAAGGCCCCGCGCTCGCCGAGCTGAAGTCGCGCTATCCGCAGGCGAACTATCTGGGCGTGCTGAGCCAGCCCGAGCTCGCAAAGGTCTATGCCGCCGCCGACGTATTCGTGTTCCCGAGCCGCACCGACACCTTCGGCCTCGTGCTGCTCGAAGCGCTCGCGACCGGCACGCCGGTGGCGGCGTATCCGGTCACGGGTCCGATCGACGTGCTCGGCGAGCACAGCAACGCCGGAGCGATGAACGAGGACCTGCGCGAAGCGTGTCTCGAAGCGCTCAAGATAGATCGCGCCGACGCGCGCGCCTGGGCCGAGCGTTTCTCGTGGCGCGCGGCGTCGGAGCAGTTCGCCTCGCATCTCAAGCCGCGCCCGAGTTCGACGATGCAGACGAAAAGCGCGGCGGCCTAAGCGCGAGGCCGCCCACCCGCATGACCCGCCATTCGACCGTCAGGCAAGCCGCGGACGCCGCGCGCGAAGCCAACCCGCAGGACGCGCGCGGCGCAAGCCCCTCGCACGAGTGCGATACTCGCTCTCACGGGGGCGATACTGGGCGCGATACTGGGCGCAATACGGCGTGCGATACCGGCTGCGGTACTGAGTGCGGTAGCGGCGGCTGCGATACCGGCTCCCACGCAAGCGAGACTCACCCGCACGCGCGCGGAACCGGCTCGCACGCGAGCGCTACCGCAACCCCCACGCGCACCGTCATGACGCCACGACCGCCTCCTCCGCTGCGTTCCGCGAACGCGCCGGCGCGCCCGAGCGCCGCGCGCGCGGGCGCCTCCTCCTCCACGCGCAGGCAGCAGGAAGCGCAGGAGCCGCCGCATCTGCACGAACCGCTCGGCCCCGACGATCCGCTCGCGCCGCTGCCCTTCAACCCGTACAAGGGCAATCGCGGCATCACGCGCGCGTGGCATGCGCTCAAGTATTCGATCAAGGGTTTTCGCGTGGCGATTCGCGAGGAAAGCGCGTTCCGCCAGGAACTCACGCTCGCGGCGATTCTCGTGCCGGCGGGCGTGTTCATTCCCGTCGAGCCGGTCGAGCGCGTGCTGCTGCTCGGCTCCGTCATGCTTGTGCTGATCGTCGAGCTGCTCAATTCGAGCATCGAAAATGCCGTCGATCGCATCGGCCTCGAACGCAACGAGCTGTCCGGGCGCGCGAAGGACCTCGGCAGCGCGGCCGTGACTGTCGCGCTCGCGCTCTGCGTCATGACGTGGGGCCTCATCCTCGTGCCGCACTACGGGCCGCCGCTGCTGCGCTGGCTGCAAGCGCTATAGGCACTGCGAGCGCCCGAAGCGCGGCAAGCGCCTCCGGCTATCGGGTCACGGGTCACGGGCTCGGGGTCACGGGTCACGCCTCGCGCTTTTCCCCGCATCGTTTTCCGCCCGGCACGCGCCGCCGCGACTCACGCCCGCCCACGCTCGCCGTTTCGCGCCAGGCCGTCGGTTTATAATCGAACGACAGTCTTAAAAAAGACCAACCGCATCCGGGCCACGCGCGCAGCCATTGCGAGCGTTTTGGCCCGGTACTGCTTTTTCAGGGCCGGACGACATGGAAGCCAAACCTCCCCGCCGTACACGCGAACGGATTCTCGAGCTGTCGCTGAAACTGTTCAACGAGATCGGCGAGCCGAACGTCACCACGACGACCATCGCCGAGGAAATGGAGATCAGTCCAGGCAACCTGTACTACCACTTCCGCAACAAAGACGACATCATCAACAGCATCTTCAGCCAGTTCGAGCAGGAGATCGAAAAGCGTCTGCGTTTCCCCGAGGACCATCGCGCCACCATCGACGAAATGTGGGCATACCTGCAATACATGGTCGATTTCACCTGGCGCTACCGCTTCCTCTATCGCGACCTGAACGATCTCCTCGCGCGCAACCGCACGCTGGAAATGCACTTCAAGCAGATCATCAGCCACAAGGTACACTTCGCGCAGCAGTTCTGCGAACAACTGCTCGAGGACGGCGACATGGTGGCCACGCCCGCCGAGATTGCCGTGATCGCCACCAATATCGGCGTGATCGCCACGTACTGGCTCTCGTACCAGTTCGTGATGAACCCGCGCAAGTACAACGACCAGGAAGCGATTCGCGACGAACTGCATCAGGTGAGCGTGCAGATCGTCTCGCTGATGGCGCCGTACCTGCGCGGCCGCGCGCGCGAACTCTTCGACGACCTGGTTTCCGGCAAGCTCGCCAAGCGCGAGTTCTACGACTACCTGCCGCCGCGCGAAGGCGCGAGCGCCGCCGGCGCCAAGGACAATCGCGGCTGAAGCCGCCGCACGTTTCCCGCATACAGGACAGCACACGCATGAAAGCCGTTTGCGTTTATTGCGGCTCCTCGCACGGAGCCAGACCGCTTTATACCGAAGCCGCGCAGGCGTTCGGCCGCGCGCTCGTCGCCGCGGACCTCGCGCTCGTTTACGGCGGCGGCAAGGTCGGCCTGATGGGCGTGATCGCCGACACGGTCATGCAGAACGGCGGACGCGCCATCGGCGTGATTCCCGAGCTGCTGGTCGACAAGGAAGTGGGCCACGCGGGCCTCACCGAGCTGCACGTCGTGCCCGACATGCATCATCGCAAGAAGATGATGGCCGACCTTTCGGACGCCTTCGTGGCGATGCCGGGCGGCGCGGGCACGCTCGAGGAACTGTTCGAGGTCTATACGTGGGCGCAGCTCGGCTATCACCGCAAGCCGGTGGGCGTGCTCAACATCGGCGGCTTTTACGATCCGCTCATGGCGTTGCTCGACCACACCGTGCGCGAAGGCTTCATGCGCGAAACCTACCGCGAGATGCTGCAAGTGGACGCCGATCCCGCGGCGCTGCTCGCGAAGCTCTCGCGGTATCACGCGCCGGCGAAGGACAAGTGGGCCGATTTGCGCGAGAACGTGTAGGCGCGCGTCAGCCGGCGCGAGCACGCCGTTTCCTCAACCGCATCGCAACAATGGGCGCATCGCCATGAGCAAGGTCGTTCTGATCACGGGCGCCGCGCGCGGCATTGGCCGCGCGACGGCGCAACTGCTGGGCGCGCAGGGCTGGACCGTAGGCGTCAACTATCTGCGCAACGAACCGGCCGCCGACGAAACCGCCGCCGAAGTCGGCCGCGCCGGCGGCCGCGCGCGCGTGCTGCGCGGCGACGTGGCGAGCGAAGCCGACGTGATCGCCATGTTCGACGCGCTCGAAACGGCATACGGACGCATCGACGCGCTCGTGAACAACGCGGGCATCGTCGCGCCGGGCAGCCAGGTCGCGGACATGAGCGCCGAGCGCCTCAAGCGCATATTCGACGTGAACGTGTACGGCGCGTTCCTGTGCGCGCGCGAAGCGGCGCGGCGCATGTCGAAGGATCGCGGCGGCGACGGCGGGTCCATCGTGAACGTGTCGTCGGCGGCGGCACGGCTGGGCGCACCGAACGAATATGTCGATTACGCGTCGTCCAAGGGCGCCGTCGACACCATGACGCTCGGGCTGGCGAAGGAACTCGGGCCGCAAGGCGTGCGCGTGAACGCCGTGCGCCCCGGCCTGATCGACACCGAGATTCACGCGAGCGGCGGCCGCCCCGACCGCGCTGCCGTGCTCGGCGCGCAAACGCCGCTCGGCCGCCCGGGCAGTGCCGAGGAAGTAGCGCAAACGATCGTGTGGTTGTTGAGCGACGCCGCTTCGTACGTGACGGGCGCGATCCTCGACGTAAGCGGCGGGCGTTGATTCGGGCCGCCGGTTTTAGCCGCCGGTTTTAGCTGCTGGTTTTAGCCGCTGGTTTCGGCCGTTGATTTTAGCCAGCGGTTCCGCCGCCGCTTTCGCCGCCGCTTCCACCGCCGCGCGGCGCTCGCCTCAAAACCGCGAACCGGGCTCGCGCAGGAATGCGAGTTCGGCTTCTGTCGATGCGCGCCCCAGCAACGCATTGCGGTGCGGAAAGCGCCCGAAGCGCTCGATCACTTCGGCATGGCGGCGCGCGTAATCGTAAAAACCCGCCAGGCCCGGCGCCGGCTGTTTCGCCAGCTCGCCGAAAAGGCGCAGCGACTCGCGCTGCATTTCCATCGACTCCGCATGCTCGAACGGCATATAGGCGAATACGCGGTGATACGCGTCGGGCAGCCGCCGGTCCGCGCCGCTTTCGACCATCGCGCACGCAACGGCGAGCGCCTTGGCATCGGCGGAAAAGGCTTGCGGCGTGCCGCGCAGGCAATTGCGCGAAAACTGGTCGAGCACGATCACGAGCGCGAGCGCACCTTCGGGCGTCGCGCACCACGCGTCGCATTCGCCCGCGCGCGCCGCTTCGAGCAACGCGCCGAAGCGCTCGCGCAGTTGCACGTCGAACGCCTCGCGCTTGCGAAACCAGAGCTTGCGCTCCCGGCCGCGCTCGGGCGAACCCGCCGCGCCGAACCAGAAGTCGAGCACCTCGCGCGCCCGCGCATCGAGCGCGTTGCCGCTCACGCGAGTTCCAGCACGAGGCGGCGCGTGCGCGCGCTTTTCTTCTCCAGCTTCGCGACGCGCAACGCGCCGATTTCCTCCGTGTTTCGCACGTGCGTGCCGCCGCACGGCTGCAAATCCACGTTTTCGATGCGCAGCAAACGCACGCGCCCGAGTCCCATCGGCGGCTTCACGCTCATCGTGCGCACGAGTTCCGGGCGCTGCGCCATTTCGTCGTCGGTGATCCATTCGGTCGCCACCGTATGCTTGCCCGCGACGAGTTCGGCAAGCCGGGCTTCCACCTGTTCGCGCCCGATCGGCTCGACCGTCGCGAAGTCCAGACGCGCGTAGTCGGTCGTGATGCTGCACCCGTCCACGGCATACGGCAGCACCGCGCACATCAGGTGGCTCGCCGTATGCAGACGCATATGCCGATGGCGGCGCGCCCAGTCGATCTCGGCGCGCACGCGCTCGCCCGCCGCGAGACGCGCGAGCAGCGCTTCCTGGCCCGGCGCGGGAACGTGCAGCGCGTCGTCGGGCGTGGCGCCTTCGAATTTTGCCTTGCGCGTATCGGCGATCACGATGCGCTCGCCGCTCTCGAGCACGAGCGCGCCGCTGTCGCCCGCCTGGCCGCCGCCGAGCGGATAGAACACGGTCTGGTCGAGCCGCACGCCGTCCTCGCCGACAGCGAGCACGGTGGCGTCGCAGTGCGTGAGATAGGCGTCGTCGCGAAAGAGCGCGCGGGTGGTCGTCATCGTGGGTCTCCTGTCATGCATGTTGATGGGCTCGCCGAGCGCGAGCGGCCGGTGTTATCGACTGGCTCGATCGAAGCGGCGCGATCGAAGCGCCGAGCGCGAGCGGCCATTATGGGCACATCGCTTAACCGGCCGCCGAACGGCCCGCGCGTGCCGCTGCCGGACTGTACCGGCGCGCACGCCGGCACACTTGGCCATCGACGCCGATCAACCCGGCCGGTTGCGCATCCAGTCGGCGGTATCGAAAAACGAATGCAGCAGGCGTTCGCGCAGCGGCTCGGGCAAGCCGATGTCCTGCATCGCCCACGCCATGCAGCGCAGCCACTGGTCGCGCTCCGAGGAGGCGATCGCGAACGGCAGGTGGCGCGCGCGCAAGCGCGGATGCCCGAAGCGCTCGATATAGTGGTCCGGGCCGCCGAGCCAGCCGCACAGGAACCAGAAGGTTTTGTCGCGCGAGCCGTCGAGCGTTGGCGGATGCAGCGCGCGAATGCCCGCGAATTCGGCCTCGAGGTCCATCAGGTCATAGAAACGGTCGACGAGTTCGCGCACGCGCGCCTCGCCGCCGATGAGTTCGAACGCGGTGGGTTGCGTCGGCGCTTCGTCGGCTGGATCGGTCATACGGTTTCATCACGGCAAAAGGGAGAGCAGCGGCGCACGCGTTCACGCATATTCGCGCACATTCATGCACATCCGCGCGCGCCGCTGCGAATCCGCGATTTTCGCATAGCGGCGCGCGGCCGGTCAGCGTGCGCTCCACGCGCATTTCACGCCGCCGCGCGCGCGAGCACCCGATGACGATCGTCGACGAAAAGCGCCACGGTCGTGCCGACCGGCAACGCCGCATCGAGCCGCGCGATCACGACCACGCCGCCCGCCGTGCGCACCCTCGCGAGACAGACGTCGCCCGCAGAGCCGGCGTCCACGCGGCGACGCACCACCGTGGTTTCCTCGATCACGCCCCGCGGCGCATCCTGGCTCGCGAACCCGGCCGCGCCGCAATGCGGGCAGCGATAACGCGCCGGAAACAGCACCTCGCCGCCCGCGATCGAGACCGCGGCCGCATCGTGCCCTCCTTCGTCGTTCATCGTGATCGCCTTGACAGTCGAATATTTTCATTATCCAATAAAAAACATGAATTTTCATATATTCGCATCTAAAGGGTTAACGCGTAGTTAGCGCGTAGCTACCGCATAGTTATCGCGAGAATCCACGCAGCCTCGCGCTGCGTCGACGCAACCGCCGTGCAACCCAACGCGGCAAGGAGACGCCCCATGACACCCGCCTTCGCTCGAGGAGCCACGGCATGAGCGCAGCCCATCCTGCCGGCAGCTTCGAGGTCATCGTCGAAGCCGTCACGCCGCTCACCGCGCACGTCAGCGCGTTTCGCCTGCGCGCCGTCAACGGCCGCGCGCTGCCGGGCTACCGCGCGGGCGCGCATGTTCGCGTGCAGGTCCGCACGCCGCAAGGCGAGGACTGGCGCGCGTATTCGCTCGTCAACCTCGCGCCGCACACGCAAGCGCAAACGGCGCCCGATCACTATTTGCTGGCCGTGCGCCGTGAAGACCGCGGTGCGGGCGGTTCGCTGCATATGCACACCCAAGTGCGCGCCGGAGACACACTGCGCATCACCGCCCCTGTGAATGCGTTTGCGCTCGACGAACAAGACAACGCGGTGCTGATCGCGGGCGGCATCGGCATCACGCCGATTGCGTCGATGGCAAGCGCGCTGCTCGCGCAACGACGCAAGTTCGCGCTGCATTACACGGGACGCGCGAAGGCGCAGCTCGCTTTCGCCGGCGAACTGCGCGCGCTGTGCAACGAGGCGCTGCATCTTTACGGCGACGATGAGCAGTCCGAACTGGATCGATTCGATCTCGCGCGGCTGCTCGACACGCTCGAGCCCGCGCAACCGATCTACGTGTGCGGCCCGCAAGGTTTGATCGACGCAACGATTGCGCTCGCCACGGCGCGCGGCTGGCCGCGCGAGCGCATCCGCTCGGAACTGTTCGCCGCCGGCGCGCCTCAAGACAGCGACACGGCTTTCGAAGTCGAATGCCGGCAGTCGAACGTCACGTTGCGCGTGGCACCCGCGCAATCCATTCTCGATGCCATGCTCGACGCCGGACTCGACCCGCTCTACGACTGCAAACGCGGCGAATGCGGCGTATGCCAGGTCGGCGTAATCGAAGGCGAAGTCGATCATCGCGATTACTGCCTGAGCGAAAGCGAAAAGCGCGCGGGCAAGGTCATGCACGTTTGCGTGTCGCGTTCGCGCGCGGCGCGGCTCGTGATCGACGCATAAAGACGCCCAGGCTTCACGCATCAGCCCGGCGCCAAACCCGCCGCGCCCTTTCCCCACGGGAGATTCTCATGCCACGCTACCGCGAAGATCACGCCGCGCTTGCCGCGCTCGTTGAGCCGGACCAGGTGCATCGCGACGTCTATCTCGACCAGGAAGTGTTCGACCTGGAAATGGAGCGGCTATTCAGCCGCACCTGGATTTACGTCGGTCACGCGAGCCAGGTGCCTCATGCGGGCGACTATCTGAGCGTCGATATCGCGAAACAACCGCTCGTGATGGTGCGTCAGGCCGACGGCAGCCTGCGCGTGCTGATGAACCGCTGCGCGCATAAAGGCGCGAAACTCGTCGGCGCGCCCAGCGGCAACACCGGGAAATTCTTTCGGTGTCCGTATCATGCCTGGACCTATAGAACCGATGGAAAGCCGCTCGCCATTCCGCTCAAGAGCGGCTACGAAACCACGCGCCTGAACGAATGTCCCTCCGGGCAAGGACTAACCGCCCTCGCCAACGTGCAAACCTACCGCGGCTTCGTGTTCGTGCGCCTTGCCGAAGAAGGCCCGAGTTTTCTCGATTATTTTGGCGACTCGCTCTCGTCCATCGACAACATGGCCGACCGTTCGCCCGAAGGCGAACTCGAAATCGCGGGCGGCTGCCTGCGCTACGTACACAACTGCAACTGGAAGATGTTCGTCGAAAATCTCAACGACACGATGCATCCGATGGTCGCGCACGAGTCCTCGGCTGGCACCGCCAAAAAGCTTTGGGAGGGCAAGCCCGCCGACGAGCCCAAGCCCATGGCCATCGAGCAGTTCGTGCCCTTCGTTTCCGATTACGCGTTCTTCGACGGCATGGGCGTGCGCGTGTTCGAAAACGGCCATAGCTACACGGGCGTGAACTTCTCGATCCATTCGAGCTATTCGTCGCTGCCCGAATACGAGCAACAGCTCGTGGAAGCCTGGGGCGAAGCCAAGGCGCAAAGCGTGCTCGGCACCTCGCGCCACAACACCGTCTATTACCCGAGCCTCACGATCAAGGGCGCGATTCAGGCAATACGCGTGGTGCGGCCCATCGCGCCAGACAAAACGGTGATCGAGTCGTGGACGTTTCGCCTCAAGGGCGCGCCCGACGCGCTGCTGCAACGCACGCTCACCTACTCGCGCCTCATCAACTCGCCGATGTCCGTGGTCGGCCACGACGACCTGCACGCGTACCGCGCGATCCAGGAAGGACTTGCCGCGAACGGCAACGACTGGGTCAGCCTGCACCGCGACTATCGTCCCGAAGAAACCGGCGCGAAAGACCTGACCGTGAACGGCACGAGCGAAATCTCGATGCGCAACCAGTTTCGTGCGTGGGCGCGCTACATGGCCCCGCACGCGCACGACTAAACGCGGAGCCCTTGATGACGATCTCCCACGACACCTTGATCGACTTCGTGTACCGCGAAGCGCGCCTGCTCGACGAGAAACGCTTCGACGCATGGTACGAACTCTTCGCCGAAAACGGCCTTTACTGGGTTCCGCTCGTACACGATCAGCAGGACGGCCTCAACCACGCCTCGCTGATGTACGAGGATCGCCTGCTGCTCAAGCTGCGCATCGAACGCCTCAAGCAGCCGCGCGCCTATTCGCAGCAGCCGGAAAGCCGTTGCCAGCACGTCCTGCAACGGCCCGAGATCGAACTTGCGAGCGCCGAGGGCTATCGCCTGCGCACGCCGTTCTTTTATGCCGAAGCGCGCGCGGACGAACAACTCGTGCTCACGGGCGTCGCGCGTCATCATCTCGTCGACGAAAACGGCACGCTGCGCCTGCGCGAAAAGCGCGTCGACCTGCTCAACTGCGAAGCGGCGCTGCCCTCCGTTCAGCTTTTTCTGTGAGGCCCGCGTGAGCGATACGCTTTCCTTTCCCTCCGTGCATACCGCGTTCGCGGCGAGCGCCGCACGCTTTCCCGACCACGACTTCCTCGTGGTGCTGCCCTGACGAAAGGAGCGACACGATGCAAACGACCTCAACCTTGGCGGCAATCGTCACCGGCGGCAACGCGGGCATCGGCCGCGCGATCGTCGAACATCTGCTCGCGGCGGGCTACGAAGTGATCTCGCTCGACCGGCGCAGCAACGCGCCGGGCCACGCGCGGCTGCACGCGCTCGAAGTCGATCTCTGCGATGCCCGAGCCACGCGCGAGGCCGCCGCCGAAGTCGCCGCGAGCCGTGCGCACCACGCGCCCACCACGTTGATCCACAACGCGGGCGTGATTCGCCCCGCGCTGCTGGCCGATGTCTCGCACGACGATCTCGGCGCGCTCACGAACCTGCACCTGGGCGCGCCCATCGCGCTCGCGCAGGCCATGCTGCCCGCGATGCAGGCCGCGCATTTTGGCCGCCTCGTGCTGATCTCGTCGCGCGCGGCGCTCGGCCTCGCCACGCGCACCGTGTATTCGGCAACGAAGGCCGGCATGCTCGGCCTCGTGCGCACCTGGGCGCTCGAACTCGGGCCGCTCGGCGTGACCGCAAACGCCATCGCGCCCGGCCCGGTCCAGACCGGCATGTTCCATGAGATCGTGCCCGCTGGCAGCCCGAAAGTCGCGCAGATCGCCGCCGGCATTCCCGTCGGCCGCCTCGGCCAACCCGACGACGTCGCGCGCGCCGCGATGTTTTTCGCCGCGCCCGAAAACGGCTTCATCACGGGGCAAACGCTTTACGTGTGCGGCGGCACGAGCACGGGCAGTCTCGCGCTTTGAACGGCCGCCGGCGTCACCTTGAATGCTGCGCGATCAGTTGACGCAGCACGTCGATGAAAATCTGCGTGGTTTCGGCCGGAAACGGCAGCAGCACCGAAGCTTCGTGCTCCAGCGCGAGCGCCACGAGTTCGGCGGCCAGCGCGCCGCCTTTGGCCGTGAGCGCGACCAGCGTGCGGCGGCGGCTCGCGGGATCTTCCTGGCGCTCGACGAGCCCCGCCGCTTCCATGCGGTCGACGAGCTTGCTCACGGTCGGCTGCTTCGCGAGGATAAAGCGGCCGAGATCGCCCATCGGCAATGGCCCGTCGGAAAGACACGCGAGCACGCGCCATTGCAGCGCGGGGATTTTCTTGCGCGCGAGCGTGGCGTGAAATTCGTCGGAAATGAGGCTGCTGGCGCGCGCGAGCAGTGCGGCCAGATAGGTGTCGAGAAAGCGCGCGGGCGCGGCTTGGGTCGCGGCTTGGGTCGCGGCTTCGGGCGCGGCTTCGGGCGCGGCTTCGGGCGCGGCTTCGGTTGCGGTTCGGGCGCGGGCGGCCGCGGCCTTCGCGCGGCGCGGCTTGATCGTTTCGGTGGTCATGGCATGGGCGGAAGAAGCCCCGGCATCATACACGCAGCGCGGCGCGCCAGGACCGCGCCATCGTCTGCGCCCTCATGCATCGTCAGGCGTCGCGCAACGACTGCAACGCGGGCCGCGCGAGCACGTGCCGCAGGCTGATCCAGCCGCCCACGCCCGCGCACAGCACGCCCGCCGCCACGCCGGCCGGCACGAGCCAAGGATCGAACGCGAGATAAAACTCGAACACGCGCGTGGCCAGTATCGACCCGACGACCTGCGCGCCGGTCGCGGCCATCAAGCCCGCCAGCGCGCCCACGCAAAGGAACTCGGCCACCTGCACCGCGCGCACCTGCCGATGCGATGCGCCCAGCGCGCGCAGCAGCGCCGACTCGCGCATGCGCTCGTCGCGCGTGCCCGCGAGCGCCGCATAGAGCACGAGCACGCCCGCCGCGAGCGTGAAGAGAAACAGGAACTGCACCGCGCCGATCACCTGTTCGAGCACGCGCTCGATCTGCGCGAGAATCGGCGCGATGTCGATGGCGGTCACGTTCGGATATTGCGCGACGAGCCCGTCGACCACGCCGCGCCGCGCGGGCGGCAAGTGGAAGCTCGTGATGTAGGTGGCCGGAAAATCGTGCAGCAGCGCGGGCGGCATCAGCACGAAGAAGTTGACCTTGAACGAGCCCCAGTCGAGCTTGCGCACGCTCGTCACGGGCGCCGACACTTCGAGCCCGGTCACGTCGAACTTGAGCACGTCGCCGGGCTTCACGCCGAGGATTTTCGCGAGCCCCTGCTCGATCGAAAGCTGCGGCGCGCTCGAATCGCCGTACCACGCGCCCGCCGTCAGGCGGTTGTCGTCGGGCAGCTTGGTCGTGTACGAGAGATTGAACTCGCGGTCCACGAGCCGGCGCGCCTGCTCGTCCTTGTACTGATCGGGATTCACGGCGCGGCCGTTGATGGCGATGAGGCGGCCGCGCACCATCGGCTCCAGCGCGCTGTCGCCGATGCCGTGCGAGGCGAGCCACGCGGCCACGGCGTCGCGCTGATCGGGCTGGATGTCGATGAGGAATTCGTTGGGCGCATCAGGCGGCGTGGACTTGCGCCAGCCTTCGACGAGATCGTTGCGCGTCATCGCGATCAGCAGCAGGCACATGAGGCCGATGGCAAGCGCCGTGATCTGCAAGGCGCTCGCACCCGGCCGCCGCTCCAGCGAAGCCAGCGCGTAACGCCAGCCCACGCCCGCGCGCCCCTGCCCGCCCAGCCGCTCGCTGCGCGCCACGCGCGCCGCGCACCAGAGCGCAATGCGCGCGATGCCGGCAAACACCAGCAGCCCGATGGCGAAACCGCCGGCGACGATGCCGCCGAGCTTCAACTCGCCCGCCGCGACCACGAGCAGGCCCGCGAACAGCGCGATGCCCACGCCATACGCGGCCCACGCGGCGCGCCCTTCGTCGCCCCACTCGCGGCGCAGCACGCGCACGGGCGGCACGCGCGTGAGCGGCAGCAGCGGCGGCAGCGCGAAGCCCAGCAACAGCACGAGACCGGCGGCGATGCCTTCGATCGCGGGCAGCGGCCCCGGATACGGCAGCACGACGTCGATGAGATTGCCGAGCCACGCGAGCAGCGCAAGGTGCCCCGCATAGCCGAGCGCCACGCCGATCGCGCCGCCCGCGAGACCGAGCCCGGCGAATTCGAGCACGAAGATCGAGCGCAGCGTGCGCTGGCTCGCGCCGAGGCAGCGCATGGCCGCGCAGCCGTCGAGATGGCGGCGCGTATAGCGATGCGCGGCCATGGCGATCGCCACGGCCGCGAGCAGCGCCGTCAGCAGCGAAACGAGCGTGAGGAAATGGCGCGCGCGATCGAGCGTCTGGCGCACCTGCGGCTGGCCGTCCTGCAAGGACTCGAGCACGACGCCGCGCATCTTGCCGCCGTCCGCCTGGGTGTGGGCGAACGCGGCGAAGCGCGCCACGTTCGCGTCGGCGCCCGCCACCAGCAGGCGGTAGGTCACGCGGCTGCCGTAGCCGGTCAAGCCCGTCGACGCGATCTCGTCCGCGCGGATCATCAGGCGCGGCGAAAAGTTGACGAACGAGAAGCCGCGATCGAGTTCGCGCGTGATGATCGCGCTGATGACGAAGCTGCGTGTGCCGACCTTCACCGCATCGCCGACATGCAGCTTGAGCGCGTCGAGCAGTTCGTCGTCGACCCAGACGGTGCCGGGCGGCGGAATGCCCTGCGCTTCGCGGTCGGGGCCGCCGGGTCGATCGGCGATACGCAAGGCGCCGCGCAACGGATAGCCCGCCGAAACGGCCTTGACCGCCGCAAGGCGCGTGGGAGCCTGGACGTTCGGGGCCGCGCCGGCCTGGGTATTGAGTCGTGCGTTTGCTTGTGCGTTTGCTTGTGCGTTTGCCTGCGGGTTTGGCTTTGCGTTTGCTCCTGCGTTTGCCCGCGCGTTCGAATCCGCGTTCGAATCCGCGTTCGACGAAGCAGCGCGATGGCTCGCGCCCGCGCTCACCATGCTCGGGAAAATCGCCGTGGTCGCGGTGCGCAAGTCCAGCGACTTCGCCTCGTTCGCGAAAGCCGGATCGACGGGATGATCGGCGCGCACGATGAAGTCGGCCGCGATCATGCGGCGCGCGTCGCGTTCGAGACCGCGCTGCAACCTATCGGCGAGAAAACCCACGCTCGCGAGCGCCGCCACGGCAAGCACGAGCGCGAGCAGCAGCATCGTCAGCTCGCCCGCGCGCCAGTCGCGCGCCGTCATTTGCGCGGCAAGGCGCACGAGATCGGGCCAGGAGGGCGTCGGGCGCAGGGCCGCGCGGCGCGGCCCGGACGTGGACGAGCCGGGCGAGGAGGAACCGCTCAATCGTGACGCCCTCGCAAGGACAGGCGCGAGACCATGTGCGTGGCCATGCCGCGAAAGCCGCCCTGCACGCCGCGCCACAGGCGCGGCAGCGCCCACGCGGCCAGCACGAGGAAACCCACGACCATCACGAGGAACAGCAGCGGCACGAAGAAGGCGAGCAACACGCCGACGAAGGTCAGGCCGTCCTCGGCGGTGGAGGTCACGACGTTCGACACCGGTTCGGGCGACAGATTGATGAGCGCGCGCGTGCCCGCCTTGGCGAGATGCGCGGTGCCGGCGAGCGTGCCGCCCGCGAGCGCGGCGACGGTGAGCAGCGCCGGGTCGGCGTGGCCGAGCGCGCCGGCCGCGAGCACGGCGCCCGCCGGAATCCGGATGAAGGTATGCACGGCGTCCCACAGCGAGTCGAGCGCGGGGACTTTATCGGCGAGAAATTCGAGCACCGTGAGCGCGCCCGCGATGCCGATCACCCACGGCGAACCCAGCACGGCGAGCGTGTCGGGAAGATGGATGAAGCCCAGGCGCTGCAATACGCCCGCCATCAATACGGTGAGGTAGAGGCGCAGGCCGCTGCCCCACGACAGGCCCGCCGCGAGCGAAAGTGGTTCCAGCATGGCTGCCTCCTCGCGTGGCGTGGCCGGGGCCTTGCGCCGCGCCGCCTGGCGGGCGCCGGCGCCCTCGGGAGGACGCGCGCGCCCGCCGCACGAAGCGGCACGGAAAGTTTTCGGGATATGACGGTTCCATTATAGCCACGCTCGCCGCCGCACCGCCGCCGTGTTGCGCACGCGCGCCAGTGCGCGTGGCGCCCGCGTCGGCACCGGCGCCGCAGCGGCGCGGGGCGCGGCGGCGCGATTTCAGCGCGCGCGGCTGGCGGTCTCAGGCGGCCGACGTCAGCTTAAGGCCAACGATGCCGAGCACGATCAGCGTCGCGCTGGCGATCCGCGCCGCGCTCACCGCCTCGCCCATCATGACGATGCCGAACACGAACGCGCCCACCGCGCCGATGCCCGTCCACACCGCATAGGCGGTGCCCAGCGGCAATTGGCGCATGGCCATCGCGAGCAGCCCGAAGCTGACGAGCGCCGTCACGACCGTGAAAACGGACGGCCAGAGCCGCGTGAAACCTTCAGAGGTCTTGAGACCGGCCGCCCATGCCACTTCGAGCAGGCCGGCGATGAGAAGAAGAAACCAGCACACGAGAGACGCTCCACCAAAAAATGGGGCCGTCCCCGGTTTGAGAAAATGCGCAAGGCCGTCCTTACAGTGACGTAATTTAACACAACCTGCGCTTTCGCCGCGCTTTCTCGTCCTTTTCTCGCTCTTTTCCCGCCCTTTTACGCCGATCCGCTGCAAACGTCTACCTACTGCGCGCCGACGAGCCGATAACCCACGCCCGTTTCGGTGACGATGTGCTCGGGCTGCGCGGGGTCGCGTTCGAGCTTTTGCCGCAGATGCGCCATGTAGATGCGCAGATAGTGGCTGCTCTCCACATGCGACGGCCCCCACACCTCGCGCAGCAATTGCCGGTGCGTGAGCACGCGCCCGGCATCGCGCACGAGCGTGGCGAGCAGACGGTATTCGATCGGCGTGAGATGCACGGGCGCGCCTTCGCGCGTGACCCGGCGCAAACCCAGATCGACGCTCACCGCGCCGAAGCTCACGAGCGGCGCCTCGGTCGCGTTGCTGCGATTGCGCCGCCGCAACTGCGCACGGATGCGCGCGAGCAATTCCGACACCCCGAACGGCTTGGTGAGGTAATCGTCGGCGCCGGCGTCGAGCGCGGCCACTTTCTCGGTTTCCTGCGTGCGCGCGGAAAGCACGATCACGGGCAAGTCGCTCCAGCCGCGCAGTTCGCGGATCACGTCGAGGCCGTCGGTGTCGGGCAAACCGAGATCGACGATCACGAGATCGGGCTTGCGCGTGGCCGCCTCCACGAGCCCCTGCTTGCCGGTTTCGGCGTCGTGTACCACCATGCCCTCGCCTTCGAGCGAGGCGCGCACGAAACGGCGAATCTGCTTTTCGTCTTCGATCAGGACGACGGAGACGCTCGGATCACTCATGAATGTGTTTGGGATCGGCGGGTTGAGCGGCAGGTTGAGTGGCAGGTTCCGCGGCGGCGCGGCGCTCCGCGCCGACATCGACATCGACATCGACATCGGAAGCGGAAGCGGCTTGCGCTGCGGCATCGGCATCGGCCTCCAGATCGGCGGCGTCGCTCGGCAACGGCGGCGGCGGCTCGACGGGCAGCGTGAACCAGAACGACACGCCCTGCACGCGGCCGTCGGCCGTCACGCGATTGGCCGCGCCGATTGTACCGCCGTGCGCCTCCACGATCGCGCGGCAGATCGCGAGCCCGAGCCCGATGCCCGGTTTCGCCGACTCCTTCTCGCCGCGCGTGAACTTCTCGAACACGCGCTCGCCCATGCCGGGCGGCAAGCCGGGCCCGTTGTCGTCGATCGACACGCGCACGCGCGGCGCGCCGTCCGCCGCCTCCACGCGCCGCGCCGCGATGGTCAGCGGCGTGTCGGCGGGCGTGTATTTGGCCGCGTTTTCGAGCAGGTTCGCGAACAGGCGCTCCATCAGCACGGCGTCGAGTTGCAGCAGCGGCAGCCCCGCTTCCAGATTCACGCGCACCGGATGACGCGCGAGCACGCGGCGGCACGCGGCCAGCGCCGCGCCCACGGTTTCCTCCAGCAGCGTCCACTGGCGGTTGAGCTTGAGGCTGCCCGCCTGAAGGCGCGCCATGTCCAGCAGATTCGTGACGATGCCGGTCATGCGCAGCGCCTCGTCGTGGATCGCCTCGATCAGTTCGCTCTCGCGCGGGTCGCGCGCGTCGGCGGGCTCGTGCGTTTGCGCGAGCATCGACGAAAACCCGACGATCGACGTGAGCGGCGTGCGCAAGTCGTGCGAAATGGCCGAAAGCAGCGAGTTGCGCAGGCGCTCGGACTCCATGCTGACGAGCGCGTCGCGCGCGATGTCGACGTAATGCACGCGTTCGAGCGCGAGCGCGATCTGCGCGGCGAACGCGTCGAGCATGCGCTGCTGCTCGGGCACCCGAAGCTCGCCCGCGTCGCGCGGAATCACGGCCAGCACGCCGCGCGTGCGCATGGGCGCCTTGAGCGGCAGGTAGCGCGCGGCGGCGGCGGGCAGCGTGTCGGTGCCGCGTCCGGCCGGCTTTTGCTGGTCGTAGACCCACTGGCCGACGTCCACGTCGAGACTCGCCGCGTCGAGCATGATCTGCGGATCGGGCTCCTCCACTTTCTGCTGGACCTTGTCGGCGCTATCGGGCAGCAACAGCGCCACGCGCGCGCCGAACACCTCGCTCACGTGCCGGCTGCCGATCGCGACGATCTGCTCGGTGGTGAGCGCCGCGGCCAGTTCGCGCGCCATCGCGTACATCGCGCCGGTGCGCTGCTCGCGGCGGTGCGCGACGCTCGCTTCGCGGCGCAGGCTCGACGTGAGATGGCTGATGACGAGCGACGTGAGCAGCATGCCGACGAACGTGAGCAGATATTGCGTGTCCGTGACCGACAGCGACATGCGCGGCGGCACGAAGAAAAAGTCGAAGGCCGCCACGCTCGCGAACGAGAGCATCACGCCGGGACCGCGCCCGAGCTTGACCGCCGCGAAAATCACGCCGAGCAGATACAGCATGACGAGATTCGCGAGATCGATGCGGTCGATCAACTGGCTCGCCACGACCGTCACGCAGGCGCAGATCACGAGCGCCGCCGCATAAGCGCGCGGCGGCGAACGCTGCGCGCCGCCCGCCGCGAGCGCGTCGCGCCAGGCGCCGGCCGCCCGCGCGGCGGCATGGGGCGCGCGAGACTCGCCGGCGCGGGCGGCGCCTTCGTTCGCCCGCACGAGCGTGAGGTCGATATCGCCGGCCTTCGCGGCCAGACGCTCGACGAACGGGCGCTTGAGCCAGCGCGAAAAACCCGCGCGCACCGCCCCGCCCGCGACCAGCTTCGACACGTTGCGCAGCCGCGCATAGCCGACCAGCGTGGCGGCGGCGTCATCGCCCGCGAGCGTGGCCGTTTCCGCGCCCAGTTCGGAGGCGAGCTTGAGTGCGCCGAGCGTGCGCTCGCGAATCGCGTCGGGCAGGCGCTGGAGCCTGGGCGTTTCCACGTACACGGCAATCCAGTCGGCCCGCAGGCTGGCCGCGAGCCGCGCCGCCGCGCGCACGAGCGCATGGGCCTCGCCGCCCGGCCCCACGCACACGAGCAAACGCTCGCGCGCCTGCCACACGCGCTGGATGGAGCGGTCGGCGCGATATTCGCGCATCTGCGCGTCCACGCGGTCGGCGGTGCGACGCAGCGCGAGTTCGCGCAGCGCGATCAGGTTGCCCTTGCGAAAGAAGTTGCGCACCGCGCGCTCGGCCTGCGCGGGCAGATACACCTTGCCGTCGCGCATGCGGTCGAGCAGTTCCTCGGCCGGCAGATCGACGAGCGTCACTTCGTCGGCGTGATCGAACACGCGGTCGGGCACGGTTTCCATCACCCGGATGCCGGTGATTTGCCCGACCACGTCGTTGAGACTTTCGAGGTGCTGCACGTTGACGGTCGTGTACACGTCGATGCCCGCGTCGAGCAGTTCGACCACGTCCTGCCAGCGTTTCAGGTGGCGCGCGCCCGGCACGTTCGAGTGCGCCAGTTCGTCGACGAGCATCAACTGCGGCTTGCGCGCGAGCGCCGCGTCGAGATCGAATTCGTCGATCCGCCGCCCGCGATAGGCGAGGCGCTGGCGCGGCAGCACGTCGAGCCCTTGCGTGAGCGCGGCGGTTTCGCCGCGCCCGTGCGTTTCGACGATACCGACCGCGACGTCCACGCCGTCGTCCGCGAGCCGGCGCGCGGCCTGCAACATCGCATAGGTCTTGCCGACGCCCGCCGAAGCGCCGAAGAAAATCTTCAGCTTGCCGCGGCGGCGCTTTTCCTCGTCGCGTTGCAGACGGTCGAGCAGTTCGTCGGGATCGGGGCGATTCATGCGGGGTCGATGGATTTGCGCGGATTGAAAAAAGCGCCACGAGCGATCGTCTCACCGTGGCGCGCAATTGGCAAACAGGCTGTGAAAAGGCTCGTAAAACCGCCGCGAAACCGCAGCTGGACCGCGCGCGGTCATCGGGTGCCGCGCGCCGTCATCGGATACCGCGCGCGGTATGCGTCATGGCCGCATCAGCTCGCGGCTTTGCCGTCGAGCGCGAGATTGAGTTCGAGCACGTTCACGCGCGGCTCGCCGAACACGCCGAACTGGCGGCCTTTCGTGTAGCGGTCCACGAGCGCCTGCACGTCGTTCGCGTTCATGTGCCGCGCCTGCGCCACGCGCGCGACCTGATAAGCGGCGGCGGCCGGCGAAATCTCGGGATCGAGACCGCTGCCCGACGAGGTGACGAGATCGGCGGGAACCGGCTGCGAGACATCGGTGCCCGCGGCCTTGAGCGCGGCGATACGGCCTTTCACCTCGTCGGCGAGCGCGGGGTTGGTCGGCCCGAAATTCGAGCCCGACGAGCCCTGCGCGTTGTACGGCATCGGCGAGGTCGCCGAGAGGCGGCCCCAGAAGTAGCGCGGCGCGTCGAACTGCTGGCCGATCAGCGCGCTGCCCACGACCTTGCCGTCCGCTTCCAGGAGGCTGCCGTTGGCCTCGCGATGGAACACCGCCTGGCCGAACGCCGTCATCACGCCCGGATACACGAGCCCCGTGACGACCGTGAGCACGGCGAAGATCACGATCAAGGGGCGAATCTGCGATTTCATTTCGAAGTCCTTATATTCCGTGGAGGCCTTGAACGGCTTAGACCCAGCCGAACGCCGCGAGCACCATGTCGATCAGCTTGATGCCCGCGAAGGGCACGAGAATGCCGCCGAGACCGTAGATCAGCAGATTGCGGCGCAGCAGGACCGCGGCGCCGAGCGGCCGGTACTTCACGCCCTTGAGCGCGAGCGGAATCAGCAGCACGATGATGAGCGCGTTGAAGATCACCGCCGAAAGGATCGCCGACGCGGGCGTGGCGAGATGCATCACGTTGAGCGCGTTCAGTTGCGGATAGGTCGTGGCGAACGCGGCCGGAATGATCGCGAAGTATTTGGCGACGTCGTTGGCGATGGAAAACGTCGTGAGCGAGCCGCGCGTCATGAGCATCTGCTTGCCGATCTCGACGATCTCGATGAGCTTGGTCGGGTTCGAATCGAGATCGACCATGTTGCCCGCTTCCTTCGCCGCCTGCGTGCCCGTGTTCATCGCCACGGCCACGTCGGCTTGCGCGAGCGCGGGCGCGTCGTTGGTGCCGTCGCCCGTCATCGCCACGAGCTTGCCTTGCGCCTGATGTTCGCGAATGGTCGCGAGCTTGGTTTCGGGCGTGGCCTGGGCGAGAAAGTCGTCCACGCCGGCTTCGGCGGCGATCGCGGCGGCGGTCAGGCGGTTGTCGCCCGTCACCATCACGGTCTTGATGCCCATCTTGCGCAGCTCGGCGAAGCGCTCCTTGATGCCGCCCTTCACCACGTCCTTCAGTTCGATCACGCCCAGCACGCGCGCCGCGCCGTCGTGCTTCTCGGCGACCACGAGCGGCGTGCTGCCGCGCCGCGCCACGTCGTCCACGGCATGGCTCACGTCGGCCGGGAAGCGGCCGCCGTTGGCTTCGACGTAGTTTTTCACGGCGTCGGCGGCGCCCTTGCGGATTTCGCGATCGGCGAGGTCCACGCCGCTCATGCGCGTTTGCGCGCTGAACGCGAGGAAAGTCGCCTGCAACGCGTGCATGTCGCGCTGGCGAATGTTGAAGCGCTGCTTGGCGAGCACGACGATGCTGCGGCCTTCGGGCGTTTCGTCCGCGAGCGACGAGAGCTGCGCGGCGTCGGCGAGCGCTTCTTCCGTCACGCCGGGCGCGGCCACGAACTGCGACGCCTGGCGGTTGCCGAGCGTGATCGTGCCGGTCTTGTCGAGCAGCAGCACGTCCACGTCGCCGGCGGCTTCCACGGCGCGGCCCGACGTGGCGATCACGTTGGCCTGCATCATGCGGCTCGTGCCCGCCACGCCGATGGCCGAGAGCAGGCCGCCGATCGTCGTGGGAATCAGGCACACGAGCAGCGCCGTGAGCGCCGTGATCGTCACCACGTGGCCCATCTTCGCCGCTTCCACCGAGAACATGGAGAACGGCAGCAGCGTGGCCGTGGCCAGCAGCAGCACGATCGTGAGCGCGACGAGCAGAATGGTCAGCGCGATCTCGTTGGGCGTTTTCTGGCGCTTCGCGCCTTCGACCATCGCGATCATCCGGTCGAGGAACGCCTCGCCGGGGTTCGCCGTCACGCGCACCACGATCCAGTCGGAGAGCACGCGCGTGCCGCCCGTCACCGAGGAAAAATCGCCGCCCGACTCGCGGATCACCGGCGCCGATTCGCCCGTGATCGCCGATTCGTCCACCGAGGCCACGCCTTCGATCACCTCGCCGTCGGCGGGAATCGTGTCGCCGGTTTCGACCAGCACCACGTCGCCGCGCCGCAAGTCGGAGGCCGTCATGATGCGGATGGGCGCCTTCGGATGCGGCTCGTTGAGCTTCTTCGCCATCACGTCCTTCTTCGCCTGGCGCAGCGAAGCGGCCTGCGCCTTCGAGCGCCCTTCCGCGAGCGCTTCGGCGAAGTTCGCGAACAGCACCGTGAACCACAGCCACAGCGCGACCGCGAGGATGAAGCCCGCGGGCGCCTCGGCCTGGCCCGCGAGCGCCGCGACCCAGAGGATCGACGTGAGCACGCTGCCCACGTAGACGCAGAACATCACCGGGTTGCGCAACTGCGTGCGCGGATTGAGTTTGCGGAACGCGTCGACGACGGCCGGCCGCACCAGCGCCGGATCGAACATCGAACGCGTCGCACTATGCTGGTTCATTTTCATTTCGCTCATGTTGCGAGGTTCCCCGTTCAATGCACGCCCATCATGATCAGATGCTCCACGCCGGGCCCGAGCGCGAGCGCGGGCACATACGTGAGCGCACCGACCAGCAGCACCGTGCCGAGCAGCAGCACGACGAACAGCGGGCCGTGCGTGGGCAGCGTGCCGCCCGTCACCGCAATGCGCTTTTTCGCCGCGAGCGAACCCGCGATGGCGAGCACCGGCACGATGGTGCCGAAGCGGCCGAACCACATCGCGACGCCGAGCAACCAGTTGTAGAACGGCGTGCTCACGGTGAGGCCCGCGAACGCGCTGCCGTTGTTGTTCGCGGCCGAACTGAACGCGTAGAGGATTTCGGAGAAGCCGTGCGCGCCGGGGTTCGCGATGCCGGCCTTGCCCGCGTCGGCGAGCACGGCGATGGAGGCGCCCACGAGCACGAGCAGCGGCGTGAGCAGCACGACGATCGACACCATCTTCATCTCGAACGACTCGATCTTCTTGCCCACGTATTCGGGCGTGCGGCCGATCATGAGCCCCGCCACGAACACCGCGAGCAACGCGAACACCAGCATGCCGTAGAGCCCCGATCCCACGCCGCCGAAGATGACTTCGCCGAGCTGGATGAAAAGCATCGGCACGAGGCCGCCGAGCGGCGTGAGCGAGTCGTGCATCGCATTGACGGCGCCGCACGAAGCCGCCGTCGTCGTGACGACGAAGAGGCCCGTTTGCGCGATGCCGAAGCGCGTTTCCTTGCCTTCCATGTTGCCGCCCGCCTGCAAGGCGCTCGCGTGCTGGTCGACGTCGAGCGAGGCGTAGAGCGGATTGCCCGCCTGCTCGGCCGACAGCTCGCAGCCCACGGCCACCGCGAACGCGATGGTCATGACCGCGAGCACGGCGACGCCCTGCCGCCGATCGCCCACGACGCTCCCGAACACCAGGCACAGCGCCGCGGGAATGATCAGGATCGCTAACATCTGGACGGTGTTGGAGAACGGCGTCGGGTTTTCGAACGGATGCGCGGAATTCGCGTTGAAGAAGCCGCCGCCGTTGGTGCCGAGCATCTTGATCGCTTCCTGCGAGGCGACCGGCCCCATTCCGACCGTTTGCGACGTGACCTTCGTTTCCACGGTGACGGCATTGCCCTGCGCGTCCTTCACGGCATTGCCCTGGGCGTCGAGCCTGGGCGCCGCATAGGTCGTGGTTTGCAGAACGGGCACGTCCTCGTAGGCCTTGAAGTTCTGGATCACGCCCTGGCTCATGAACAGCGCCGCGACGATCGCCGACATCGGCACGAGAATGTAGAGCGTGGTGCGCGTGAGATCGACCCAGAAGTTGCCGATGGTCTGCGCGGAATGGCGCGCGAAGCCGCGTATCAGCGCCATCACCACGACAATGCCCGTGGCCGCCGAAAGGAAGTTTTGCACCGTGAGGCCGAGCATCTGCGTGAGATAGCTGACCGTTTGCTCCGGCGAATAGTCCTGCCAGTTCGTGTTGGTGACGAAGCTCACGGCGGTGTTGAACGCGCCGTCCGCCGTCATCGCGCCGAATTGCTGCGGATTGCCGGGCAACCAGCCTTGCACGCGCAGCAGCAGATAGAGCGCGCCGACGCCCAGCACGTTGAACGAAAGGGTGGCGAACGCATAACGTTTCCAGTCCATCTCGGCCTGCGGATCGACGCCGGCCACGCGATACAGGAGGTTTTCCACGGGCGCGAAAAGACGCACGACGCGCGAGCGCCCGTCGAGCACGCGCGCGATATAACCCGCGACAGGCACCGCCAGCGCGAGCAGAACGACGAGGAAGATCCCCGTTTGCAGCAGATTGTTGGCGTTCATTCGATATCCTCCGCGCGCAGCAGCGCATGGACGAGATAGACGAACAGCAACGCCGTCGCCGCGCCGGCCAGCCACAGAATCCAGTTCATGAGCGCGCTCCCCGGTCGCCGCGGCGCAACTGCATCAGCTTCGCGCAGCCCGCGATCAATGCGTAGGTGAGCGCCGCGAATACCGCCAGGCCCCCGATATACAGCACATCCATTGTCGTTTTCTCCATTCACGGACGGATGGCTGAACGGTAAGCGTTATCGCGTTAATACCGGATTAAAGGTTTCGAGGCATGTATAAAAATCGTGTAAACGCACGACGAAGGCGGTCGAAGCGCGCGCGGCGGTGCGTTGCGGCGCGGCCCGATTTCGCCGCACCATCCCAAAAATATCGCCTATATTATCGGTGCCCCGCGCACGCTTTCCCACGGCTCTCCACGCCATGCCGACTTCACGCATCCATCTCTGCATCTTGCAGCCCGCCGGGCACGTACACGCGCTCGGATTCATCGATCAGGCGAGATTTTTCCGCTATCAGTTTCGCCGGCTGGGCGCCGAGGTCAGCATCGGCAAGAATCGCCTGCGGCACGATGCGATCAATTTTGTTTTCGGCAGTCATGCCGGCTTCGACGAATCGCTCAAGGCACGCTTTCGCTGCGTGTTCGTGAATCTGGAGCAACTGGGCGCGGGCGGCGCCGCCGTCGCGCCGGCGTATCTGCATCTGCTCGCCACGTCGGCCGTGGTCGATTACGACAGCGCCAATGTGCAGGCCTACCGAGGCGCCGACCTTACCGCCAACCTCACCGCCGGCCACGGCGCCGGCCGCAGCGCCGACGTCCCGCTCGTCTCGTTCGGCCACGCGCCGTATCTGCATGACGAACACGTTTTGCCGCTGGAGCAGCGCCCCATCGACGTGCTGTTCTACGGTTCCACGAACGAACGCCGCCTGCAACTGTTGCGGCAGATCGAAGCCACCGGCTGCAAGGTCGGCATGCTGAAGTTCGGCATCTTCGGCCCCGAGCGCGACGAGGAAATCCGCCGTGCGAAAGCCGTCTTCAACTGCCACTTCTACGACACCGCGCGTTTCGAGCAGGCGCGGGCGTTTCAGTGCCTCTCGCTCGGCACGCCGATGGTCAGCGAACGCACGCCGTTCACCACGTCGCCCGCCCAATTCGACGACAGCGTGTTCTGGGTGGAGACGGAGCACATCCAGTCGTTCTTTGCAAAAGAATTCGGCGCGGCGGATTTCACCGCTCGGGCGCGCGAAAAACTCGCGGCCTTTTCCGCGCACGACGTGCTCGACCAATACGCGGCCGTGCTCGACCATGCGCGCAATTACTTCGGAAACCGAACGATTTCGTCCGCGCCGTGGCAGCCCGAGCGGCTGCATATCGGCTCCGGCAGGCAATATATGCCCGGCTGGTTCAACGTCGACATTCTCGCGCAAGCCGAACCCGACGCCCTGCTCGATCTCTCGCAGCCGCTCGAACTGCCCGCTCGCATCGAGAGCCCGATGCTCGGGCCGGTCGAACTGCGCGCCGGATCGCTCGACTTCGTCTACGCGAACAATGTGCTCGAACACGTGGGCGATCTGCCGCGCCTGATGACGAACTGCCTGCATCTCCTGCGCGAAGGCGGCCAGATGCTGATCGAAGTGCCGTACGAAAAGTCGCTGGGCGCATGGCAAGATCCCACGCACGTGCGCGCCTTCAACGAGAACTCGTGGACCTACTACGCGCAATGGTTCTGGTATCTCGGCTGGTTCGAAGCACGCTTCGAGATGGTGTCGTTCGACTACCTCGACGAGAAACTCGCGGTCTGCGCGCGCGAGGCGGCGCACTTCATGCGCGTGTGCTTGCAAAAAGTGGCGACGACGGCGGAGGAACGCTCGACCGCGCGTTCGGTGCGCGCCGACTTCGGCGGTCTGCCCGACGACGAAATCGCCTGATCCCGCCGGCAAGCGATGCGGCCGCGACCGGGCGGGCGCATCGCACGCGCGTCACTTACGGCAGCAGAATGGTCGATCCGGTCGTCTTGCGCGCTTCGAGATCGGCGTGCGCCTGCCCCACGTCCTGCAACGCATAGCGCTGATTGATCGACGTCTTCACCTTGCCCGAGGCCACGACCTCGAACAGCTCGGCCGCGTTCTCTTCGTAGACGGCGCGCTTCGCGATATACGTAAATAGCGTGGGCCGCGTGAAAAACAGCGAGCCGCGCCCCGCGAACTCCGACGAGTCGATCGGCGGCAAGGGTCCCGACGCATTGCCGAAGCTCACGAACATGCCGAGCGGCGCGAGGCAGTCGAGCGACTTCGTGAAGGTGTCCTTGCCGATCGAGTCGTACACCACGGGCACGCCCGCGCCGTGCGTGATCTCGCGCACGCGCGCCGTGAAGTCCTCGCGGTTGTAGTTGACCGGATAGTCGCAGCCATGCGCCTTCGCCACCGCGGCTTTCTCGTCGGAGCCCACGGTGCCGATCACGGTCGCGCCCAGCGCCTTCGCCCACTGGCACACGAGCAGGCCCACGCCGCCCGCGGCCGCCTGGATCAGGATCGTGTCGCCGGGTTGCACGCGGTAGGTGCGGCGCAACAGATACTGCGCGGTCAGACCTTGCAGCATGATCGACGCGGCCGCTTCGTCGCTGATGGCGTCCGGCAGCTTGATGAGCTGGTCGGCGCGCAGCACGCGCTCCTGCGCATACGCGCCTGGCGGTCGCGCCACGTACGCCACGCGGTCGCCGGCCTTGAGCGAGGTGACGCCCGCGCCCACCGCCGCCACCTCGCCCGCCGCCTCCATGCCAAGCCCGGCCGGCAACGCCTGCGGATACAGCCCGGTGCGGAAATACACGTCGATATAGTTCAGCCCGCACGCGGTCTGGCGCACGCGCACCTCGCCCTCGCCCGGATCGCCCACTTCGACGTCCACCCACTTCATCACCTCGGGACCGCCGGTCTTGTCGTATCGGATTGCCTTCATCATGTCTCCTTGCTTCGCAATGCGGGTTGGCGCGCAGCGGCCTCGCGGCCCGCGCGGGAATGCGGCGCTCAGATCACGGCTTGCTGACGCAGCGTAAGCACCTCGAGAATCATGCGCGCCGTGGAAATATTGGTCGCGCACGGAATGTCGTGTACGTCGCAGGCGCGCACGAGCGCGTTGATGTCGGGTTCGTGCGGCTGCGGCGTCATCGGGTCGCGCAGGAAAATCACCACGTCGAGGTTGCCTTCGGCAAGGCGCGCGCCGATCTGGAGGTCGCCGCCGTGCGGCCCCGAGAGCATGCGCTCGATCTTCAGCCCGTGCGCGGCCTCGATGCGCGAGCCCGTCGTGCCGGTGGCAATCAGTTCGCATTGGCGCAACGTATCGACGTATTCGCCGGCCAGCTTGACGATGTCGTCCTTCTTGTGGTCGTGCGCGATCAATGCGACGCGGGTTGGCATGGTGGTCTCCGTAGAATGGGTTGCGATGAATCGTTCGGCAATGCGCGGGCTAGAACGTGCCCGGAAAGGCGCCGCCGTCGATCAGCCAGTTCTGCCCGGTGATGTAGCCCGCATGCACGCTGCAAAGGAACGCGCAGGCGCGGCCGAATTCGTCGGGCGTGCCGAGGCGTCGCGCCGGAATCGACTTGAGGCGGCGCGCGCGCACTTCGTCCTGCGTGAGGTTCGACGCCTTCGCCTGCGCGGCGACGGTGTCGCGAATGCGGTCGGTGTCGAACGTGCCGGGCAGCAGATTGTTGATCGTCACGCCGGTGGACGCCACCTGGCGCGCCACGCCCGCGACGAAGCCCGTGAGCCCCGAGCGTGCGCCATTCGAAAGCCCGAGCACGTCGATCGGCGCTTTCACGGACGAACTCGTGATGTTGACGATGCGCCCGAAGCCGCGCGCCGACATGGCGTCGATGGTGGCCTGGATCAGCGCGATCGGCGTGAGCATGTTGGCTTCGAGCGCGGCGATCCACGCTTCGTGCGTGTAGCCGCGGAAGTCGCCCGGCGGCGGGCCGCCCGCGTTGTTTACGAGAATGTCCGGCGACGGGCACGCGGCCAGCGCGGCGGCGCGGCCCGCTTCGGTGGTGATGTCGCAGGCCACGGCCTTGACCTCGACGCCCGTGCTCGCACGAATCGACGCGGCGGTTTCCTCCAGCGTCTGCGCGGTGCGCGCGACGATCGTCACGTTGACGCCTTCGGCGGCGAGCGCCTCGGCGCAGCCGCGCCCCAGGCCCTTGCTGGCCGCGCAGACCAGCGCGGTGCGTCCTGCGATACCCATGTCCATCGCGTGTTGTCCTGTGGTGAATGTGGTTTGCCGGGAAC
Organism: Paraburkholderia sp. J41; assembly: GCF_905220235.1. Taxonomy (NCBI): domain Bacteria; kingdom Pseudomonadati; phylum Pseudomonadota; class Betaproteobacteria; order Burkholderiales; family Burkholderiaceae; genus Paraburkholderia; species Paraburkholderia sp. J41. The sequence goes on along the minus strand of NZ_CAJMZE010000017.1, from coordinate 66,567 downwards.
GGCGAGAGCGGCGCCGGCTTGCCGGCCGGGAAATGCCGACGGGCCGGCCAGAAACGCCGAACGGCAATCCAGGCGAGATTCCCGGAACGAACGCTCGCGCCCCCATATGTTCGCGATTCTAGAAGAATCGCGCGCGCCGCGCCGGGCGAGACTTCGGCGCTCGCGGCCGGGTTCACGTCCCGCCGCCGCGCGGTTTCGTTCCGGTTTCGTTGCGGTTTCGTTCCGGTTTCGTTGCGGTTTCGCTCCGGTTTGGCTTCGGTTTCGTTGCAGTTTCGTTCGGTTTGGCTCCGGTTTCCGCCGGGTGCGCCCCGTTGTGGTTCGCCGCCGCTCCATCGCCGCCTCAAACGGCGTGCCGTTACCGGTATACTTGCGCGTGTAGCGCGGCCCGGCGCTTTCGCGCATCCTTCCCGGTGCCGCAGCCGGGCCGCGCCGCCGTCACCGCGCGGTCCGGGCTAGGTTCCAGCCCGCGCGGCGGCGCGACCGATTTCCCGAATTCCTTGCAGCCTTGTGCGCCCCGCCATGAAACAGGACAGCCGTTTCCCGAATCTTTTCATCCTCGATCACCCGCTGATCCAGCACAAGCTCAGCCACATGCGCGACCGCGACACGTCCACGCGCACGTTCCGCGAGCTGCTGCGCGAAATCACGCTGCTGATGGGCTACGAAATCACGCGCGATCTGCCGATGGCCACGCGCCGCGTGCAAACGCCGCTCGTCGAGATCGACGCGCCCGTGATCGCCGGCAAGAAGCTCGCGATCGTGCCCGTTCTGCGCGCGGGCGTGGGCATGTCGGACGGCCTGCTGGAACTCGTGCCGTCGGCGCGCGTGGGCCATATCGGCGTGTATCGCGCGGAGGATCATCGCCCGGTCGAATATCTCGTGCGCCTGCCCGATCTCGAAGACCGCACCTTCATCCTCTGCGATCCGATGGTCGCGACGGGCTACTCCGCCGCGCACGCCATCGACGTGCTCAAGCGCCGCGGCGTGCCGGGCGAGCGCATCCTGTTCCTCGCGCTCGTGGCCGCGCCCGAAGGCGTCGAAGTGTTCCAGACCGCGCACCCCGATGTGAAACTCTTCGTCGCCTCGCTCGATTCGCATCTGAACGACCACGCCTACATCATTCCGGGTCTCGGCGACGCCGGCGACCGTCTGTTCGGCACGAAAAACTGAGGCCGGGACGGCAGCGCGGCGCGCCGTGCGCCGCCCGCCCGCGCTCTCAGCCACGCTGTCAGCCACGCTTTCGTCCACGATCTTTCCCGCGCGCTCCGGCGCTTTTTCCCTTCCTTGCGCGGCGCGATGCGCATTGGCTGCATTCCGCAAAGCGCCGGAAATGCGCGCGAACCCTGCCGAAATTACGCGTTTCGCCGCGTTCTCTCGCGTAGGCGGGCGAAGCCGGACCGTCCCGGCGTGATAAAATTCAGATCCTCCTGAACGAGCGTCCCGGCACCGGCCCGAACAGGGCAGGCCAGACGAACAGGCAGCCTCAATGCCGCATGCGGCCGATTGCAGGCGCCGCGCCCGTCGTGCCCCGCACGTTCCGGCACTGCCGCGCCGTGCGTGCGCCGCAGCCGGGCGGTTCGCGCGTAGCGGGCCGGCGTTCAGGCAAGGCTTGCGCCACGGAACACGGCAGCACCCGGCAGGGCACGCCGGCTCGCGCGCCGCGCACACCGCGCGATGCGGCGCCTGCACGCGAGAACCGCGCCCCGCAAGCGCAACGACAACAGCACACTGGTTACTGCACGCGCCCGCGCGCGTGCCACGGAGAAAGGTATGGCGGGTCATTCGAAATGGGCCAACATCAAACACAAGAAAGCCGCTGCTGATGCCAAGCGCGGCAAGGTCTGGACGCGGCTCATCAAGGAAATCCAGGTCGCGGCGCGTATGGGCGGCGGCGACGCCGACACGAACCCGCGTCTGCGTCTGGCCGTCGACAAGGCCTACGACGCCAACATGCCCAAGGACAACATCAACCGCGCGATCCAGCGCGGCGTGGGCGGCGTCGACGGCGCGAACTACGAGGAAATCCGCTACGAAGGCTACGGCATCGGCGGCGCGGCCGTGATCGTCGACACCATGACGGACAACCGCACCCGCACCGTCGCCGAAGTGCGCCACGCGTTCTCGAAGTTCGGCGGCAACATGGGCACGGACGGCTCGGTCGCGTTCATGTTCGATCACGTCGGCCAGTTCGTGTTCGCGCCGGGCACCTCCGAGGACGAGCTGATGAACGCCGCGCTCGAAGCGGGCGCCGACGACGTCGTGACCAACGACGACGGCTCGATCGAAGTGGTCTGCCCGCCGTTCGAATTCCCGAAGGTGAAGGCCGCGCTCGAAGCCGCGGGCTTCAAGGCGGAAATGGCCGAAGTGACCATGAAGCCGCAAAGCGAAGTGGAATTCACCGGCGACGACGCCGTGAAGATGCAAAAGCTGCTCGACGCGCTCGAGAACCTGGACGACGTCCAGGACGTGTACACCAACGCGTCGATCGCCGGCGAATAAGCTCCGGCGTGGCCGCGCAGGCCCAGGCGATTTTCACGGCCGGCCAACCGGGCTCAAGCGCCCTGCGCGGCGCGCCGGCCACAACTGTTTCTGGTTCAGGTCTTTCGGGGATTCACATGAAGTTACTCGTCGTCGGTTCTGGCGGCCGCGAACATGCGCTGGCATGGAAGCTCGCGCAGGCGCAGCGCGTTCAGCGCGTCTACGTCGCACCCGGCAACGGCGGCACCGCGCAGGACGAGCGGCTCGCCAATGTCGACATCACGGACATCAATGCGCTGGCCGATTTCGCCGAGCGCGAGCAGATCGCGCTCACCGTGGTGGGCCCGGAAGCGCCGCTCGCGGCGGGCATCGTCAACGTGTTCCGCTCGCGCGGCCTGAAGGTGTTCGGCCCGACGAAGGAAGCCGCGCAGCTCGAAAGCTCGAAGGACTTCGCCAAGGCGTTCATGAAGCGCCACAACATCCCGACCGCCGCCTACGAAACGTTCGCGGACGCCGCGGCCGCGCACGCCTACGTCGAGCAAAACGGCGCGCCCATCGTCATCAAGGCCGACGGGCTGGCCGCCGGCAAGGGCGTGGTGGTGGCGATGTCGCTGGAAGAGGCGCATCAGGCCATCGACATGATGCTCGCCGACAACAAGCTCGGCGACGCCGGCGCACGCGTCGTGATCGAGGAATTCCTCGCGGGCGAGGAAGCCAGCTTCATCGTGATGGTCGACGGCAAGCACGTGCTCGCGCTGGCCTCGAGCCAGGATCACAAGCGCCTGCAAGACGCCGATCAGGGCCCGAACACGGGCGGCATGGGCGCCTACTCGCCCGCGCCCATCGTCACGCCGCAACTGCACGCGCGCGTGATGCGCGAAATCATCCTGCCGACGGTCGCGGGCATGGAGAAGGAAGGCATCCGCTATACGGGCTTCCTCTACGCGGGCCTGATGATCGACGCGCAAGGCAACCCGAAAACGCTCGAATTCAACTGCCGCATGGGCGACCCGGAAACGCAGCCGATCATGGCGCGCCTGAAGGGCGACTTCTCGAAGGTCGTGGAGCACGCCATCGCCGGCACGCTCAACCAGATCGAACTGGAATGGGACCGCCGCACGGCGCTGGGCGTGGTGCTGGCCGCGTACAACTACCCGGACACGCCGCGCAAGGGCGACCGCATCAGCGACATTCCCGCGGAAACGGCCGATTCGGTCACGTTCCACGCGGGCACGCAAATCGTCGACGGCAAGCTCGTGACCTCGGGCGGCCGCGTGCTGTGCGTGGTCGGTCTCGCCGATTCGGTGCGCAGCGCGCAGAACGTGGCGTACGAAACGGTGAACCGCATTTCGTTCGACGGCATGCAGTATCGCCACGACATCGGCTACCGCGCCGCCGGGCGCAAGCAGTAAGACGGCACACGCGCGGCGCGCCAGTCCGGCGTCATGCCGGGCCGCGCGCCGCGCGGTTTTTTTGAGCGCGCGAGTTGCGGCGGTGTGCGAGGTGCGGCGATGCGCGGTGCGCGCTGCCGTGCGGCGGCGGCCGCAGTCGTCGGCGAGGTGCTGGCGAGTCGTCGGCGAGGTACTGGCGCGGCGATGTCGCGGCGATGTCGCTGTGGCATTGGCGCCCGGCCATCGGGATGATCGCCGCCGCGCCAGAACCGCGCCGCGCGCCGGCCCGCGCCTTTCGGCATCCGCCGAATGCCGTACCGCGCAGCGGCGGACGCCGTGCCGATCGGCGCTACACTGCCGCTTACGGCGTTGCGCAGCCATGACCGCGCCCGAAACGCGCCATGAAAAGCACCGCGAACGCACCGTCCGCGCGCCATGAACGCAACCGGGCGCAACGAGCGCGCCGCAACGTTTTCCCCGTGACCCATCGCGTCGCCGGAACCGGACTTCGAGCCGGACCCGCGCCGCCAGCAATCAGCGATGACCGATAACCGATTTAGCGAACCCGCCGGCGCATCCGCCAGCACCGCGAACGGCGCGACGGCCGACAGCGCCGCCGTGCGCGCATGGCTCGCGGGCCTGCAAACGCAGATCGCCGACACGCTCGGCGCCTTCGACGGCACGCCGTTCGCCGCCGACCACTGGCAGCGCCCGCCCGGCGAAAAGCTGCGCGGCGGCGGCTGCACGCGCATCCTCGAAAACGGCGGGTTCTTCGAGCGCGGCGGCATCGGCTTCTCCGACGTGCAGGGCGACGCCCTGCCGCCCTCGGCCACGGCCGCGCGCGCGCAGCTCGCCGGGCGCGGCTTCGAGGCGATGGGCGTCTCGCTCGTGCTGCATCCGCGCAATCCGTATTGCCCGACCGTTCACATGAACGTGCGCCTGCTGCTCGCGACCAAGGCGGGCGAAGCGCCCGTGTTCTGGTTCGGCGGGGGCATGGATCTCACGCCCTACTACGGTTTCGAGGAAGACGCGCGGCACTTTCACCGCGTTTGCCGCGATGCGCTCGCGCCCACCGGCGCGGGCCTCTACCCGCGCTTCAAGCAGTGGTGCGACGACTACTTCTTCCTCAAGCACCGCAACGAGGCGCGCGGCGTGGGCGGCATCTTCTTCGACGACTACGCCGAAGGCGGCTTCGACGCGGCCTTCGCGATGGTCAAGCGCGTGGGCGAAGGCTTTCTCGCCGCCTATCTGCCGATCATCGAAAAACGCCGCGACATGCCCTACGGCGAAGCCGAGCGCGAATTCCAGGCGTACCGGCGCGGCCGTTATGTCGAATTCAATCTGGTCTGGGACCGCGGCACGCATTTCGGCCTGCAAAGCGGCGGCCGCACCGAGTCGATCCTGATGTCGATGCCGCCCGGCGCGACCTGGCGCTACGACTGGCAACCGCAGCCGGGCACGCCCGAAGCGCGACTGTACAGCGACTTCCTGCCCGTGCGCGAGTGGATCTGACACCGTGACGCCTTCCTTCGCCGCACCGCAAAACGCATCGCAACCCGCACCGCAACAGGCATCGCAACCCGCGTTGCCGCGCCGCGTCGGGCTGCTCGGCGGCACCTTCGATCCGATCCACGAGGGCCACCTCGCGCTCGCGCGCCGCCTCGCGGGCGTGCTGGGTCTGAACGAGCTGATCCTGCTGCCCGCCGGCCAGCCGTGGCAGAAGCCGGGCGTGACCGCCGCCGAGCATCGTCTCGCGATGACGCGCGCGGCAGCCGCCTCGCTCGCGCTGCCGGGCGTGAGGGTGAGCGTGGACGCCGACGAAATCGAGCACGACGGCCCGACTTACACGGTGGAAACGCTGCGCCGCTGGCGCGAGAAAAGCGCGAGCAACGGCGGCGCGGCGCTCACGCTGCTGATGGGCGCCGATCAATTGCTGCATCTCGATTCCTGGCACGCATGGCGCGCGCTGTTCGACCTCGCGCATCTGGGCGTGGCGAGCCGTCCCGGTTTCGATTTCGCCACATTGCCGCCCGCCGTGGCCGCCGAAGTCGCGGCGCGGCGCGCGCCGGCCGCCACGCTGGCCGCGACGCCGCACGGCCATCTGCTGATCGACGAAACGCTCGCGCTCGACGTTTCGGCCACTGCAATCCGCCGCGCGCTGCCCGCCTGCGTGGCCGCGCGGCAACGTTCCGGCACAGCCGCCGACCAGCTTCCCGCGGCCGTGTGGGACTATATCCTTCAACATCATCTCTATTTGCAGCACGGGTAAACATGGACATTCGCAAACTCCAACGCGTCATCGTCGACGCGCTCGAAGACGTCAAGGCACAGGACATCAAGGTCTTCAACACGAGTCATCTGACCGAACTGTTCGACCGCGTGATCGTCGCGAGCGGCACCTCGAACCGTCAGACCAAGGCGCTCGCCTCCAGCGTGCGCGAGAGCGTCAAGGAAGCCGGCGGCGACATCGTCAGCACGGAAGGCGAGGACATCGGCGAATGGGTGCTCGTGGATTGCGGCGACGCCGTGGTACACATCCTCCAGCCCGCGCTGCGCCAGTACTACAACCTCGAGGAAATCTGGGGCGACAAGCCGGTGCGCGTGAAGCTCGCGGGCAATACCGGGTTCGCGGGCGCGCGCCCGAGCGAGCCGCTCGACGACGAGGACAACGAGGACGAAGAAGAAGCCGCGCCGGCCGCGAAGAAAACGGCCCGCAAGACCGCCGCGCGCAAGAGCGCGAAGTAAGCGGCCGCGTCACGAGCTTCGTTCAGCACGATGAAACTGCATATCGTCGCCGTCGGCCACAAGATGCCGGACTGGATCGCCGAGGGCTTCGAGGAATACGCGAAGCGCATGCCGCCGGAGCTGCGCATCGAATTGCGCGAAGTGAAGCCGGAGCAGCGCTCCTCGGGGCGCCCGGCCGAAAGCGTGATGGCGGCCGAGCGCACGCGCATCGAGGCCGCGCTGCCGAAGAACGCGCGCATCGTCGCGCTCGACGAGCGCGGCAAGGACTGGACCACGATGCAGCTCGCCAAAACGCTGCCGCTCTGGCAGCAGGACGGCCGCGACGTGGCGTTCCTGATCGGCGGCGCGGACGGGCTCGATCCCGAGCTGAAGTCGCGCGCCGACACGCTGCTGCGCCTGTCCTCCCTCACGCTGCCGCATGCGATGGTGCGCGTGCTGCTCGCCGAGCAGCTTTACCGCGCCTGGACCATCACGCAGAATCACCCCTATCATCGCGTTTGAAAGGCTTTTCAAACGCGCTTAACGTGTCCGAAGCGCGTAGCGCGCGCGGCCGGCGCGCGGTGCGGGCGCGGCACGCGCAGGCACCGCGCAGGCCGGCCGTTCCGCCGATGCCGTTCGTGCTGCCGACATCGACGATATTGACGACGTCGCCGCGGCGGACGATAGCGGCTCCATGCGCGTTGACGCCGTCGCCCATAGCGCCGATGCCGCGCCGCACGCGCCGTCGGCTTTTCGTGGACGTGCGCGCGCCTGCGTGCAAATTCGCGCCGCCCCGCACGAATCCGCGCGCGAGCAGCACGCCCCATTTCCGATCGACCCAACCCGCCCAAGACGCTCCGATGCCCACTTCCGCGCCCTATCCGTTCGTCTATCTCGCCTCGCAAAGCCCGCGCCGCCAGGAATTGCTGCAACAACTCGGCGTGCGCTTCGAACTGCTGCTGCCGCGCCCCGACGAAGACGCCGAAGCGCTCGAAACCGTGTTGCCCGGCGAGCGCGCCGACGTCTACGTGGAGCGCGTATGCGCCGCGAAAGCCGATGCGGCGCGCGCGCGCCTCGTCGCCGGTTCGCATGCGCATGCGCCGATCCTCACCGCGGACACCACGGTCTCCATCGACGGCCATATTCTCGGCAAGCCGCAAGACGCCGCCGACGCCTACGCAATGCTCGAACGCCTCGCCGGCCGCGAGCACGAGGTGTTCACGGCGGTCGCCGTCGTCAACGCCGAAGGCGTCTGCCTGCCCATTGCGCTCTCGCGCTCGCGCGTGCGCTTCGCGCCGGTGCTGCCCGCGGCGCTCGCGCGCTACGTCGCGAGCGGCGAGCCGCTCGGCAAGGCCGGCGCGTATGGCATCCAGGGCCGCGCGGCGGAATTCGTGGAGCGAATCGACGGGTCCTATTCGGGTATCATGGGTTTGCCATTGTTCGAAACGGCCGCCCTCCTGCGCGCCGCGGGCATCGACTTCCAATAAGACCATGAACGAAGAAATCCTGATCAACGTCACGCCGCAGGAGACGCGCGTCGCATTGGTCCAGCAGGGCGCCGTGCAGGAGCTTCACGTCGAGCGCACGCTCTCGCGCGGGCGCGTCGGCAACGTCTATCTCGGCAAGGTCGTGCGCGTGCTGCCCGGCATGCAGTCGGCGTTCATCGACATCGGGCTCGAACGCGCCGCGTTCCTGCACGTCGCCGATATCTGGCATCCGCGCATTGCGGGCGAAACGCACGCCAACGTTCACCATCAGCCGATCGAAAAGACCGTGTTCGAAGGGCAAACGCTCATGGTGCAGGTCGTGAAAGACCCCATCGGCACCAAGGGCGCGCGGCTTTCCACGCAGGTGAGCATCGCCGGGCGCACGCTCGTGTATCTGCCGCAGGAGCCGCACATCGGCATCTCGCAGAAGATCGAAAGCGAAGCCGAGCGCGAAGCGGTGCGCGCGCGTCTCACGGCCGTGCTGCCCGCCGACGAGAAAGGCGGCTACATCGTGCGCACGATCGCCGAGGACGCCACGAGCGAGGAACTCGCCGCCGACGTCGCGTACCTGCGCAAGACGTGGGCGACGATTCTCGCGCAAGGCCAGCGCATGCCCGCGACCAGCCTGCTCTATCAAGACCTCAATCTCGCGCAGCGCGTGCTGCGCGATTTCGTCAACGACGAAACCTCCCGCATTCAGGTGGACTCGCGCGAAACCTTCCAGAAGCTCAGCGAATTCGCCGCCGAATTCACGCCGGCCGTCTCGCCGAAGCTGCATCACTACTCGGGCGAGCGGCCGCTGTTCGATCTCTACAACATCGAAGCCGAAATCCAGCGCGCGCTCTCGCGCCGCGTGGATCTCAAGTCGGGCGGCTATCTCGTGATCGACCAGACCGAGGCGATGACCACGATCGACGTGAACACGGGCGGCTACGTGGGCGCGCGCAACTTCGACGACACGATCTTCAAGACCAATCTCGAAGCGGCGCACACCATCGCGCGCCAGTTGCGCCTGCGCAATCTGGGCGGCGTGATCATCATCGACTTCATCGACATGGAGAACGTCGAGCACCGCGACCAGGTGCTCGGCGAACTCAAGAAGGCGCTCTCGCGCGACCGCACGCGCGTAACCGTGAACGGCTTTTCGCAACTCGGGCTCGTGGAAATGACGCGCAAGCGCACGCGCGAGTCGCTCGCGCACGTGCTGTGCGAGCCCTGCCCCACGTGTCTCGGCAAGGGTCAGGTGAAAACGCCGCGCACCGTTTGCTACGACGTGCTGCGCGAAATCCTGCGCGAGTCGCGCCAGTTCAATCCGCGCGAGTTTCGCGTGGTGGCGTCGCAGCAGGTCATCGACCTGTTTCTGGAGGAGGAGTCGCAGCATCTGGCCATGCTGATCGATTTCATCGGCAAGCCGGTTTCGTTGCAGGTCGAGTCGAATCTGAGTCAGGAGCAGTACGACATCGTGCTGATGTAAGGATTTTTCGCTCTCACGGAATATCAGCCCGGATCACAAAGCGCCCGGAAACCCCCACCAGACGGGATCTTTGTTTCAGGCGGAATCATTGAGTATCATTCACGATCAGGGCATCGCGCCTCAAATGGGTAGCTAGATGACGGATTTGCCGTCAACGCCTACTGTGCGCTCGACATGCTACGTTTCTGGCTCAACGGCGACCTGCCGTTGCCCCCCGAATACGAGCCGGTGCTCCCGCTTCTCGCAAAGCCGTTCGGTACGCCTGAGACCACGCAACTCTGCGAGGCCGAACCGCCCGACTGAGAATCCACCCGGAAGACGGGCACGGGAAGCGGATCCGGGAGGGTATGGCCGCACCACCCCAGAACCATCTGCGCGTATCGGCAAAAGGTCTGATAGCATCCGGCACTTGTCGAGACGGATGCCAACCGATGATCGAACCCATTGCCCCACGCTGCCAGCAAGCCACGATCGAGGTAGCGCATTGGGAGGTGGACGCCGAATTTGGGATTTTCCCCCAAGGGGCGCGGGCCAAGGATGCAGTGTTCGCCCCAGACTTACCGGCTGACCCGTGTGTGGCTCCCCACAAGCGCTACCTGTTCAAGCGATCAAAGCGCAGTTATCCCGACCAGTTCTGGGGTGAGATCGTCGCGTACCGCGTTGGCTGCCGGATCGGCTTGCAGGTACCGCCCGCCTTTTCCGCCGTGAATTCAGAGACCGGCTACCCCGCCGCATTGATTGAATGGTTCTACGATGACCAGGAGCGCTTTGTCCTCGCCGGGGACTATCTCCAGTCCATCGTGCGGGATTTTGATCGGGTCAAGGGCTGAGTGGATTCTTCGAGCGCTGGCGCTCGGAAAAACCCTGACGGAAGACTGGCGTCAATGGCTCGCCGATATGTGCTGTTCGATGCAGTCATCGGTAACACCGACCGGCATCAAGACAACTGGGGGTTCGTTTTCGCGCCAGGACATCAGGAGGGCCCTGTGTCATGTCGCATCGCGCCGCTCTTTGACAACGGAACGAGCCTCGGGCACGAGCGATTCGCGGATCGTGTAAAGAACTGGTCCGACGCTGACTGCGACCGATACATTGCATGCGGCACCCATCACATCGGGAAACGGCGCGAGACCGGAGCAAGTACAGAGAAGCATCCCGACCTGGTGGGCTTTATTGTGGATATGTGGCCTGCCACGCGCGCGGTTCTGGTGGATCGTCTAACCTTACTGGAAACGGGATTGCCTGAGTTGCTGGATGATCTGGGTCCGCTTGGCGGGCCGGTGGCGTTTTCACCAGATCGTGCGGCCTTCGTTCGCCGACTACTGGAGCGCAGGATAGCGCTGCTCCAAGGAATTATTAATGAACCGCATATCCCTCATCCGTGAGCCTCAGAGGCTGTTGCTCACCTGGCAACCGCCCGTTACCGAGCCTTAAGCACGGACAAGGCGCGTTGTCGCGGAGATCGTGCGCTCTGGAAACGAAGTGGTTTTTCGATATCTGCCCGACGCCGACGATTACAAGGCTGCCGTGAAGTGCGGGTTTTCGGGCTATCCGGCTTTCCGGCCGGGTACCGTCGAGCACCATCAAGGAGTGCTCGAAGCGTTCACGCGTCGATTGCCGCCGAGAGCACGCGAAGACTTCAGCGACTTTCTGGCACGGCATCGCCTGCCTGACCCGTTCCCGCTTTCGGACATGGCATTGCTTGGCTACACGGGTGCAGCACTGCCGAGCGACGGCTTCGCACTGGTGCCTGACTTTCCAGATGAGCCCGAGTCCTTCGACTACATCACGGAACTGGCCGGCGTGCGACACGTACACGGCACGGATCTTTCCGATGTTTCAGCCGGAGACGAGGTGCAGTTTGCTGTCGATCGAGAAAATCCGGTGGAACGTGACGCACTCTTCGTCACGCACAACGGCAAGCCACTCGGCTACGTCAATCGTGCGCTACGTAACCGGGTCGCCCATTGGGCAGCGAAAGGGCATCTTTCCGCGCGCATTGAACGCCTGAATGCAAAGCCCGAGCGTCCGCTGGTCTACGTGCGAATCGAATATCGGTGACGCCTCAGGGGAGCAAACGCCACAAGCAGCCCGCGTAACCACTGTCGACGCCCATTAAAAGCCGACCCTCGCGAGTCGGCTTTTAATGGGCGTCAAGCTTTCGCCTCACACCCCGAGCGTGCTTCTTGGGTATACGCAATCATGTTCGCTGCGGCTGGCGTACCGCGGCGTCCCGGGAGCGGGACTCCGAACGCGCCGGGATTACTGCGCGAGTGCCCGGATCATCACCCTAAACCCGCAGAGCCTGTGGACGGGTTTGCCCCCGGCGCGACAGGCCCCTATTCCTGCTCTCGCTTTGCCTGATGCCCTTGGTACGTTTGGACGTGCAATGCACATCGTCATCAAACCACCAAAGGAATTCGCATGAAAACCTCAGTACCGCCCTGTTGCTTGTGGCATCAGCCGCCAGTTTGACTGGCATGTATCGTCCCGCGCCGATGGAAACCGCACAAGAGCCGGTAGGTGTAGCAACGGCCGGGGTTGCTGTTGGCTGGTATGGCGACCGATACTATGACGGCCATCGCTATTGGCAGCGCGACGAGTGGATACATCGCCACCCCAACAATCAAAACTGGAATGCCCAGCACGACGAGCGCCACCACGAAGCCAGTCACAGCGACGCTCGTAACGGCAGCGATCACCGGAGTGACGAGCGCCGCCGCGATCGCTACGACCAGTAACGATCCGAGCACCGCCGCGAACCTACGGAGACGGGGACAAAAAGCCGACTTGCGAGGGCCGGCTTTCGCGTTTGGGCTAACCGTCCGGGACCGGCCCAAATAACGGTCGTGACTTCCATCTCTTCTCCCAACGAACATGAAACCCGGATTAGCGATATACCTTGCCGCGTGTCTCGCGCTGGCCACCCACGCCGCCGAGTCACGCGCGGACCAACCGCAGCAGTTCCACTTCGGGGCCAGCGCGCCGGAGGAGCCCAGTGAGGAGGTCAAGCACATGCGCCTGAACTGGGCACAACATGGGGCGCAGCTCGCCCTTGCCGACAAGGTTAGAGAACGCGTGCGGTTGCATCTCAAGCCCCACGACCCGAACACTCCCGGCAATGCTGCGGCTTTAATCGAGGTCCACCTCGCTGATGATGGGAAAATCACAAGTGCAACGCTCTTGCGCAGCAGCGGATATCCCGAATGGGATGAGAAAGCGATGGCAGCAGTAAGAGCGGCTTCACCTCTTCCGGCTGGCATGCGGAAACTCAAGATCACCGTCCAGGCCGATTGCCGCCTAGCTCAAACTCCATGACGAAACGACACAACCGCCGCCAACGCAAGAAGCTGCGCCTTGGCGAATTTCAGGAACTAGGGTTCGCTGTAGCGGCATCGCTTCGCCACGGGCTCGACACCGTGCAACGCGATGCCCTGATCGATGCCTTTATCGTGGAGTGCGTTGAGGCGCATTGCATGTTCTTCGGCGGCGGCATCAATGAGGCGCTGAACGGCTACATCGTCGCGGACGGGGTGCGTGCATCGGCCACTGACGTACAGCGTGCACTCGTTCACAGGTGGCTTGCTGCATGCCCCGAAGTCACTGGCGTAACCGTCTCGCCGCTCTCCGACGCGCGGCACGGACACGACTGAAGCGTGCCCACATTGGCAAGCTGATGACCGGCTTCCCCTTGACGAAGCTTCGCGCGACCGCTGTGGACCGCATGCGCCGCCATGTCTTGATGTGCGACGGCGCCCGTCCACGAAGATGCGATGCTGGAGAGTGATACGGTCGCGATTCCCGACTTGCGAGGATCGACTTTCGTGTTTCAGTCAGCGGCATCCGGTTCGCTATCGCCGGAAAGCAGATCGGATAGTTCATCGGGACGCAGACGCCGCATCGCCCTCTCAACATTCCTGTCGTAGTGACGATCATTGGGATTGTGGCCGGCGTGCGCCCTGCGCGCGTACTTCTGCACGAAGAGACCAAGCGCACCGACCAGGCGGGCGCGCTTTCGATCGTCACTCACGCCAAACTCCAAGGTTCGACCTTACCGCCTTGGATCACGAAGTGCTTTCTGTCGGAGCCCGGTTCAAAAAAGCGCCAATCTTCATCGTCGGGCGCGGCATCAGTAACAATGGTGAGACACAGTCGCCGCGGCATTGAGATGGACACGTTGCCGCTATCACCGACCACCACGCGCTCGACAGTGAGCGGACCGCCGTCGGCAATGAGACCTCGTATCCGCTCTAGCGTCGCGCGAGTGCCCTCGTCTGAAACGGTGAAATCCGAGGCATCTGCGAAGATCTCATTGGCGCGCTCGATTTTCCAGTCGCATTGGACGTGCAGCGCCCACGCACCAACTCGCTTGACGGTCCCGCGCTTCGTTGTCATTTCGCGAAGGGGGCCGAACTGCAAGGTGAGCATGTCCGCTGCTCGCCCGGCTGCGCTTAGGTCCAGCCCGATAAGGACAGAAAGACGCTGCTCAATTTGTTCCCGCGTATCAATCATTTCAATCACTCCCGCCAAACAAGTCTTGAGCGCGGTCCATGAGTCCGTGGTAGTCCATTTCGTCATCGTCCTGTATGTCGTCGTGGAGTTGCCTGGCCTGATCCTGATTCAAGCCGAGGGCCTTAACCACCGCCCGGAATTGCTTGTTTTGCGCCTGATTATTCCCTGGCCGCCCATCGCCGGCCGCAAGCTCCTCCGCGTCGCCATCCGGCATATCGGGCTGGTAATCGAACGGCTGGGCATCGCCAAGCGGCGTCGCACCGTCACCGGAATCCGCGCTGAACAGGTCATCGTCAGAAGCGCCGGTGCCATCACCGCCGTCGCTGTCTGAATCTTCGTCACCACCGCCAAGCATCGCACCTGCCGCCGACTCAACGAAGCCAAAACCATCGTCAGCCGTGGCGGGGACGCCCAAGGGCGGCCTTGGGTCAAGTATCACACTCACGATCCCAGCCCCCGAGTCCAGCGGTGGCAACTCATCATTGGCCCGCTTCAGCGCCTCAAACTCAAGGTAGTTATAGACCTTGGACGGGTAGGCACCACCGCCGCCGCTCGTCGCGGGCCAGCGCTGCGGCAGGTGGGCCGGCGGCGCAACGCGCGGCACTCCCCGGTATTCACGGTTCACAACCGGCACGAGCTGCCCGGATGCCACCGCATCACATAGGAGTTTCTTGACCCCGGCGTTATCGGCCGGCAGGTTCCAGTGCGCCAGCTTCAACCGGTCGCGCACAAACGCCTGAACGTCGCGCAGCGCCCTTTCGCCGGTAATCGTGCGCAAATCCCAGTTCGGGAGGAAATGGCGGGCAAAGGTCGCCGTATCGTCCGCGAGTCGCCTGAGCCGGTCTTTCTCCCACAACTCGCTCTTGTCCACTTCGCTCAGTGGCCGCGCATTCCACGAGTAAGAGGCGCTGTCCCGCCCCGCGTTCGGATAAAGCTGGCGGGCCGACATATTGCGGTAGCCGCGCCCCCAGCTTGTCAGGTCGTAATATTGTGGTCCCGGAACCAGTGTGCACAGCCACCCGTTTTCCAGCGGTACGTCGAGCGTGTTCCACGTCATGCGCTACCCCGTCAATTGCCATTGGCGACGGCAGGTATACGTAGCACGCTGGCTGGCGTAACACCTTGCGCGATCTGGACCGACGCTCATTTGATGCGAAAAGTATTGGCGGGCGCCCGACGCGAGAATGTTCAGGTCCGGCGGAAACGGTGGCATCGATCTCATGTATCAGCAGGTATCATTAAATACCAGTCCATCACGCCTCAAATGGGTAGCTACGTGGGTAGCCAGCCACAAAATTCCGCACCAATCACAGATCAATTCGTTGATTTCATGTGGATTTTTTAGCAATACATGAGCAATATGATCGTGCTGATGTAGCGCGCCGCCTCGTACCTGGGCATCACCGGAGCATCGCAGTTTGAATCACCAGCGCGTCACCATCGAACACCTCGGCGAATTCGACGAAATCGTCGACGTGAGAACCCCGCTCGAATTCGCCGAGGATCATGTGCCCGGCGCGATCAACGCGCCCGTGCTCAGCAACGAGGAGCGCGTGCTCGTCGGCACGCTGTATCGCGAGTCGCCGTTCGACGCCACGCGCGTGGGCGCCGCGCTCGCCGCGCGCAACATCGCGCATCATCTGGACACGACGTTCGCGGATCGCCCGCGCAACTGGCGTCCGCTCATCTATTGCTGGCGCGGCGGCAAGCGCTCCGGCTCGATGACGACGATGTTCAACATGATCGGCTGGCGCGCGAAGCAACTCGAAAACGGCTACAAGGCGTACCGGCACAGCGTGCTCGAAGCGCTCGACGCGTTGCCTCGCGCGTTCGGCTACATCGTGCTCGCGGGCCCGACGGGCAGCGGCAAGACGCGGCTTCTGAACGCGCTCGGCATGGCGGGCGCGCAAACGCTCGATCTCGAAGGACTTGCCGCGCATCGCGGCTCGTTGCTCGGCGCGCTGCCCGCGCGCGCGCAGCCCGCGCAGAAGTGGTTCGACACCACGCTCGCGCAAACGCTGCGCGGCTTCGACGCGGCGCGCCCGGTGTTCGTCGAGGCGGAAAGCAAGCGCATCGGCGCGATCACGCTGCCCCTCGCCCTCGTCGAACGCATTCACAGCGCGCCGTGCGTGGTGGTCGAAGTCGGCCGCGAGGAACGCGTGTCGCTGCTGCTCGAAGAGTACGGGCATCTGCTCGACGAGCGCGACTACTTTCGCGAGCAGCTCGTCAAGCTCGCGCCGCTGCACGGGCACGAGCGTATCGACAACTGGTGCGCGCTGCTTGCGCAGAACCGGCGTGTGGAGTTGTCGGAAGCGCTGGTGGCCGAGCATTACGATCCGGCGTACACGCGCAGCACACGGCGCAATTATCAAAAGTTCGCGAAGTCGCTGCATTTCGCGTTTCGTCCGATGACGGGCGATACGCTCGCTCAGGCGCGTGCGCTGCTCGAGCAGATCGACGCCTTGCCGGCCGATGCCACGGCAACGGCAACGTCGCGCTCCGTCTAGGCCTGTTGGCTGAAAAAGCGCCCGGGCCGCACGACAACGCGCGGCCCGGGCAAAGCCGCCGGCGTACCGGCGGCGGAGGTATTGCTGACGCTCGCGAACCAGGGTGCCGTGCGAACGGCGCGGCGAACCGGCGAAGCGCAATAGTCGCGACCGGCGCGGCTTAGCGCGAGTACATCGCGTTCCAGTCTTGATTCGACACGGCGGCACGGCCGCCTGCCTGCGACGCGTTCGCGACGCCGCCGTAACCGGTGTTCGCGCCGTTGGCCGCGGCGACCTTCGCTTCGGCGGCCTGGATCGCTTCGGGATAATGGGCGTTGTCGCCGTCGCCCACGCGGTAGCCCGCTTGCTGGAGCGCCGCGAGTTCGGCGCGGACCTGGGCGCGCGTCACGGGCGAGGATTGGGCGAACGAAGCGGCGGGTGCCACGAGCGCGGAAAGGACGACGGCAGCGGCGACGGTTTGAAACAGGGACTTCATGTTACGACCTCCATTGGACTGTAGCGGTCTCGATGCGACGACATGTGCAGGTGACCGATGCATGCAGTCTATGCCTCGCTCACCCCAGGGTTAACCCCCAATCCTCCAAAGGAATGTTCCTGAACGGCGCACAATCGCCGCAAACCTCGCTGGGCGCGCGAACGCGCCTCGGCGCTTGCCGGACGCAAGCTTGGATCGAACACGAAGAAAAACGGAGCGCGCGCGAGAACGGCTCGCGGAGAAAGCGGCGTTGCGCGCGTAAATCGGCCGTCTCGATTAGCCGTCTAAATTGGCCGCCTCGATCAGCCACCTGAATTAGCCGCCTGAATTGGCCGTCTCAGTGGGCCACGTCAGTCAGCCGTGAATCACCGCACGATGGACGCGAGCGGCGCGGACGCGCCGGTGTCGGGCAGCACGGCCGAGATCGCTGCACAGACTTCGCCGACTTCGGCGGGACGGCCCGCGTCGCCGAGCGACATCGCGCGGCCCGGCACGTCGATGCCGAAGTGGCGCACCGAGGTGGCCGTGAAAATCATCACCGTCGGGCGGCCCACGGCGCTCGCGAGATGCACGAATCCCGTGTCCGTGCCCACGACGAGCGCCGCCGCGTCGATATGCTGCGCGACCTCGGTCAAGCTGAGCCGGGGCAGCACGACGGCACCCGGAATGCCCGCCGCAATGGCCTCGCCCTCGCGGCGCTCGGCTTCCGAGCCCCACGGCAGCAGCGCCGTCAGGCCGCGTTCGCGCAAATGCGCGCCCACGCGGTGCCAATGTGCCGCGGGCCACTTCTTTTCGTCGCTGGACGTCGCGTGAAACAGCAGCGCATACGGCGCATGCACGGCGCCCGCGAGCGGCGCCGCCGGCCTGGGCACGACGAGCCCGAAATCGGGCGCGCTGTCGACGGCATAGCCGAACGTGTCCCCCACGGTCTTGCGCAGGCCTTCCCACGCGAGCAGATCCTCGCGCGGCGGATAGCGCCGGTTGTAGGCGAACGCCGCGCCGGCCTCGCCCAGACTCTCGCGGCGGTAGCCGTAGGTCAGCCGTCCGCGCGCCAGAAACGCAATGATCGCGCTCTTGTAGACGCCGTGCAGGTCGAGAATCGCGTCGTACTTCACGCTGCGCAGCTCGCCGATCGAAGCCGCGATGGACTTGAGGTCGTTCAGGCTGCGCGCGCGCTTGAAGCGGCGCAGCGGCGCGCACAGCACGCGGCCGATGCCGGGATTCCAGCTCAGGATGTCGGCGAAAGCGGCGTCGGCGGCCCAGTCGACCTGCACACCGGGAAAGGCGCGGTGCAGGTCGGCCACGACGGGCTGGCCATGGACGATGTCGCCCATCGACGTCACTTTGACTATGAGAATGCGATCCATGGCGGGCAAGGCGAGGGAAACCGAATGAAAGGTCGCGGCCGGCCGGGGCGGTCCGCCGCTGTCCGAAGGACCGGCGATTATACTTCAGCGCCTGTCCGCCGACCGGCCCGCGCCGTCAGAACCGCACCGGGCACGGGGCCAGAACCAATCGGAGTGGGATGAGGTCGATGAGTTAAAATCGGACGCCCGTGATCGCCCGCGCCGATATCCCGCTCATCTGGCCCCTACGCAGCCCCGGAAGGTGGCGCGAGGCCCCGCGAGCATGCCACCGGGCTGGAGTCCACTGTTTGAAGATCCTGCTGACCAATTTCCATTACGGCCGCGGCGGCGGCCACGACACCTACGTCGGCGTGATTGCCCGCGGCCTCGCGCAACGCCACGAGGTGTTCGTCGCCGCACCGGCCACGAGCCGGCTGTATGCGCACGTCAGCGCGATCGCGCAAGTCCGGGCCTTGCCGCTCGAATTTCCCGCCAAGCTCAAGGAAGTGCGCCGCATGGTGCCGGCGTGGCGCGCGCTGCGCGATCTGCTCGAGCGCGAGCGCTTCGACATCGTGCATGCGAACGGTTCGCCCGATCACCGTCTGCTGATGTTCGCGATGATGGGCATGAAAGGCCCGCGCCCGCGCGTGGTCTGGACCAAGCACAATTCCATCGCGATCAAGGCCGATTTCCTCACGCGTGTGCGCGCGACGCGCGCCACCGACGCGGTGATCGCCGTTTCGGATTCGACGGCCGCGTTCGTGCGCGATTCGGTCTACGGCGGCAAACCGGTCACGGTGGTCAAGAACGGCGTCGACATCGACGCGTTTCAGCCCGCCAGCGCCGCGCAAACGCTCGCGGCACGCGCCGTGCTGCTCGGCGAGGCAAATGCCGGCAAATTCGTGCTCGGCACGGTCACGGGATTCGACTGGTACAAGGGCACGATGGACATGGTCGCGGCCGTGGCCGCCCTGCCCGCCGAAGCGCGCGACGCCATGCTGATCGTCGTGGTGGGCACCGAGCCCAGCGAGGAGCAATGGCGCGAGATCGACCGGCTCGGCATGCGCGGGCAGGTGCGCGTGGAAGGTTTCGTGGAGGACGTGAAAGCGTACGTGCGCGCGTTCGACGTCGGTTTCGTGGTGTCGTATGCGATCGAAACGGTGTCGTTCGCGTGCCGCGAAATGATGGCGATGGGCAAGCCCGTGATCGTCGCGCGCTACGCGGGTCTGCCCGAAAACATCGAAGACGGCGTGGACGGCTGGATCGTCCCGCCGCACGACCCGGCGGCGCTCTGCGTGACGCTCGCGCAGATTTTCGCGCGGCGCGATCAACTCGGCGCAATGAGCGTGCGCTCGCGCGCGAAGGCCGAACGCGAGTTCTCGCAGCAGGATTTCGTCGATCAGACGGAACAGGTGTATTTGCAGCAGTTACCGAAGTCGCCACCGGCGCGGTCCTGACGTTCGGGACACGCGAGCAACATCGGCCCCGGCTGTCCCCACTCACGAGCCACGGGTCCATTCTTATTCATTACGACATGGCGAATCGGGTCATTCATCTCTTCAACGGGTTTCTGAATCCGCACGGCGGCAGCGAAACCGAGGCGCTCGCGCTCGCGGAGCAACTGCGCGCGCACGGCGAAGTGAAACTCTGGGCGACGTCGTCGCGCAGCCCCGCCGAACTGCGCGAGGCGCACGGCATCGAGCGCATCACGCTCGCGCGCGCGGTACGCGGGCGCCTCGCCCACGGCTCGGGGCGCGACGCCGGCCCGGACGGCGGCACCTACGTGTTCGTCGGCGCGCACTGGCGCAACCGGCTCTGGACGCTCGTGGTGCCCCCGCCGCAGCGGCTCATCTACGTATTCAACACGTTTCATCCGAAGATTCTTTCGTTGACGTCGCAACATCCGCCGCTGCTGCGCTGGCCGAAAACGGAGTACGTGTTCATCTCCGAATTCCAGAAGACGCTGCTCGCAACGCCGGGCGTGATCCATCCGTCGCCGATCGACATCGCTCGCTTCACGCCGGCCGCCAACGCGTATGCGAAACCGGCGGGGCATCGGCCCGTGGTCGGCCGCCTGAGCCGCGACACGCTCGCCAAGCACGACCCCGAGGACTTCGCGCTTTATCGCGAATGGTCTGCCAATGGCGCGGACGTGAAGCTCCAGGGCGCGACCTGCATCGCGGGCGCACTCGAAGCCGATCCGCACCTCGAACTGCTGCCCGAGGGCGCAAGGGCCGCCGTCGATTTCCTGCGCTCGCTGGATGTGTTCTACTACCGAACAGGCAGCCACGTCGAAACCTTCGGGCGCGTGGTGTTCGAAGCCATGGCGTGCGGGCTGCCCGTCGTGTGCCACCGGCGCGGCGGCTACGCGGCGAGCATTCGCCACGGCGAAAACGGTTTCCTCTTCGACACGACCCAAGAGGCTCGCGAGATCATGCGCGTGCTGCTCGATCAGCCGGCGTTGCGGGCGAAGATCGGCGCCAATGCGCGGCGCACGGTCGAAGCGCTCTATTCGCGCAGCGCGCTCGAGCGCCGCGCCCAGTTCTACCACGGCCAGGCAATGGCTTGAGATCGCAAACAAGGAACCGCAACGTATGCAAATGACGCTCTCCGATCGAAGCCGGCCGGCTCGGGTGGAATCCTGGCCCCTGCTATTCGCCCGGTTTTCGGCGGTGCTCACGCTCGCGGCCGTGCCCGTTTCCACGGCGGGCGTGAATCTCGCGAGCGCGCTCGTGCTGCTGTTCGCCGTGTGCTCGCCCGAGGCGTGGCGCGGCTTGCGCAAGATCGGCGCTTCGCCCACGAGCGTAGCGGCCATCGTGCTGTTCGCTGCGCTCTCGCTGAGCCTGCTCTACACCACGGCCAGCATGAACGAAGCGGTCAACTTCCTCATGAAGTATCGCAAGCTGCTGATTTTCCCGATCCTGCTGCTCGTGTTCCAGGGCGAAGGCAGCTCGAAATGGGGGGGCGCCGCGATCTGGGCGCTTTTTGCCGCGCTCACGGTAGCAATGCTGCTCACCTACACGAACTTTTTCGGCTGGACCGCGATCGGGCCGATGCACGACACGCAAGGCCCCGTAAGCAAGCCTTGGGTGTTCAAGGATCACATCTCGGGCGGCCTGATGATGGCGTACCTCGTCTGGCTCTCGGTCGCGCTTGGCCGCGCCGCAACCCGCGCCGTGTGGCGCTCGCTGCTCTATCTGACCGCGCTGCTCGCGCTCGTGAACGTGCTGTTCGTGCTCCAGGGGCGCACGGGCCAGGTCGTCGCGCTGCTTTACATCGGGCTTTTCATCCTCTGGCAGCTCGCGCAGATCCTGAAGGCGCGCGCCGGGCGTAAGCAGATGGCGGCGACGCTCGTGTGCATCGTCGCGTGCGTGGGCCTCGCCTGGTATGCGTTCACGGCCAAGGATTCGCGTCTCGCCGACACGGGCCAGGAAATCACCACTTTCGAGAAGAAGAACGAAGATACCTCGGCGGGCGTGCGCCTCGAGTTCTACCGGCGCAGCGTCGATCTTTTCGCGCACCGGCCCGTCGCGGGCTATGGCGTGGGCAGCGTGCTGCCCGAGTTCGAGCGTCTCACGAAAAACCAGACCGGCGCGCGCGCCACGATGGCCGGCAATCCGCATAACGAATTTCTGCTGATGGCGGTGCAGCTCGGCGTGATCGGCGTGGCGCTGTTCGTCTGGCTGCTCGTCGCGCTCTATCGCGAATGCCGACGCGTGGAACCGCTTGCGCGCATGCTCATCTACGGTTACCTGCTCGCGTTCGTGGCCGGATGTTTCGCGAATTCGCTGCTGCTCAATTTCACCGAAGGCAGTCTGTTCGTGCTGCTGAGCGGCACCCTGCTCTACAGCCGGCGCGCTCCGGAAAACGCCCTGTAACGGCCTATCACGCTCTGTCAAGCGCTGCAACGGCCGCGCCCGGGGCGATAACCACGAAAAAGGCGACCCGCGGGTCGCCTTTTTTCATTCGATGCCGCCGCCGTTCAGCGCCCGGCGTTCACGCTTCGCCCTGCTGATACTGGATGCGATGCAGGTGCGCGTAGAGCCCCTGCTGCTCCAGCAGTTCGCGGTGCGTGCCGCGCTCGACGATACGCCCCGCCTCCATCACCAGAATGCGATCCGCGCGCTCGATGGTGGAGAGCCGGTGCGCGATCACGAGCGTCGTGCGGCCCTTCATGAGCGTTTCGAGCGCGGCCTGCACGTGGCGCTCCGATTCGGAGTCGAGCGCCGAGGTCGCTTCGTCGAGAATCAGGATCGGCGCGTCCTTGTAGATCGCGCGCGCGATGGCGAGACGCTGGCGCTGCCCGCCCGAAAGCTTCGCGCCGTTATCGCCCACGAGCGTGTCGATGCCTTCGGGCAGCGCCGCGATCGTGTCCCACAGATTGGCCGCCTGGAGCGCCTTCTGCACGCGCTCGCGGTCGGCGGTCTCGCCATACGCGACGTTGTTCGCGACCGTGTCGTTGAACAGCACGACGTCCTGGCTCACCATCGCGATCTGGCTGCGCAGCGCGTGAATGTCGTATTGCGCGAGCGGCACGCCGTCGATCAGCAACTGGCCTTCCGTGGGATCGAAAAAGCGCGGCAGCAGGTTCACGAGCGTGGTCTTGCCGCTGCCCGACGGGCCCGCGAGCGCCACCATCTCGCCCGGCGCCACGCGCAGCGTCACGCTGTCGAGAATCTTGCGCGAAGCCTCGCCATAGCCGAACGACACGCCCCGAAACTCGATCTCGCCGCGCGCGCGTTCGAGCGGCTTGCCGCCGCCCACGGGCTCGGCCGGCTCGTCGATCAAGCCGAAGATCAGCTCGGCCGCCGTCATGCCGCGCTGAAGCGGCTGGTTCACGTCGATCAAATGCTTGAGCGGCGAAATCACGAGCAGCATGGACGTGACGAAAGCGACGAAGCCGCCCACCGTGGTCTGGTCGTGCGAAGCCTGCACCACGGCGATGGTGATGACGATGGCCAGCGCGATGGACGCGAGGAACTGCGTGAGCGGCTGCGCGAGCCCGCCCGAGATCGTCATGCGCATCTGGTAGCCGCGCAGGCGCTTGCTCAGCGCGCCGAAGCGGTCGATCTCGTACTGCTCGCCGTTATGAACCTTGACGACCTTGTAGCCGCCCACGGTTTCCTCGACGATGTACGAAAGGTCGTTGGTAAGGATCTGATGCTCGCGGTTCAGGCGCCGCAGCCGCCGGTTGATCTTGCTCACGAGCCAGCCGATGGCGGGCAGCAGCACCGCCACGATCAGCGTGAGCCGCCAGTTCAGGATGAACAGATAGCCGAGCAGGAAGATCACGGTGAGCGAATCGCGCACGGCGGTGACGAGCACGCCCATCAGCACGTTGAGGATCTGATTCACTTCGAACACGATCGCGTTGATGACCGTGCTTGCCGTTTCGCGCTGGAAGAAACCGACGCTCGCGTGAATCATGCGCTCGAACATCTTGAGGCGCAGTTCGAGCAGAATGCGGTTCGACACGTATTGGAGCAGATAGCCCGATGCGTATTGCGCGAGGCCGCGCACGAGCGCGAGGCCGATCACGGCAAGCGGCACGATCCATTTGGCGCTGGGGCTGCCCTTGGTGCCGAAGCCGTGATCGAGCAGCGGTTTGAGAAGCGCGGGAATGCCGGCCTCGGTGGCCGCCACGAGCGCCAACGTGAGAATGGCCCCGATCGCCACGCCGAGGAGCGGCTTCAGGTAGGGCCACAGCCGCCGGCCGACCGACATCGGGTTCGACGCCGCGCCGGAGCCGATAGGCTTGCTGAGTGTGGACTGGAGGGGCTTCTCGCTCAAGGCATCCTCTGAAATAAGGCGTTGTCGCTACGAACTGGAAATGCGGACTCGATGAGGCGGTGCGCCGCCTGGCCGTCGGGGTATCGCATTGTATATGGTCGGCACGGATGGCCGCAGGGGAAGCCGGCCGGCTCGCCTGGCCGCGCGGGAAGCCGCGTGGTGCTGTGTATACTCCCGATGCGCCCGGCGTGCGCCGCAGCCGGCGCGCGCTACGCAGCGCGCTGCCCCGCGCCGGCCCGCTTCCCTTACCGCCTGACCGGGCATCTCATCCCGCATCGAATCCGCATGACACACACCACGCTCGGCGTTGCCATCATCACGAAGAACGCGGCGGCACGGCTCGCGCAATGCCTCGCGTCGGTCGCCTTCGCCGACGAGATCGTCGTGCTCGACAGCGGCAGCACCGACGCCACGCTCGAAATCGCCCGCGCGCACGGCGCCCGCGTGATGGCAAGCGCCGACTGGCCCGGCTTCGGCCCGCAGAAAAATCGCGCGCTCGATGCGCTGGCAACCGACTGGGTGCTTTCCCTCGATGCCGACGAAGTCGTTTCGCCGGAACTGGCCGCGTCGATTCGCGCGACGCTCGCCGCGCCGCAAGCCGACGTCTACGCCGTGGACCGCCTGTCGAGCTTTTGCGGAACATGGATCAAGCACAGCGGGTGGTATCCCGACTGGATTCCACGCCTCTTCAAGCGCGGCAGCGCGCGTTTCTCCGACGACCTCGTACACGAGCGGCTCGTGTTCGACGCCCGCGCGCAACGCCTCGCGGGCAAGCTGCTCCATTACTCGTACGAGGACTTCGAAGGCGTGCTTCGCAAGCTCGATTCCTATTCGGGAGCCGGCGCGCGCCAGCGGGCGGCGGGCGGCAAAAGCGGCGGCTTCGGCAAAGCCGTGGCGCGCGGCGCGTGGGCGTTCGTGCGCACTTACGTGCTGCGCGCGGGTTTCCTCGACGGCTGGGCCGGTTTTCAGATTGCCGTATTCAACGCGGAAACCGTGTACTACCGCTTCCTGAAACTCGCGCTGCTCGGCCAGCAAGGCCAGCAGCGCGAGCGGCGCGATCCGTAGACGAATCAGTAGACGATCTCGATCGAACTGCCCGCGAACTCGCCGCGCAACGCGGCGAGCAGGTCGTCGGTGGGCTTGACGCGCCAGGCGTCGCCGAGGCGCACCTCGCCTTCCGCGCGATCGTTGCGATAGACGATTTGCACCGCCAGGCCGTTGGGGATCGCCGCCTGAGCGCGTTCGCCGCGATCGCGGCCGAAGCCGCCACGGCCGCCGCGCGTTTCGGCGGCGGGCGCCGGCAGCGAGTCGTCGGGTTTCGCGCGATGCGCTTCGAGCACCGAACGCAGCGCGAGCGCGTTGGCGTTGCCGTTCATCTGCACCTTCACGGCCTGCGCGTAGCGGCTGCGCGCGCGTTCGAGATCCATCACGGTGTCCACCGTGAAGCGGATGCCGCCCGTGAACGCGTCGTTGCGCGCGCTGCCTTGCACGACCAGCAGTTCGTCTTCCTTGAACAACGCCTTGTGCGCCTCGTACTGCTCGTTGAACACCGTCACCTCGCACTGGCCGGTGCCGTCGTCGAGCAGCGCGATCAGCATCTTGCCGCGCTGGGTCATCTGCGTGCGCAGCGAAGCGATCACGCCCGCAACGAGCTTGTCGCGCCCTTCCTTCAGTTCGCCGATCTTCTGGCGCACGAACCGGCGCACTTCGTCCTTGTAGGCGTCGAACAGGTGGCCCGAAAGATAGAAGCCGAGCGCGCCCTTTTCTTCCTGAAGCCGGCGCTTGTCGCCCCACGCCGGTTCGTCGACGAGTTCGTGCGCCGCGAGCGGCGCGTCGCCCATGTCGAAGAGACCGGCCTGCATGGCGTTGGCGCTCGCCTGGTCGGCGGCTTCCATCGCCATCGGCACCGAGGCGAGCAGTTGCGCGCGATTCGCGTGGATCGAATCGAACGCGCCCGCGCGGATCATGGCCTCGATCGTGCGGCGGTTCACGAGACGGCGGTCGATGCGCTCGCAAAAGTCGAACAGATCCTTGAACGGGCCGCCTTCCTCGCGCGCGCGCAAGATTTCCTCGATGGCGTTTTGCCCGCTGCCCTTGATCGCGCCCAGACCGTAGCGGATCGTGCGCGAGCGCTTGCCCTGCGCGACGTTCGCGTCGGCGACCGGCTCGAAGCGATACGCCGAGGCGTTTACGTCCGGCGGCAGCACGACCATCTTGTTGGCGAGGCAGTCCTCGAACAGGATCTTCACCTTGTCGGTGTCGTCCATGGCGAGCGACATGTTGGCCGCCATGAATTCCGCCGGATGGTGCGCCTTGAGCCACGCCGTGTGATAGGCGAGCAGCGCGTACGCGGCCGCGTGCGACTTGTTGAAGCCGTAGCCCGCGAACTTTTCCATCAAGTCGAAGGTTTCGTCGGCTTTCTCGGCGGTGAGGCCGTTCTTCGCCGCGCCTTCGCGGAACAGCTCGCGATGCTTGGCCATTTCCTCGGGCTTTTTCTTGCCCATCGCGCGGCGCAGCAAGTCCGCGCCGCCGAGCGAGTAGCCGCCGATGATCTGCGCCATCTGCATCACCTGCTCCTGATAGACCATGATGCCGTAGGTCTCTTTCAGAACGGGTTCGACGCGCGGATCGGGATACTCCACCACTTCGCGGCCGTGCTTGCGCGCGCAAAAGCTCGGGATCAGGTCCATCGGGCCGGGGCGATACAACGCCACGAGCGCGATGATGTCCTCGAAGCGGTCGGGCTGCGCATCCTTCAGCATGCCTTGCATGCCGCGGCTTTCGAGCTGGAACACGGCAACCGTATTCGCTTTCTTGAGGATCGAGAACGACGCGGGGTCGTCGAGCGGCACCTGCGCGAGCGACCAGTTTTCCTTCGAAGGGTCGAGACGGCGGATATAGCGTTCGGCCCAGTCGAGAATCGTGAGCGTGGTCAGGCCCAGAAAGTCGAACTTCACGAGGCCGACGGCTTCCACGTCGTCCTTGTCGTACTGGCTCACCACGCCGCTTTCGTCGCCCTGCGTATAGAGCGGGCAGAAGTCCGTGAGCTTGCCCGGCGCGATCAGCACGCCGCCCGCGTGCATGCCCACGTTGCGCGTGAGACCTTCCACGAGTTGCGCGAGGTCGAGCAACTGGTGGACTTCGTCCTCGTTGTCGTAGCGCTCCTGGAGCAGCGGCTCCTCCTTCATCGCGTCGGCAATGGTGACGTGCTTGCCCGGCTTGAACGGAATGAGCTTGGCCACGCCGTCCGTGAAGTTGTAGCCGAGGTCGAGCACGCGGCCGATGTCGCGCACCGCCGCCTTCGCGGCCATGGTGCCGAAGGTCGCGATTTGCGACACCGCGTCGGCGCCGTACTTCTCCTTCACGTACTGAATGACGCGGTCGCGGCCGTGCTGGCAGAAGTCGATGTCGAAGTCGGGCATCGAAACGCGTTCCGGGTTCAGGAAGCGTTCGAACAGCAGGTTGTAGCGCAGCGGGTCGAGATCGGTAATGCCGAGCGCGTACGCGACCAGCGAGCCCGCGCCCGAGCCGCGGCCCGGACCGACCGGCACGCCGTTGTTCTTCGCCCAGTTGATGAAGTCCGCGACGATCAGGAAGTAGCCCGGAAAGCCCATCTTGACGATGGTGCCGCACTCGAAATCGAGCCGCTCGTTGTAGCGCGCGCGTTCGTTCTCGCGCTCGGTCTCGTTCGGATACAACTGCTCGAGCCGCTTTTCCAGCCCTTCGCGCGAAAGCTGCACGAGGTAGTCGTCGAGCGACATGCCGTCGGGCGTGGGAAAGAGCGGCAGCTTGGGCTTGCCGAGTTCGAGCGTGAGATTGCAGCGCTTGGCGATTTCCACCGTGTTCGCGATCGCCGAGGGCAGATCGGCGAAAAGGGCCGCCATTTCCTCCTGCGTGCGAAAACGCTGGTCGGTCGTGAAGCGCTTCTGGCGGCGCGGATTCGCAAGAATGTCGCCCTCCGAGATACACACGCGCGCCTCGTGCGCCATGTATTCCTCGTCGGTCATGAACTGCATGGGATGCGTGGCGACCACGGGCAGCTTCAGTTGCGCCGCGAGCGCCACCGCCTGCTCGATGTAGCGCTCGCCGCCCGGCTGGCCGCAGCGCTGCAACTCGATGTAGTAACCGTTCGGAAACAGCTTGGCCCAGCGCTGCGCATGGCGCTTCGCGCTTTCCTCGTTACCCGCCGCGAGCGCGAGGCCCACGTCGCCCTGCTGCGCGCCCGAGAGCGCGAGCAGTCCTTCGCCCAGACCCGCCTCGAGCCACGCGACGTCGACTTCGGCGCGGCCGCGATACTGGTTGGTGAGCCAGGCTTTGGAGAGCAGCTCGCACAGGTTCAGGTAGCCGTGCTTGTTTTTCACGAGCAGCAGCAGCCGCGAAGGCTTGTCGCGGTCGTCGGGATTCGTGATCCAGACGTCGCAGCCGGCAATGGGTTTGACCCCCTTGCCGCGGGCTTCCTGATAGAAACGGACGAGGCCGAATGCGTTGCCGAGGTCGGTGAGCGCGAGCGCGCCTTGACCGTCTTTGGCCGCCGCCTTGACGAGGTCGTCGAGACGCACGATGCCGTCGGCAATCGAGAATTCGGAGTGGACGCGAAGATGGACGAAGCGGGGATCTGACATGGACGGGATTGTACCTCTACGATCACGCGATTTTGCCCGCTGCTCGCAGGGGCAGCGCAACGTTGGCCTTTCGGACAAGGCCTCGCGCGCCAGCAGGCCCGCGACCTGCCGCCCGAAACGGGAGGCGGCCGGCAACGCGCGCGATTGAGGGATAATAGCGGATTGCGCCCGGTGCGCGCCCTGCCCCTTTTTGTGCGTTTTCGCTCGTCGCGCGCAGCTTCGGGGCGTTGGCCCAGGACGCGTCCGGCCCCGGTTTTCACGCGCGCCTTATCGCGCTTCTGTCGCGCTTTGCCGCGCTTTGGCCGCCGCTTGCGCCGCCTTTCCTGCGGCTTTTCCTGCGGCTTTTAGAGCGCCTTACATCGAGCGCCTTACACGTTGCATCATGCGTATTCTCAATCTGTCCGCTTATCAGTTCGCCACGCTCGACAAAACCGTCGAATGGCGCCCGCTCGTGCTCGAACGCTGCCATGCGCTCGACTTGCGGGGCACGATCCTGCTCGCGCCGGAAGGCATCAATCTGTTCGTCGCCGGCGACGAGCCGAACGTGCGCGCGTTCATGAATTACATCAATCACGATCCGCTGTTCGAGGGCAAATTCGCCACGCTGCGGTTCAAGGAAAGCTTTTCCGAAACGCGCCCCTTCAACCGCATGCTCGTGCGCCTCAAGCGCGAGATCATCACCATGAAGAAGCCCGCGATTCGCCCCGAGGAAGGCCGCGCGCCCTCGGTGGCGCCCGTCGTGCTCAAGCAATGGCTCGATCGCGGCCATGACGACGAAGGCCGCCCGGTCGTGATGCTCGACACGCGCAACGCATTCGAGATCGACGTGGGCACCTTCGACGCGGCGCTCGATTACCGCATCGACAAGTTCAGCGAATTCCCGGCCGTGATCGAGGCGAATCGCGCCGATCTCGAAGGCAAGACGGTCGTGTCGTTCTGCACGGGCGGCATTCGCTGCGAAAAAGCGGCCATCCACATGAAGGAAGTGGGCGTCGAGCACGTTTATCAGCTCGAAGGCGGCATTCTCAAGTACTTCGAGGAAGTAGGCGGCGCGCATTACCACGGCGACTGCTTCGTGTTCGACCAGCGCACGGCGCTCAATCCGCAACTCGAGCCGACCGGCACCGTCCAGTGCTTCGCCTGCCGCGCCGTGGTGACGGCCGCGGAGCAGGCTTCGCCGCTCTACGAAGCGGGCAAGAGCTGCCCCGCGTGCCATCCCGGGCGCGCGCAGGCGGCGCGCCCCGCAACCGCGCCCGCAACCACGGCGTAACGTTCGCATGAGACTCGCGTGAGCGCGCAGGCTCCGGCTTATCGCGGGCGTTTCGCGCCCTCGCCCACGGGCCCGCTGCATTTCGGCTCGCTGGTCTCCGCGCTCGCGAGCTGGCTCGACGCGCGCGCGCACGGCGGCGCGTGGCTCGTGCGCATCGAGGACATCGACGGCCCGCGCACCGCGCCCGGCGCCGCCGACGACATACTCGCCACGCTCGCGCGCTTCGGCTTTCACGCCGACGAGCCGCCCGAGTGGCAAAGCGCGCGCCTGGGCGTTTATCGCGCGGCGCTCGACCGGCTGATCGCGGCGGGCCACGTTTATCCGTGCGGTTGCACGCGCAAGGAAATCGCCGATTCGCAGTTGCGCGCGCATCAACGCAACACCACGCTGATTTACCCCGGCACGTGCCGTGGCGGTTTGCACGGCAAGCCCGCGCGCGCGTGGCGGCTGCGCGTGCCGGACCACGCCTCGGGCGGCACTTCGGACGACGCCGGCACTTCGGGCGCGGCGGGCACCTCGGGCACCTCGGGCGCAGCGGGCGCAGCGGGCACTTCGGGCACTTCGGGCGCGGCGGGCGCAGCGGGCGGCAATCCCGCGCTGATCCGCTTCGAGGACCGCTGGCAGGGCGCGCAAACGCAAGATCTCGCCACCGAAGTCGGCGATTTCGTGCTGCTGCGCGCGGACGGGCAATGGGCGTATCAGCTCGCCGTGGTCGTGGACGACGCGTTGCAGGGCATCACGCACGTCGTGCGCGGCGCCGACCTGCTCGACTCCACGGCGCGGCAAATCTGGCTCCAGCGCTGTCTGGGCGTGCCCACGCCCGCGTATCTCCACGTGCCCGTCGTCAACAATGCCGACGGCGAAAAGCTCTCGAAGCAGACCGGCGCGCAGGCGCTGGACGCATCGCGGCCGCTGGAGGCGCTCGTCGCGGCGTCCCGGCATCTGGGCCTCGCGCTGAGCCAACCCGCGCCCGCGACGCTCGAAGCGTTTCAGGCCGACGCCGTGAACGCCTGGAAACAGCGGCTCGCGCAACTCCCGGCTTGAGTTTTCAGCGCGGCAAAAACCGCCGTGAAATGCGAAAACGGCGTGCCGGACAACTCCGGCACGCCGTTTTTTATCGCCGCGAAAAAAGCGCCGTTAGTTCGACGAAGGCGTCGGCTTGTTGCGCCACGACGTTCCCAGACCGCCCAGAAGCGCCGCGAGCGGCTGCTTCGACTGCGACTTTTGCGGCGCGGCGGCGGCCGGCTGGCTGTCGTCGGCCTTCGAACGCGCGCCCGGCGACGGCTCGTAGGGCTTGAGGAAGAAGTCGTCGACCGGCTGCGCACGATGATGATGCGCGCGCTCGAACGACCCCGCGCGGCGATGGCCGCCGCTGCGTTCGCCACGGTCGCTGCGCTCGCCACGCTCGGCGCCCCGGCCTTCGTAGCCGTCGCGCTCGCGGCGGCGGCCGCCGCTTTCGTGATGCGCGATCGGCATGTCGACGTGAAGCCGCTCGACCGTCAGCGGGCGCTTGATGAGCTTTTCGATGTCGGCGAGCTGCTTCTTCTCGTTGGGGCTGCACAGCGAAAGCGCGTCGCCCGAGGCGCCCGCGCGACCCGTGCGGCCGATGCGGTGTACGTAGTCTTCGGCGTTGAACGGCAGATCGAAGTTAATGACGGCCGGCAGTTCGGCGATGTCGAGACCGCGCGCCGCCACGTCGGTGGCCACGAGCGCTTCGATCTCGCCGCGCTTGAAGGCGTCCAGCGCCTGCATGCGCTCGCTTTGCGAACGGTCGCCGTGGATCGCCGCCGCCACGATGCCCTGTTTCTCGATCTGGCGCGCGAGGCGGCTCGCGCCGATCTTGCTGTTGCAGAACACGATCACCTGCTTGAGACCGCGCGCGCGGATCAATTGCACGACCGCGCCGGTCTTGTCGCCCTCGGCGACTTCGTAGACGACCTGCGTGACGTTGGTGGCCGTGGAGTTGCTGCGCGCGACTTCGATGGTCTGCGGCGTGCGCAGATACGTGGACGCGAGCTTCTTGATTTCCGGCGAGAACGTGGCCGAGAACAGCAGCGTCTGGCGCTCCTTCGGCAGCAGGTTCAGGATGCGCTGGAGGTCGGGCAGAAAGCCCATGTCGAGCATGCGGTCGGCTTCGTCGAGCACGAGCATCTGCACCTGGCCGAGATTCGTGGTCTTTTGCTGAACGTGGTCGAGCAGACGGCCCGGCGTCGCGATCAGGATTTCCACGCCGCGGCGCAGTTCGTCGGACTGCGGGTTCATGTCGACGCCGCCGAACACCACCGCGCTGCGCAGCGGCGTGTGTACCGCGTAGGAACGCACGTTGTTGGCCACCTGGTCGGCCAGCTCGCGCGTGGGCGTGAGGATCAGCGCGCGCACCGGGTGGCGCGCGGGCGATGCGCTCGTGTTGCCGTTCGGCAGGAGGCGTTGCAGGATCGGCAGCGAGAAGCCCGCCGTCTTGCCGGTGCCCGTTTGCGCCGCAGCCAGCACGTCGCGGCCCGTGAGCACGACGGGGATCGCCTCGGCCTGGATCGGCGTGGGCGTCGTGTAGCCCTGGTCCTTGATGGCCCGCAGGATTTCGGGGGCAAGGCCAAACTGGTCGAAGGTCGCAGTGCTGGGCTTGACGGCTGTGTCGGACATGGTGGCTTTCGCTATAAAGGCGCTGTTCGCGCGAGGCGCGTTAGACGCCTCAAATGATCACTGCTGGGATATTGCCTGGACCTGGCCGGTGGCGGATGGAACTCGCCACCGGGCCTGGGTTCGCCCGGCCTTCCGCCTCGGGCCGGCTTGCGGCGGCGCCAGGCTCGCCGGCCGGGCCGCTTGAATCGCTTGAGGCTGCGCGGGACGCTTGCCGCGCAGGCCGTTTATTCGGGGCCGGAGCACCGGCCGCGTACTCCGCGTGCGCCGCGCCGGCTTTTTGCACCGGCTGCGCAACGCCCCGCGTTTCCGTCGCCGCCGCCGGCGGCGCGGCAAAGCTTGCCGAAGGCTTACGGCGCCTTTGCGCACGGTTGCCCGCCTGGTTGCGGCCACGGCGGGCGCAACCCGCCGAAAGGCCGGTATTGTAGCACCTTGGCATAAATCCCTATGGCCGCCGCCAACGCGTTCTGCCTCGCGCGCACGGCCGATGCCGCCACGTCGCGCGCGAGGCCGGCGCCCGGCCATCGCACCCCTTTTCGTCGCCCGCTCGCGCTCACCACGTCTCGCGCATCACCATCAGGCGCAATTCGGTCATGTCCTCGATGGCGTAGCGCACGCCTTCGCGCCCGAGCCCCGAATCCTTCACGCCGCCATACGGCATGTTATCGACGCGAAATGACGGAACGTCGTTGATCACCACGCCGCCCACTTCGAGCGCATCCCACGCGCGATGCGCGTTCGCGAGCGAATCCGTGAACACGCCCGCCTGGAGGCCGAAATCGCTGTCGTTGACGATCTCGAGCGCACGGCCGAAATCGTCGAAACGCTCCAGGATCGCCACAGGCCCGAACGCCTCCTTGCGGTACAGGTCCGTGTCGCGGCGCACGTCCTCGAGCAGCGTCGCCTCGAACATCGCGCCCTCCACCTGCCCGCCCGCGACGATCTTCGCGCCCGCCAGCACGGCGCTCTCCATCCAGCCCGCGAGCCGCTTCGACTCCGACTCCGAAATCATCGGCCCGACGAAGGTTTTGTCGTCCTTCGGGTCGCCCATCCTGAGCGACTTGACCTTGGCGATCAGCTTCTCGCGCACCGCCTCGTAGATCGACGCATGCACGAGAAT
Source organism: Paraburkholderia sp. J41 (assembly GCF_905220235.1). Taxonomy (NCBI): domain Bacteria; kingdom Pseudomonadati; phylum Pseudomonadota; class Betaproteobacteria; order Burkholderiales; family Burkholderiaceae; genus Paraburkholderia; species Paraburkholderia sp. J41. Next base: position 32,734 of record NZ_CAJMZE010000017.1, on the reverse strand, counting down.
GCGCTGCACGCCGATACAGCTTTGCCCCGACTGGTAATACGCGCCGAAGGCGAGCCGATCGACCACGTAGTCGAGCTTGCCCGCCTGATCGCCGTCGACGATGGCCGCCGCGTTGCCGCCCAGTTCCAGCACCACTTTCTTCTTGCCCGCCCTGGCCTTCAGGTCCCAGCCCACGGCGGGCGAGCCCGTGAACGAGAGCAGCTTGAAGCGCTCGTCGGTGGTGAAGAGATCGGCGCCGTCGCGATGCGCGGGCAGGATCGAGAACGCGCCCTTCGGCAAGTCGGTTTCGGCCAGCACCTCGCCGATGATGAGCGCGCCCACCGGCGTGCGGCTCGCCGGCTTCAGCACGAACGGCACGCCCGCCGCGAGCGCGGGCGCAACCTTGTGCGCCGCCAGATTGAGCGGAAAGTTGAACGGCGAGATGAACGAGCACGGCCCGATCGGCACGCGCTTCGCATAGCCGTGATAGCCCTTGGCGCGCGGCGAGATTTCGAGGTTCACGATCTCGCCGTCGATACGCACGCTCTCTTCGGCGGCCACGCGAAACGTGTCGATCAGCCGCGTGACTTCGCCCTTCGAGTCGTTGATCGGCTTGCCCGCCTCGATGCACAGCGCCATCGCGAGTTCGTCGAAGCGCTCGCGAAAGCGCGCGACGCAATGGTCGATCACGGCCTGGCGCTGGAACGGCGCGAACGCGCGCATCGCGGGCATGGCGGCTTCGGCGGCGGCGATCGCCTGGTCGATGGCTTTCGCGTCCGCGAGCGCGACGCGCGTGGCCACTTCGCCGCTGAATTTATCGGTGACTTCGAGATCGGTGTTGGCGGCCACCGCTTCATTGGCCAGATAGTACGGATAGGTCGGTTTCAGCATGACGGTTCTCCGGAAAGACAGGGCGAGTACGCGGGCACGCGCGCACATCGGCGGATAAAGGCGGACGCGAGCAGAGGAAAGCCGGAACGAGCCGCGAACAACTCAGAAGCAAGCCACGAACAAGCCAGAAGCAAGCCACGAACAAGCCACGAACAAGCGGCCCACGAGTGAAACGGGCGGCGCAAGCCCTGCGCCCGCGCGCATCCCACGCGGCGCGTTCACAGTTGCGCGCTCAGCCGCTTGATCTCGCGATTGAGCACGCGCTCGTTGTCCGAATAGTCGATCGGCACGTCGATCACATGCACGCCCGGCGTCGCGAAGCACTGCGCGATCAGCGGCGCGAGTTCGTCGGCGGCGCGCACGCGATGACCGTGCGCGCCGTAGCTCTGCGCGTATTCGACGAAATCGGGGTTTTGCAGCGTCATGCCGTAATCGGGGAAATTCATGTTTTCCTGCTTCCAGCGAATCATGCCGAACGCGTCGTCGCGCAACAGCAGCACGACGAGATCGAGCTTCAGGCGCACGGCCGTTTCCACTTCCTGCGAGTTCATCATGAAACCGCCGTCGCCGCACACGGCCACGACCTTGCGCTGCGGATGCACGATCTTCGTGGCGATGGCCGAGGGCAGCCCCGCGCCCATCGAGGCGAGCGCGTTGTCGAGCAGCATGGAATTGGGCTCGCGCGCGCGGTAGTAGCGCGCGAACCAGATCTTGTACATGCCGTTGTCGAGACACAGAATGCCGTCCTCGGGCACCGCCGCGTTCACGTCGTGCACGAGCCGCACCGGATACATCGGAAAGCGCGCGTCGTGCTGGCCCTTTTCCAGATGCGCCTCGAAATGGCGCTTGATTTCCTCGAAGCGCGCGAAATCCCACGCATGCTCGCGCGGCTCCAGTCGCTCCTTGAGCTGCCACACGGCGTTGGCGATGTCGCCCACCACTTCGATCTGCGGGAAATACACGGGATCGACTTCCGCGCCCAGGAAATTCACGTGGATCACGGTCTTGTCTTCGGCGCTGCGCATGAAGAACGGCGGCTTTTCGATCACGTCGTGGCCGACGTTGATGATGCAGTCGGCGTGCTCGATCGCGCGGTGTACGAAGTCGCCGTCCGAGAGCGTGGCGTTGCCGAGCCAGAGCGGATGCGATTCGTCGATCACGCCCTTGCCCATCTGCGTGGTGAAAAACGGAATGCCGGTTTCGTCGACGAATTCGCGCAGCACGTTGCGCGTGGTCTTGCGGTTTCCTCCCGCGCCGATCATGAGGAGCGGATGGCGCGCCGAACCGATCGCGGCCGCCGCGTGCGCCACGGCCTTTTCCTCGGCCACGGGCCGGCGGCTGAAGCTTTTCGGGATCGGCTTGCCGTCGCCTTCCTCGTCGGCCACGTCCTCGGGCAGTTCGAGATGCACGGCGCCGGGGCGCTCCTGCTCGGCCTGGCGAAACGCCTCGCGCACGAGCGCCGGAATATTGCCGATGGAGACGATCTGCCGCGCGTACTTGGTGAGCGGCTCCATCATGCGCACCACGTCGACGATCTGAAAATGGCCCTGCTTGCTCGACTTGATCGGCTTCTGGCCCGTCACCATCAGCATGGGCATGCCGCCAAGCTGCGCGTAGGCGGCGGCGGTCACGAAATTGGTGGCGCCGGGGCCGAGCGTGGCGAGGCACACGCCGGTGCGCCCCGTCAGGCGGCCGTAAGTCGCGGCCATGAAACCCGCGGCCTGCTCGTGACGCGTGACGATCAGGCGGATCTTCGAGCGCCGCAGCGACTCGAGCAGATCGAGATTTTCTTCCCCCGGTATGCCGAACACGTATTCGACGCCTTCGGCTTCGAGCGCCTTGACGAACAGATCCGATGCTTTCATCGACCACCTCGCTGGCATGTGCGCAACCTGTGCGTGGCCGTGCGCGCGGGGCGGCGGCCTTCACGATGCCCGACAGATTACTCCGCCACGGCGAATGGCGTCGGCCGGCGCGCAGGCGCGCGAGGAGCGGCCGCCGCGACGCGCGGGCGGGCGGCGCTTCGCGTCAGCGCATGATAGTGGCGCAACCGGCGATCAGCGGCTTGGCGCTGTCGCCGGAAGTCGTGTCGTAGAGATCGGCGCCGGGGCCCTTGGTCCACCACGTATAGCGGTCGGCGACATAGCGCACGCCCGACGCCGCGATCACGCCGACGAACAGCAGCTTGCGTCCGTCCACGGGCACGAGCGCGAAACTCTGGCCGTTGGCCGCGTTGAAATACGTGACCTTGAAGGTCGCGCCGCTGGCGCAGGTGTAGCCGAAGGTGTGGCGCGCCTGGACCTTGATGTCGCGCACTTCGAGCGGCGTTTGAGCGGCCACGCGGCCGGCAACGCCAGTGGCGGCGCGCGCGGCGCCCGCCTGAAACGCCGCGGGCAGCGCGGCCGCGAGCGCCACGCACGCGAGCGCGGCGCGCCCCCGGCGCGAGACTACGGAGGCGGCGCGCGATGGGGCAAAACCGCGCGCGGCAGCGCCGCTTCGATCGTCGATCATGAAGTTCTCCGGTGATGGCCCGCGAACAGGACGGCTACGCGCGAAACGGGCGGGTTCAAAACGGGCGGGTTCAAGGGTCGATCGCGGCCGCGCAGGCGTCGGTGGGCGTGGCCGCCGCATGACCGACCACGGGCACGATCTTGAGCCCCGCCGACACCACGCGGCACGGCGCGGCGGCAAGCCCGCAGCCCGAAAGCGCCGCGCATGCCACGCACGTCAGCGCAACGACAGAACCACGAACGGTTCGAAACGCACGGGACGCCCCGCGCAACACAATCGACTGACTCATTTCACCTTCTTTCCGCAAAACGGCAAACCGTCGCGCGCGGCGTGCGCGAGCGCCGCCCGCGCGCGACATGGCGCACGGCGCGCCAATCAACCGGCCGCAGCCGACGTATCCGACGTATCCGACGTATCCGACGTATCCGACGTATCCGACGTATCCGACGTATCCGACGTATCCGACGCAGCCGCCGCGACCGGCCGCACCGCCGCCGCCGCCGCGCGTGCGCGCGCCCGGGCTTCATCGAGATCCGCGCCCGTGGCGAGCGCAACGCCCATGCGGCGCTTCACGAAGCTTTCGGGCTTGCCGAACAGGCGAATGTCGGCGCCCGGCACGGACAGCGCGTCGGCCACGCCCTCGAACGCGATGCCGCGCGCGTCCACGCCGCCGTAAATCACCGCCGACGCCGACGGCCCGCGCGCCGTCGTATCGACGGGCAAGCCGAGAATTGCGCGCGCGTGCAGTTCGAATTCGGAAAAACGCTGCGACGCCAGCGTGACGAGCCCCGTGTCGTGCGGACGCGGGCTCACTTCGGAGAACCACACCTCGTCGCCGCGCACGAACAGTTCGACGCCGAACAGCCCGCGCCCGCCGAGCGCCTCGGTCACCTTGTGCGCGATCTCGCGCGAGCGCGCGAGCGCCTTCGCGCTCATCGGCTGCGGCTGCCACGACTCCACGTAGTCGCCGTCCACCTGCTTGTGGCCGATCGGATCGCAATAGTACGTTTGCACTTCGCCGCTCGACGGATCGGTCGCGCGCACCGTGAGCTGCGTGATTTCGTATTCGAAGTCGATGAAGCCCTCGACGATCACGCGGCCGTGATTCACGCGGCCGCCTGCGAGCGCGTGCTGCCAGGCGCGCTCGACGTCGTCGTCGCCGCGCAACACCGACTGGCCTTTGCCCGACGACGACATCACCGGCTTCACCACGCACGGATAACCGACCTTGGCGATGCCCGCCTTCAGTTCCTCGAGCGAGTCGGCGAACGCGTAGGGCGAGGTGGCGAGGCCGAGTTCCTCGGCGGCCAGCCGGCGGATGCCTTCGCGGTTCATGGTGAGCTGCGCGGCGCGCGCGGTGGGAATGACTTCGGCGAGGCCCGCGGACTCGACGGCCGCCAGCGCCTCGGTGGCGATGGCCTCGATCTCCGGCACGATCAGATGCGGACGCTCGGCGTCGATCAGCGCGCGCAGCGCCCTGGGATCGGCCATGTCGATCACGTGCGCGCGATGCGCGACCTGATGGCCCGGCGCGTTCTCGTAGCGGTCGACGGCGATCACTTCGACGCCCAGGCGTTGCAGCGCGATGATGACTTCCTTGCCCAGTTCGCCGGCGCCGAGCAGCATGACGCGGGTGGCGGAAGGGGAAAGCGGCGTGCCGATGCGGGGGCCGGTCTGCATGATGTCTCCAGAATGACGGTGTGGCGGGAATGCCTGGGAGCGCCGATGTTAACACGCGGCCTTCCCCCCGGGCCGCCCGCCACGGCGCGCTCGCCGGACAAACGCATGCGCGGTGGCTCTCGCGTGGCGAAGCGCGGTGCGTTACGCTTACGCCTTCGTCGATTACCTGGACCGATGCGATGTCCTCAAGCCTGCGCTTGCGCCCGTTGCGCCCGCTGCGCCCGTTGCGCCCCTCGCGGCGCGTTTTCGCGCGACTGCTCGCCGCGCGCGCGGCGCCGCTCGCCGCCGCCCTGCTCGTGAGCGCGTGCAAGCTGCCCGTCCACCAGGACGCGTCGGCGCCGCCGCCCGATCCGTTCGCGCCCGCCGCGACCCAACTGCTCGACAACACGCACTGGCAGCTCGCCGAATGGAAGCGCGCCGACGGCTCGGTGCGCGCGCTGCCCGGCGCAGCCGCCGACCCGGCCACCGCCGCGCCGGGCGCCCGGCCGATCACGCTCGATCTGTCCACCGAGAGCGGCCAGCGCCGCGCGAGCGGCTATTCGGGTTGCAACCGTTATTTCGGCAGCTACACGCTCAAGAACGGCCTGCTTTCGTTCGGCCAGCTCGGCGGCACGCGCATGGCGTGCGTGGGCGCGGGCAGCCAGATCGAAAGCGCCTATCTCGGCGCGCTCTCGCACATCGCGCGCTCCGGGGTGCAGATGCGCAGCCCGCAGGCGCTGCTGCTCGTGCTCGACGACGGCGACCGTCTGACCTTCGCGCAGCCGGCCGAGGCCGGCGCGGCGGCATCATCGGCATCATCGGCATCATCGGCATCATCGGCATCATCGGCATCATCGGCATCATCGGCATCGCCCGCGTCGGCTGCGCGATTGCAGCCTGGCCGCCCGGTGCAATGAGCGTGACACCGCGCGGGACACCCGACGGGACAAGAAGCGGGGCACCACGCGGGACCACAAGCGGGACACCACGCGGGACAGCGGGTAGCGCCCGCGCCATCGGCCGCGCCTTCGTCCGGCGCGGCGCTTTTTTTGCGGTGCGCGAAAGTTCGCGCGCATCGCCGCGTCGATGCGGATCTCGGGCCACACGGGCCGAGCGGTTACACTCGACACGTCGCACACCTTCAATACGTTCATCTTCGGCATGCACACGGTAGTTCCTGGCTGGTTCGGCATCTCGGCCGTCTGGTTCATTCCTCTGATCTGGCGTCTCGTGAAAACCGTGCTGCCGGGCGGCGCGGGCCTGCGCGGCCCCGGCACGATCCGCCTTTGGCTCGGTTTTTTCGGCGTAATCGTCGCAAGCTGCGCGCTGGAGGCGTCGCTCATCGACGTCGCCGGCTTCGACGCGTTCGGTCACGCGATCTCGGGCGGCCTCGGCAAGCTCGTCGGCCACACCGCCGCGCCGCTCGTCATGCTCGCGCTCATGGCGGCGAGCCTGCCGTGGCTGCTCGACTTCCGCTGGCGCGAATTCCTCGCGTGGGCCGACATCTCGCTCGGCCTCGGCCTCAATATCCGCGCCTCGCGCGAACGCAGCGACGACGCCGAAAGCAGCCGCGAACGGCGCCGGCGCGAACTCAGCGAGCGCGGCAGCCGACGCGAAACCCGCCGCGAAGCGCCGAACGACGACGAATCGTTCGCGCACGGCGCGGCCTCGCTCGCGCAAGCGCCCGCCGACGGCCAGCGCCGCCGCCCGACGATCTGGCGTCCGCCCGCGCGCAATGCGCGCCGTGAAGAACGCGACGATGCGCGCGCGGCCGCGGCGACTGGCGCGACCGGCGCGATGGCGGCGAGCGCCACGGTAGCATCCGCGACGGCCTCCGCCGCCGCGCAAGGCGTCGCGCGCGGCAGCGCGATGGGCGAGCCGGCAAGGCACAGCGAGCCGGGGTTTTCCGCGCCGCTCGACACCTCCGCGCCGTGGGCACGCGCCGAGCCGACCGCTTCCGCCGACTGGCTGCGCGGCACGCGCTCGCCGGTCCCGGCGCACGCCGCCTCCGCCGCGCGCGCGACGGCCGAAACGCCCCGCGCGCCGCTTCGACCCGGCGCACCGCTCGCCGATACGCGCCGGCCGACCGCGCGCGGCATGGGCAACGTCCCCAGTAGCGGCGCGCCCGCGCAACCCAACGCGCCGTGGCGCGCGGACGCCGTTGCCGCACGCACCGCAGGGAGCGCCGTTTCCGCAGCGACGCGTGCCACGACGGCCACGACAGCCACGGCGGCCACGACGGCCGCGACGGTCGGCACCGCCTTGCACGCCGGGCCGCTCGCGGGCGCCGCTGCGGGCGCCGCGCGCGGTTTCGGCGCTGCCGTGCCGCCGCTTTCGTCCGGTTTCGTGGGGTCGCCGGGGTCGGCTGGTTCGTCCGGCGCTTTGCCGGTCTCTTCGCCGGTCTCTTCTCCGCCCGGTTCGCCGCTTGGTTCGCCACTTACGTCGCCGCTCGTTTCACCGTTCGCACAACCTGCTACGCTGCGTCGCAGCGCGCCGCCGCCCGTCGCGGGCAGCACGGCCGCGCGCGCCGCGGCCGCCGCCCCGCCCCGCGCGGTGGCGAGACCGCCGCGCCCGTTCGTTTGGCCCGCGCAGCCCAACCGCACGATCGGCCGTCCGCCGGTCCCGGCCGCACGCGCCGATGCGCGCTCGCCGCTGTCGTCCGCGTTGCCCGCGTATTCGCGCCCCGTACCCGCGAGCCCCGCGCAGCCCGACGCGCCGCTCTCGACGAGCGTGCTGGAAACGCTGCGCTCTATCGAAGAAAACGCCGCGCGCTGGACGACGCTTGCAGGCGCCAGTCTCGCGCGACGCAACCTGGACGAAACGAGCGCGTTGACGAGCGCCGATGAAGTCCGTGATCTGGATACGCCGTTGCGGTCTCAGGAGACGCTATCTCCGTCGCAGGCGCAGATCCAGTCGTCGCAGGCGCAATGGCAGTCGCAATCGCTATCGCAGTCGCAGTCGCCGTCGCAGCCGCAGCCGCAGTCGCCATCGCCATCGCCATCGCCATCGCCATCGCAGTCGCTATCGCAGTCGCAGTCGCTATCGCAGTCGCAGTCGCTATTGCAGTCGCAGCCGCAATCGCAATCGCCGTCGCAATCGCAGTCGCAGTCGCAGTCGCAACCGCGATCGACTGCCGAGCCTGAACCGCGCGCGCAGTTTCCAATCACCGCACCGCAGATTTCGATGCCGACGGCTTTCGCGCCGCCAACGTCGACGCCACAGCCCACGCACGCGGAAACATTTACACCGACGCCGCTCTCGCCGACCACGCCCGTTGCGCACGACCTCGCGCCGACTCAGGAACATCCCGCGCGCGCTTCCGAAGCCGACGAAGCCGCGCACGAAGCGTTGCGGCCGACGACGGCGCGCACCGGCGCATCGGAGCCAACGGCGACTGAATTCGCTGCTGACAGGCCGAGCGCGTCGGAAGCCGCCGTGCCCGAGGCCGCTGCACCCGCCACGCCCTCCCCCGCCGCCGCAGCGACGCCGGGGCCGGGGCCGGCACCCGCGAGCGCGCCATTGCAAACGCTCGACAACGGCATGCCCTGGATGCTGCTCGACGACGAACCGTCGTCCGACGCCGAAAGCATCGCCGACGAAAGCGCCGATGCCATCGACATCGCCTTCGATTCGACATCGACGCACGAGCCGCAAGCTCCGGTCGCAGCATCGAGCGCAGTGCAAACCGCATCGCCGATCACGCACGAGACGACGCCGCCGAACATCGTTCCGAACATCGTTCATTTCCCGCGCCTTGCGCACGATGCCGCGCATGCGCCGCAAGCACTTCGCGCGGCCGACCCAACCGCTGAGCCGGCGTCGACGGACAACTGGGACGACAGCGCGTTCGACCCAACGCCGGTGAGCCGCAGCGGGCACGCCCTCGCGCCGCGCGACGCCGTAGCGCCGCACGCGCATGAAGCGCCGTTCGATCTGCCGCAAGACGTTGCCGGTGCAACGACGGCCGCCTGCGAGCCGGAATTCGCGTCTGCGCTAGCGGCTGCGGCAGTCGAAGCGACGCCCGCGCTTGCGCCCGAGCCCGCCATCGTGCCGCCGTGGTCCGCCGCACCGCAAATCGCGACGACTAATCCGCTGCCGGCCGAAGCACTGCAAACGCAAGCGCCTGAGCCTGCCATCGCACCGCCGTGGTCCGCCGCGCCACAAACCGCGACGACTAATCCGCAGCCGGCCGAAGCACTGCAAACGCAAGCGCCTGAGCCTGCCATCGCACCGCCGTGGTCCGCCGTGCCACAAACCTCGACAACCAACCCGCCGCCGGCCGAAGCACTGCAAACGCAAGCGCCTGAGCCTGCCATCTCACCGCCGTGGCCCATGCCACCGCACACGGCACCGCTCAACCCGCAGCCGGCCGAAGTGACACGGGCGCAAGCGCCCGAGCCTGCCATCGCACCGCCGTGGTCCGCCGTGCCGCAAACCGCGACAACCAACCCGCCGCCAGCCGAAGCACTGCAAGCGCAAGCGCACGAGCCCAAACCCGAGGCCGCCATCGCACCGCCGTGGCCCATGCCACCGCAAACGGCACCGCTCAACCCGCCGCCCGCCGAAGCACCGCAAGCCTTCGACGCAGCGCCCGAACCCGTCGCCGCCCAGGAACCGGCCGCGCGCCAGCCCGTGCGCGGCCACGCGCCCACGACATTCGTGTTCCAGCCGCTCACCGCGTCCTCGGTCGAACTGCCGGGTTTCGACCTGCTCGATCGCGCATCGTCGGAAATCGAGCCGGTTTCGGAACAGAAGCTCGCCGAAACGAGCCAGTTGATCGAGCAGCGTCTGCAAGAGTTCAAGGTGCCCGTGACCGTGGTGGGCGCATCGGCGGGTCCGGTCATCACGCGCTTCGAGGTCGAACCCGCGCTCGGCGTGCGCGGCAGCCAGATCGTCGGCTTGATGAAGGATCTTTCGCGCGGCCTCGGCCTCACGTCCATCCGCGTGGTCGAGACCATTCCCGGCAAGACCTGCATGGGCCTCGAACTGCCCAACGCGCGCCGCCAGATGATCCGCCTCGCCGAGATTCTCGAATCGGCGCCGTATCAGCGTTCGCCGTCGAAGCTCACCATCGCGATGGGCAAGGACATCGTCGGCCTGCCGATCGTCACCGATCTCGCCAAGGCGCCGCACATGCTCGTCGCGGGCACGACCGGCTCGGGCAAGTCCGTGGCGATCAACGCGATGATCCTTTCGCTGCTCTACAAGGCGACGCCCGAGGACGTGCGGCTCATCATGATCGATCCGAAGATGCTGGAGCTTTCCGTCTACGAAGGCATCCCGCATCTGCTCGCGCCCGTCGTGACCGACATGAAACTCGCCGCCAACGCGCTCAACTGGTGCGTGGGCGAAATGGAAAAGCGCTACCGGCTGATGTCGGCCGTGGGCGTGCGCAATCTCGCGGGCTTCAACCAGAAGATCCGCGACGCCGCCGCGCACGAGAAGAAGATCGGCAATCCGTTCTCGCTCACGCCCGAGGCGCCCGAGCCGCTTTCGCCGCTGCCGATGATCGTCGTCGTGATCGACGAGCTTGCCGACCTCATGATGGTCGCGGGCAAGAAGATCGAAGAGCTGATCGCGCGCCTCGCGCAGAAGGCGCGCGCGGCCGGCATCCACCTGATTCTCGCCACGCAGCGCCCGTCCGTGGACGTCATCACGGGTCTCATCAAGGCGAACATTCCAACGCGCGTGGCGTTCCAGGTGTCGTCGAAGATCGACTCGCGCACGATTCTCGACCAGATGGGCGCGGAGTCGCTGCTCGGCCAAGGCGACATGCTGTTCCTGCCGCCGGGCACGGGTTATCCGCAGCGCGTGCATGGCGCGTTCGTCGCCGACGAGGAAGTGCATGCGGTCGTCGAATATCTGAAGCAGTTCGGCGAGCCCGAATACGTGGAAGGCATTCTCGACGGCCCGGCGTCCGAAGGCGCGCCGCAGGATCTGTTCGGCGACTCGCCGGACGCCGAAGCGGACCCGCTCTACGACGAGGCGGTGTCGTTCGTCGTGCGCACGCGGCGCGCGTCGATTTCCTCGGTGCAGCGGCAATTGCGCATCGGCTACAACCGCGCGGCGCGTCTCGTCGAGCAGATGGAGGCCGCCGGTCTGGTCTCGCCGATGGGCATCAACGGCAGCCGCGAAGTGCTCGTGCCGGGCGGCACGGCCGAATAAGCCGGCGCGTTCGCGCCTCGTTCACGCGGGGTTATCGGCAAGAGAAAACGCGGCTGCGGCCGCGTTTTTCTTTGGCTTTTTTCTTTGGCGTTTTTTCTTTGACCCAGGGCCGCGCCTAGAACTCGTAGCGCGCCCAGAAAAACCCGAGATCGCCGGGATTCGCGCCGCCCGGCAAGCGCGGAATGAACGTGCCCATCAGCGAAGCCTTGCGGTAACGCAGCGAAACCACGGGCAGCACGAGCGGAAAAGGCACGTAATGCGCGACGTCGTTGCGCGCGGAAATACCGGCGAAATAGCCGCCGCCGAGCGACAGGCCGCCGAGCACCGGTTTCGTGTACCACTGGCGCGCCCAGCCGCCGATCGGCTCCGGGCTGTTGTGGGAATTCAGGAATACGAAGAAAAACAGGATGTCTTCGTTGCCGTCGGCGTCGGTGTAATGCTTGCCCACGCCGCCTCCCCACGACTTCGAGTTGATCGCGTGACGCTCTTCGGCCGTGAAGCCGTCGATGTGCCAGCCATAGCCGGTCACGTAAGCGTCCCACGATCCGTCGTTCCAGACGCGCGCGATGCGCGAGCATGCGCCCTGCATCCACGTGCTCGAATAGTCGCAGGCCGCGTGCGCGTCGAGCGGCGCGGCCAGCCCGCCCGCGAGCGCGATCAAGCATGACGTCGCGCCAAGCCGCAAGCGAACGGCGCGCAGCCGTTCCGCCACCATGGGCCCCACCACCATAAGGTCGCCTCGCCGAAGTTTTCACGCGCGCCCGCCGGCGGCGACGCATGATGCAGGAATCGCAAGCGCAAGCACGCCGCATGCCGCGCGGGGCCGGTTTCAGGGCGCGACGAACTTGAAGTCGACAGGCGAGCCGATGTCGATGCGCTTGGGGTTCGGTGCGAGCAGGCCCGTTTGCGCGTCGCGGCGGAACACGTAGGCGGTGTCGCTGTTCTGGTTGCCGACGATCAGCCACTGGCCGGTCGGGTCGATCGCGAACTCGCGCGGCGATTTGCCGAGGCTCGACTGGCGCCCCACGCGCCTGAGCTTTCCGCTGGCCGCGTCCACGGCGAAGATCGAGATGTCGTTGGCGTCGCCGCGATTCGACACGTAGAGGAACTTGCCGTCGGGCGAAAGATGCAGCGCGGACGCGCCCACGGCGCCCGCGAAGCCCGGCTCCGCGAGCTTCTCGACCTGCTCGACGGTGAAATGGCCGTCGGCATAGCGCAGCGTGCTCACGGTGCCCGCGAGTTCGCTCGTGAGATACGCGTAGCGGCCGTCGTTGCCGAACACGAGATGGCGCGGGCCGGTGCCGGCCTTGACGTCGGTGTAACGCCATTCGGCCGGACTCACGAGGCCGCGGCTGCCGTCGGGCGTGTAGCGGTAGGCGTAGAGCTTGTCGGCGCCGAGATCCTGCGTGAAGAGGTAGCGGCCGTCGGGCGAGAACACCGTCGAATGAACGTGGGCGTTGTCCTGGCGTCCCTTCACGGGGCCGCCGCCTTCGTGATGCACGGTGAGCACCGCTTCGCCGAGCTTGCCGTCCTGCTGGACCGGCAGAACCGAGAAGCTGCCGCCGGGGTCGGCGGCCACCGAATAGTTGGCAACGAAGAGATAACGCCCGTCCGGCGAGAGGCTCAGGTAGCACGGATCGTTGCCTTGCGCCGACACCTTGTCGAGAAACGTGAGCTGGCCGCTCGCCGCGTCGAAGCCGAACGCGCTCACGTCGCCGCGCACGCTCGCCGGCCCGTTGTCGCCGGGCAGTTCGTTGACGGCGTAGACGAAGCGCTTGTCGCGGCTCACGACGAGATACGACGGGTTCACCGTTTTCGCGACGCTTACCGGCTGCGCGTCGCCTGTTCGGGTGTCGAAGCGATAGACGTAGAGACCTTCGCTCTTGCCGCCCGTATAGGTGCCGACGATCAGATCGTAGACGCCGTCGGCGCCGGGTGCGGTGTGGGTGGTCGAGTTCGCGGGCGAGTTCACGGTGGAGTCGGCGGAAGAGGAGGACGGTGCAGCGGACTGTGCAGCAGATTGCGCGAACGCGGAGGTCGCGGCGAGGGTAGCCATGAGCAGGAGACCTTTGACGAGCGTGTTGAGGGAGGCTGCGGGCATGGCGTTTGCAATGGTACGGCGAGGGTACATGTCGACCTCCTTTTTGTGGTCTGAGTATAAGAGAGCTTGCGCGAGCAAGGCCTCGAAGCGTCCACTTGGCGGCCGGCAGGTGCCCGGTCGGCGTGCGGTTCGATGGGCACGCGGTGCGACGAAGCAACCTCACGATTCGCCTTCAACGGCGCTTTCAAACCCGCCTTCACGAAGCCTCCAGGAGCCATCATGAACGTACATCTCGCCATCGGGCCGCTCGCCGCGCTCATCGCGGGCATTCTGATTCTCGCGGTGCCGCGTCTGCTCAACTACATCGTGGCGCTCTATCTCATCATCATCGGGATCATCGGCCTGTTCGGCACGGGCGGCCATTTTTGAGGGCGCGCTCGACACGGTGCGGGTCGGAAACCGGCGCATCGCCAAACGTTTGTTGACATTAATGCAGCGCGTTATTGCGCGCGATGTCATGGAAAACGCGTTGCGCTGTCAGCGCCCCTGCCACTACTCTTGTGCGTGCATGCCGCAAGAACGCGGCCGCAATGAATCCGGTTGCGGCCGCTTTGTCTTTGATATTCGCGTAACGCTGTCAATCTGCTTACCATGCCCGCTCCCTTAGAAGATTACGCATTGATCGGCGACGGCCACACGGCCGCGCTCGTTTCCCGCGCCGGCTCCATCGACTGGCTGTGCTGGCCGCGCTTCGACTCCGGCGCGTGCTTCGCCGCGCTGCTCGGCACCGAGGAAAACGGCCGCTGGCTTCTCGCGCCCGCGCAGCCGGAAGACGGCACGCCCGTCGAGGTGAAAATCACGCGCCGGTATCGCGGCGGCACGCTGATCCTCGAAACCGACTTCGAAACCCCCGAGGGCGCCGTCACGCTGATCGACTTCATGCCGCCGGGCAACGGCTGGTCGGAACTCGTGCGCATCGTCGTCGGCAAGCGCGGCACGGTGCGCATGAACTGCGAATTGTTCCTGCGCTTCGACTACGGCTATTCGGTGCCGTGGGTGAGCCGGCTCACTTACGAAAGCGGCATCAAGGCGACGGTCGGGCCGGACACGGTCGTGTTGCGCACGCCCGTGGACCTGCAAGGCGAGAACATGCACACGACCGCGCAATTCGACGTGAAGGAAGGCGAGCGCGTGCCGTTTTCGCTTTCGTACGCGGCCTCGCATCTGCGTCTGCCGCCGCCGCGCGATCCGTTCACGGCGCTCGCGCGCACCGAAAACTTCTGGACCGAATGGGCCGCGCGCGGCACCGTCAAGGGCCGCTGGGCCGAACCGATCCGCCGCTCGCTCATCACACTCAAGGCGCTCGCCTACGAGCCCACCGGCGGCATCGTGGCCGCGCCCACCACCTCGTTGCCCGAGCAACTGGGCGGCACGCGCAACTGGGACTACCGCTACTGCTGGCTACGCGACGCCACCATCACGCTGCTCGCCATGATGCGCGGCGGCTACTACGACGAAGCGCGCGCCTGGCGCGCCTGGCTCGGCCGCGTGATGGCCGGCTCGCCCGAGCAGTTGCAGATCATGTACGGCATCGCGGGCGAGCGCCGCCTGCCCGAATTCGAACTCGACTGGCTGCCCGGCTACGAAGGCGCGAAACCCGTGCGCGTGGGCAACAACGCGGTCGGCCAGTTGCAGCTCGATGTCTACGGCGAAGTGATGAACGCGCTGCACCTCGCGCGCGTGGGCGGTTTGCAGGCCGACGAAACCGCGTGGTCGATCCAGTGTGCGATGCTCAAGCATCTGGAAACGATCTGGTCCGAGCCCGACGAAGGCATCTGGGAAACGCGCGGCGGCCGTCAGCACTTCACGTTTTCAAAAGTGATGGCGTGGGTCGCGTTCGACCGCGCGATCAAATCCGCGGAAAAATTCGAGCTGCCGGGACCGATCGACCACTGGCGCGAACTGCGCGACACCATCCACGAAACCATTTGCGAGCGCAGCTTCAACGCGGAAAAAAACTCGTTCACGCAGATCTACGGCGGCGCCGACCTCGACGCGAGCCTGCTGCTGATGCCGCTCGTGGGCTTTCTGCCGGCCGCGGACCCACGCATCAAGGGCACGGTCGCGGCCATCGAGCGCGAGCTGCTTTGCGAAGGTTTCGTGATGCGCTATCGCACCGCCGATTTCAACGACGGCCTGCCGCCCGGCGAAGGCACCTTCCTCGCGTGCAGCTTCTGGCTCGTCGACAATCTCGCGCTGCAAGGCCGTATCGACGATGCGCGCAGCATGTACGAGCGCCTGCTCTCGCTGTGCAACGACGTCGGGCTGCTCGCCGAGGAATACGACCCGATCGAAGGCCGGCTCGTCGGCAATTTCCCGCAGGCGTTCTCGCACGTGGCGCTCGTGCATACCGGGCTCAACCTGATGCGCCACGAGCAGGAAATGGCCTCCGAGACCGGGCACCCGGAAATGAACGCCAATTTGATCGAAGCGGATATCGCGTCGACGCCTTAATGTGACAAAACGTTAAACGACGGCGTGTTGGACAGCGCCCTATGCGTTTCCCCAAGCTGGGGTACACTGAGGTTGTTGCGTTGCACAACGAACGGACGTGCTGGGAGGATGACAGGCTGGCGTGGTGCCGGCTCGCCCTAAAGCCCGTCCGGCCGCGGCCGATAACCAGCGTGACTGGCTGGTATGCATTCCAGCCTTTACCGACAGACCGACCAACCCGCCGGACCGCACGGCGCCGCGCCACGAGCGCGGCCCGGCGCGAGCCGCCCCATGTAGACGGAGCGCCCATGCTCTACCAAATCCGTGAATTCCAGCGCGCGTTGCTGAGCCCGCTGACCGCCTGGGCCCAAGCCGCCTCGAAATCGTTTACGAATCCGTCGAGCCCGCTTTCGCTCGTGCCCGGCGCGCCGCGTCTCGCGGCGGGCTACGAGCTGCTCTACCGGCTCGGCAAGGATTACGAAAAGCCCGAATTCAACATCCGCCAGATCACCAAGGACGGCTTCAACATTCCGATCGTCGAGCAGACCATCGTCGAAAAGCCGTTCTGCCGCCTGCTGCGCTTCAAGCGCTACGCGGACGATCCCGGCGCCGTCTCCGCGCTCAAGGACGAGCCCGCCGTGCTCGTGTGCGCGCCGCTGTCGGGCCACCATTCCACGCTGCTGCGCGACACCGTGCGCACGCTGCTGCAAGACCACAAGGTCTACATCACCGACTGGATCGACGCGCGCATGGTGCCGCTCGAAGCCGGCCCGTTCCATCTCGACGACTACGTCGCGTACATCCAGGACTTCATCCGCCATATCGGCGCGAAGCATCTGCATGTGATCTCGGTCTGCCAGCCCACCGTGCCCGTGCTCGCCGCCATTTCGTTGATGGCGAGCCGCGGCGAGGACACGCCGCTCACGATGACGATGATGGGCGGCCCGATCGACGCGCGCCGCAGCCCCACGGCCGTCAACTCGCTCGCCACCGAGCACTCGCTCGAATGGTTCGCGAACAACGTGATCCATCCGGTGCCGGCCAACTATCCGGGCGAAGGCCGCGAGGTGTATCCGGGCTTCCTCCAGCACGCGGGCTTCGTGGCCATGAATCCGGGCCGCCACACCACGGCGCACTGGGACTTCTACAAGAGCCTGCTGCGCGGCGACGAAGAAGACGCCGAAGCCCATCGCCAGTTTTACGACGAATACAACGCCGTGCTCGACATGGCCGCCGAGTATTACCTCGAAACCATCCGCACGGTGTTCCAGGACTTCAGCCTCGCCGAAGGCACCTGGGACGTGGCGGGCGAGCGCGTGCGTCCGCAGGACATTCGCGACACGGCGCTGCTCACGGTCGAAGGCGAACTCGACGACATCTCGGGCGCCGGCCAGACACGCGCCGCGCACGATCTGTGCACGGGCATTCCCGAGCAAAACAAGCATCATCTGACCGCCGAAAAATGCGGCCACTACGGCATTTTCTCGGGCCGCCGGTGGCGCACCATCATCTACCCGCAGTTGCGCGAATTCATCCGCCAGCACGAACTGGCCGCGGGCAAGCCGGCTTCGCGCGGACAAACGGCAACGAGCGTGATCGCGTGACGCGGCGGCGCTGAAGCCGCTCGAGCCACATCGCGTCGGCAATCGCGCCCGCCTTCGCGTTCACCCTCGCGTTCAGCTTTGCGCCCAACCTCGCGCAGCGCATGTCGACGCGCGCCGTACCGGGAAACCGGACGGCGCGCGTCGTCGTTTGCGCGGAACGAAAGGAAGCGAATTGGCGCGGCTAGTTGCGCATCGCTATTTGCGCATCAGATACGCCAGCAGCATTTCGGTATTGAGCTGGATGATTTCGGCGCGCTCGGCGGTCGTGCTGAAGTCGCGGCCGAGCGTGGCGCTAAGCGTATAGCGATTCGAAACGATGTAATAACCCATGCCGGACAGCGTAACGTAAAGCCGCAGCGGGTCGATGCCCGGACGAAACAATCCCGCCGATTCGCCGCGCGTGAGAATCGAGCCGAGCGTGGCCACAATCGGCGAGATCATCTCGCGAATTCGTGAGGACTTCTGCATATAGCGTGCTTCATGCAGGTTCTCGTTGTTCACGAGACGCAGCAGTTCGGGATGATCGCGGTAGTAATCCCAGACGAAATGCGCGAGCCGCGTGATGGCCTCGACCGGCGCCAATCCGCCCAGATCGAGCGCGCGTTCGGCCTCGTTGAGCGCGCCGAAGGCATGCTCGAGCACCGCGGTAAACAATTGCTCCTTGCTGCCGAAGTAGTAATAGAGCATGCGCTCGTTGGTTTCCGCACGACGCGCGATCTGGTCGACGCGAGCGCCGAACAGGCCGCCATTGGCGAATTCTTCGGCCGCCGCAAGCAGGATGCGGCGGCGCGTGCCTTCAGGATCTCTTTTGATTTTTGGTTGATTCATGGTGGCAGGATCTCGGTAAGCCGCGTTGTCCGGTTCACGTTGCCGGGCCATTGCTGGCCAAGCCTCACGCGGGCCTCTCCTAGCCCGCGAAAGCGGCAACGTGGTGCGGGGCGCGCCAGGTTAATGGACAGACACCCTCCGACCTACGGTCTTGCGTTCGTTATTGTGCGACGCCGGTCTATGCCGGCGACGTTCGCCCTCGGGTATGACTCCCGCGCATCGCCGTGCTGCCTGCCTGACGTCGCATGCCGTTCGGGACCAAAGCGCTTCGTACGACTTGATAATGCTTCGTGACTTCGCCGTGGCTTCGGGGTTCGCGTCACGGCTCGCTTCACATTAAGCGCTTTGATTATGGCACATGGTCCGCCGATGGCAATGCGGGAAATCGGCGATAATGAAAGCTTTGGCGCCGCGCGTGCGCGCCTTGCCGGAACGCGCCGGATGGATTGAAAGCGCACCGGCCCATGAGGCCGCGCCGGACCTTCGGCCCGCGCGGCCCGCCCAGAAGTCGCCACAGTGAACGATCCCAAGACACTCGCAGACCGCATCGAAGATCTGCTTCCCCAGACGCAATGCACGAAGTGCGGCTATGACGGCTGCCGGCCCTACGCCGAAGCGGTCGCGGCCGGCACCGCGAACTACAACCAGTGCCCGCCGGGCGGCGTGCAAGGCGTCGCGCGCCTCGCGCATCTGCTCGGCAAGCCCGTCATTCCGATCAATCCCGACAACGGCGTGGAGCGCCCGCGCCCGGTCGCATTCATCGACGAACCGTTGTGCATCGGTTGCACGCTGTGCATGCAGGCGTGTCCCGTCGATGCCATCGTCGGCGCGCCCAAGCAGATGCACACCATCGTCGCGGAGTTGTGTACCGGCTGCGACCTGTGCGTCGCGCCCTGCCCCGTCGACTGCATCGCGATGATTCCCGTGACCGGCGACGCCACCGGCTGGGACGCCTGGACGCAGGCGCAAGCCGACGCGGCGCGCGTGCGCCACGACCGCCGTCTCGCGCGTCAAGCCGCCGAACGCCATGCGGCCGAAGCGCGCGCCGCCGCGCGCCGCGCCGCCGCGACCGGCACGCCCGCCGCGCCTCACACGGCAGCCGGCGCGGCAGTCGGCACGACAGCGGGCACGACAGCCGCCACGGCAACGGCGGCATCCCCGGCGAACACCGCGCCGGCCGGCGCGCAACCCGCCGGCACGCTCGCGGACGACGCCGAGGCAAAGAAGAAAGCGATCATTCAGGCCGCGCTCGAACGCGCGCGCCGCAAGAAAGCCGAACTCGCCGAACAGGGCGCCGGGCCGCGCAACACGCAGAACGTGAGCGCCGAGGTCCAGGCGCAGATCGACGCCGCCGAAGCGCGCCGCAAGCGGCTTGGCGTGAGCCCGGATGCTCCAGATTCTCCGGATGTTCCGGATGCATCGAGCGGCGAACCCGGGAAACCCGCCAGGGCGCAACCCGGCGACCCCGACAAATCCGCGTGATCCACGCCCCGCACGCACGACCAGCATGAACGCCACCAAGCGCCGCGCCATCTACGAAACGCTGCAAAGCATCAATCCGCATCCGACCACCGAACTGGAGTTCACGACGCCGTTCGAACTGCTGATCGCCGTGATGCTTTCCGCGCAAGCGACCGATGTTTCGGTGAACAAAGCGATGCGCAGGATGTTTCCTGTCGCGAACACGCCTCAGGCGGTGCTCGCGCTCGGCGAGGAAGGCGTGGCCGATTACATCAAGACCATCGGCCTGTACCGCACGAAAGCGAAGAACGTGATCGCGACCTGCCGCATCCTGATCGACCAGCACGGCGGCGAGGTGCCGCAAACGCGCGAGGCGCTCGAAGCGCTGCCCGGCGTCGGGCGCAAAACGGCGAACGTCGTGCTCAATACGGCGTTCGGCCATCCCACCATCGCCGTGGACACGCATATCTTTCGCGTGGCGAACCGCACGGGCCTCGCGCCCGGCAAGGACGTGCGCGCGGTGGAAATCGCGCTCGAAAAATTCACGCCGAAGGAGTTCCTGCAAGACGCGCATCACTGGCTGATCCTGCACGGGCGCTACGTTTGCAAGGCGCGCCGGCCGGAGTGCTGGCACTGCGTGATCGAGCCGCTCTGCGAATTCCGGCCGAAAACGCCCGCGCCCGAACTTTGAGCGCCCGAACGCGCTTCGCCCGCGCGGCGTAAAATTATCGAATCCCGCAGCACGCGCACGCGGCATGCGCATTTCGCGCCATGCTCGCGCGCCTCAACGCCGACCGAAACACGATGTTCAATCCCAGCCGCGACGAAGTCCGCCGCTTTTTCACCGAGACCTGGCGCAAACAGCGCGCGGGCGAAATTCTCACGCCGCTCGAGGCCATGGCCGCCGACTGGATCGTCGAGCATCCCGAGTATCACGCCGAACTCGCGGACGCCAGCGCCGCCGCCGCGCAGGATTATTCGCCCGAGCGCGGCCAGAGCAATCCGTTCCTGCATTTGTCGATGCATCTGGCGATCAGCGAGCAATTGTCGATCGACCAGCCGCCCGGCATTCGCGCCGCGCACGAGCGGCTCGCCGCGCGCATGGGCTCCACGCACGACGCCCAGCACGCGATCATGGAATGTCTTGGCGAGACGATCTGGGAAGCGCAGCGCACCAATACGCCGCCGGACACCGACGCCTATCTCGCCCGCATCGAACGCCGCGCCACGCGCGACCGGGGCTGAGCCCGCCTTTCGCTTCCATCGGGCGGGCAAGGCGCAAAAAAACACCCCGCGCGCGGGGTGTCGTCATTCGACGATGCGACGCGCATCACATCACGCATCACGCATCACGCATCACGCATCACGCATCACGCATCACGCATCACGCATCACGCATCACGCATCACGCAACACGCAACATGCGCGCACCGCTTATTTTTTCTCCACCAGATCGCCCTTGAGCGACTCGATATAGGCGGCCAGATCCTTCATGTCGCTTTGCGAAAGGCTCTGCACCTGCGCCTGCATGATCGGATTGCTGCGCCCGAGATGCGGGTTCCCGTTGCCCATCTGGTACTGGCGCAGCGCCCAGTAGATGTAATCGGCGTGCTGGCCCGCGAGCTTCGGATATTCGGGGCTCACGGGCTTGTTGAGATTCGCGCCATGGCAGGCCGCGCAATTGTGACTGTCGGCGAGCGCCTTGCCGTTCGAGACGTCGGCGGCGCGCACGCTCAGCGGAGCGCACGCGGCGGCCAGTGCAAGCGTTGCGCCCGCAACCTTCAGCGCCGCGCGCGACAACCCGCCGGCAAACGAAGGCACGGCCTTAAAGGGCTTGTTCATACGGTCTCCTCAGCCGGTTACTTCTCGGGATTGTTCTTCGACGCGGCCGTCTGCGACGAGTAATAGGCCGCGATGTCGGCGATGTCCTGATCGGAAAGCGAGGTGGCGACGGCGTGCATCGTCTCGAAGTGCCGGTCGCCTTTTTTGTAGCCGTGCAGCGCATTCGCGATGTACTGGGCGTTCTGGCCGCCCAGGATGGGCACGTGATAGACCTCGGGGTAAGCGGTGCGGTAGTCGGGAATACCATGACAGCCGATGCACATCGCCACTTTGCCCTGACCCGCTTTCGCATTGCCCACGACGTCCGCGTGAGCCGAGACCGCGAAGCCCGCCAGCACCGATACCGCTCCGATGACGACGTGCCTGCCGACAATTTTTTTCATAGCATCCAACCTGGCTTGAGGGGATTCGAACGCCCGAAACCGCAGGCCACGGCCTGCGCCGCATTACTGCCGTTTTACTTTTGGGTCGCCGTGCAGGCCGAAAAAAATCGGTCCGAGTATACCGCGACGCCGCGCCGCCCGTCCATCGGCCGTCCCACGGCTGGCGGGCTTCGGCGGGTTTTTCCGGAGTGCCGCGGGGGGTCTCGCCGCGCGCCGCGTCCCGCGTGGCGGGCGCTGGCGGCGCGCGTGTGAGGGTCATCCCTGGCGGGCACGCCGCGCTTGCGCGAAGCGCGACTCGCGCAGCCGCGAAAACGCGCGGCGCGTCGTGACCTGCGGCGGCCCGCGCGCCTTCGCCAAAACGCATTCCGGCGTGGTTTCAAGCGCCGGGTCACGATACGCGAGCCCCTCCCGACGCACCACCTCATCTGACTTATACTGGGATTTTTTCCAAGCGAGCGGATTCACCATGCCGTCCACGCGTTTCGAAGGCTCCTCGCAGTACGTCGCCACCGACGACCTCAAGCTCGCGGTCAATGCCGCGGTCACGTTGCAGCGTCCGTTGCTCATCAAGGGGGAACCCGGCACCGGCAAGACCCTGCTCGCCGAGGAAGTGGCGGCCGCGCTCGGCATGCCGCTCATGCAGTGGCACATCAAGTCCACCACGAAGGCGCAGCAAGGTCTCTACGAATACGACGCCGTTTCGCGCCTGCGCGACTCGCAGCTCGGCGACGAACGCGTGAAGGACATCGGCAACTACATCGTCAAAGGCGTGCTGTGGCAGGCGTTCGAGTCGGAGCAGCAATGCGTGCTGCTGATCGACGAAATCGACAAGGCCGACATCGAGTTCCCGAACGACCTGCTGCGCGAACTCGACCGCATGGAGTTCTACGTGTACGAGACGCGCCAGCTCGTCAAGGCGAAGCAGCGCCCGCTCGTCATCATCACCTCGAACAACGAGAAGGAGCTGCCCGACGCGTTCCTGCGCCGCTGCTTCTTCCACTACATCAGCTTTCCCGATCCGGCCACGATGCAGCGCATCGTCGAAGTTCACTATCCGGGCATCCGCCAGCAGTTGCTCACCGCCGCGCTCGAAAGCTTCTTCGAACTGCGCAACGTGGCGGGCCTGAAAAAGAAACCGTCCACCTCCGAACTGCTCGACTGGCTGAAACTGCTGCTCGCCGAGGACATTCCGCCCGAAGCCTTGCGCGCCGCCGACGGCTCGAAAACCGTGCCGCCGCTCGCGGGCGCGCTGCTCAAGAACGAGCAGGACATGACGCTGTTCGAGCGGCTCATCTACATGAACCGCCACAACCGCTGAGCGCGCGCCCGCACGGCCCGGGGAGACTTCCGCATGCTGATCGACTTCTTCTACACGCTGCGCGACGCGAAGCTGCCGGTCTCCGTGAAGGAGTACCTCATGCTCGTCGAAGCGCTCAAGGAGCGCGTGATCGCGCCGTCGCTCGACGACTTCTACTGGCTCGCGCGCATGACGCTCGTGAAGGACGAGCAATATTTCGATCGCTTCGATCAGGCGTTCGGCGCGTACTTTCGCGGCATCGAAAAGAAGTCGGACCTCGCCTTCGAGATTCCCGGCGACTGGCTCAAGAAGCGTCTCGAACGCGACTTCACGCCCGAGCAGCGCGCGCAGATCGAAGCGATGGGCGGCATCGACAAGCTCATGGAGCGCCTGAAAGCGCTGTTCGACGAGCAGAAAGGGCGCCACGAAGGCGGCAGCAAGTGGATCGGCACGGGCGGCACCTCGCCGTTCGGCAACGGCGGCTACAACCCGGAAGGCATTCGCATCGGCGAGGCCGACGAGCGCGGCGGCCAGCGCAGCGCCGTGAAGGTGTGGGACGCGCGCGCGTATCGCGACTACGACGATCAGGTCGAGATCGGCACGCGCAACATCAAGGTGGCGCTGCGCCGCCTGCGCCGCTTCGCGCGCGAAGGCGCGGCCGAGGAACTCGATCTGAACGACACGATCCGCAGCACGGCCGCCAACGCGGGCTGGCTCGATCTGAAGATGGTGCCGGAGCGCCACAACAACGTGAAAGTGCTGATGCTGCTCGACGTGGGCGGCTCGATGGACGATCACATCAAGCGCACCGAAGAACTGTTTTCCGCCGCCAAGGCCGAGTTCAAGCATCTGGAGTTCTACTACTTCCACAACTGCGTGTACGACTACCTGTGGAAGAACAATCGCCGCCGCCACGCCGAGCGCACGCCCACGTGGGACCTGCTGCACAAGTTCACGCCCGACTACAAGCTCGTCTTCGTCGGCGACGCGACCATGAGCCCGTACGAAGTCTTGCAGGCGGGCGGCTCCGTCGAGTACAACAACGCGGAGCCGGGCGCGGTCTGGCTGCGGCGCCTCGCCGACCAGTTCCCGCATTTCGCGTGGCTCAATCCCGAACCCGAGCGGCTGTGGGAATATCGGCAGTCGGTGTCGATCATTCGCGACCTACTCGGGCACCGCATGTATCCGCTCACCGTCGCCGGGCTCGAAACGGCGATGCGCGCGCTAAGCAAATAGCCGCCGGCGCCTTGCCATTTTTCACGGCGGCGCGTTTTTCACGCGCCGCCGTTTTGTCGTCATCCGCACGCTCGAGGAGATTTCCAGCATGACCGCGCCTTCCGCCCCCGACCTGCCCGCGAGCACGGCGCCCGCGCACCCGCGACGAAGGCCGCTGCGGCCTTTCGCCGACACCTCGGTCGCGACGATCGTGGCGGGCTTCGTCGCGATGATGACCGGCTACACGAGTTCGCTCGTGCTGATGTTTCAGGCGGGCCAGGCCGCGCACCTCACCGACGCGCAGATTTCCTCGTGGATCTGGTCGCTTTCCATCGGCATGGCGGTGACCACCATCGGGCTTTCCATGTGGTTTCGCGCGCCGATCGTGGTCGCGTGGTCCACGCCCGGCGCGGCGCTCCTGATCGCCTCGCTGCCGCATGTGCCGTATGCGCAAGCGATCGGCGCGTATATCGTCTGCGCGGTGCTGCTCACGGCCGTGGGCCTCACGGGCTGGTTCGACACGCTGATGAAGCGCATTCCGGCCGGCATCGCGGCGGCGCTGCTCGCCGGCATCCTGTTCGAGATCGGCATCGAGATCTTCCACGCGGCGCAGGTGCAAACGCCGCTCGTGCTCACCATGTTCTTCGGCTATCTGATCGTGAAGCGCTTCGTGCCGCGCTATGCGATCGTGGCGACGCTCGTGATCGGCATCGCGGCCGCCGCCGCGCTCGGGCTGCTCGATTTCAGCCAGTTCCGCGTGGCCGTCGCCAAACCCGTGTTCACGATGCCCGCGTTCTCGTTCACGGCCGTGGTGAGCATCGGCATTCCGCTTTTCGTCGTGGCGATGGCCTCGCAGAACGTGCCCGGCATTGCGGTGCTGCGCGCCGACGGCTACGACCCTACGGTCGCGCCCTCGTCGCCGCTCATCGCCACGACGGGCCTCGCCTCGCTCGTGCTCGCGCCGTTCGGCTCGCACGGCGTGAATCTCGCCGCCATCACCGCCGCGATCTGCACCGGCCCGCACGCGCACGAGGACCGCAACAAGCGCTACATGGCGGCCGTCTGGTGCGGCGTGTTCTACCTGATCGCGGGCACCTTCGGCGCGACCATCGCGGCGCTGTTCGCGGCGTTCCCCAAGGCGCTCGTGGTCTCCATCGCGGCGCTGGCGCTGTTCGGCTCGATCATGAGCGGCCTCACCAACGCCATGCAGAACCCGAAGGAGCGCGAGGCGGCGCTCGTCACCTTCATGGTGACGGCCTCGGGCCTCACGCTGCTGTCGATCGGCGCGGCGTTCTGGGGGCTCGTGGCGGGCGTCGTCACGCAGATCGTGCTCAACGCGCGGCGCGATTGAGGCGATTGAGGTAATCGGCGCGCTGACGTGCTCAATGCGCCTGTAGCGTGAGGCGCTTATCTCGCGGGATGCGTCCGATTTGCCGATGTGCCGATGCACCGCTGCGCTGATCTGCCGATGTGCCGCTGCCCCGCTGCCCCGCTGCGCTGATCTGCCGATCTGCCGATGCACCGCTGCCCCGCTATGCCGATGCACCGCTTTCGGGACGCCCGCGCCGCATTCCCGGCACGCGGCCTGCGGCAGCCTCAGGAAAGGCGTCCGCGGGCGCCGTGCCCACGTCGTCGCAAGACGGGGCGATCCGCCATAAAATGACGGAATGAGCCGCGTTCATCCGCGCGGCGCCGCCGCCGGCACGCCAGAGTCGTAAGGCCGCCGGCTGCATGCAGCGCGCGTTCCGTTTCGCCCGGCGCACCGAGCCGCAATCGGGCGCGCCGGCCGTTCCACACTCACCGACACCGGCGCGCACGCGCCCACAAGGCCTGACATGACTACCGCACTCGACCAGCTCAAGCAGTACACCACCGTCGTCGCCGACACGGGCGACTTTCAGCAATTCGTGCAGTACAAGCCGCAAGACGCCACGACCAATCCGTCGCTGATCCTCAAGGCCGTGCAGAAGGACGAATATCGCCCGCTGCTCGAAAAAACCGTGCGCGATCACGCGAGCGAATCGCTCGAATCGATCATCGACCATCTGCTGATCGCGTTCGGCACCGAAATTCTCAAGATCATTCCCGGCCGCGTCTCGACCGAAGTCGACGCGCGCTTCTCGTTCGACACCCGGCGCTCGATCGAAAAAGCGCATCACATCATCGAGCTGTACAAGAACGCCGGCATCGGCCGCGAGCGCGTGCTCATCAAGCTCGCCTCCACGTGGGAAGGCGTGCGCGCCGCGGAAGCGCTGCAAAAGGAAGGCATCCACTGCAACATGACGCTGCTGTTCTCGCTCGCGCAGGCCGCCGCGTGCGCGGAAGCGGGCGCGCAACTGATCTCGCCGTTCGTCGGCCGTATTTACGACTGGTACAAGAAGGCCAAGGGCGCCGACTGGGACGAGGCGAAGGACGGCGGCGCGAACGACCCCGGCGTGCAGTCGGTGCGCAAGATCTACGCGTACTACAAGAAGTTCGGCTACAAGACCGAGGTGATGGGCGCGAGCTTCCGCACCACGAGCCAGATCGTCGAACTGGCCGGCTGCGACCTGCTCACCATCAGCCCGGACCTGCTGCAAAAGCTTCACGACAGCAACGAAAAGGTCGAGCGCAAGCTTTCGCCGGAAACGGTCAAGAACGAGCAGATCGAGCGCGTGAACGTGGACGAGCCGACCTTCCGCTTCCTCCTGAACGAAGACGCGATGGCCACCGAAAAGCTCGCCGAAGGCATCCGCGCATTTGCCGCCGACGCCATCAAGCTCGAAAAAATGATCGAGGCGCTGCGCGCGAAGTAAGCGTTTGCTGATCTGACGATCCAGGAATCGCGCGCGCTGGGCCATTTCTGCCGGCGCGCGCGTTAGTTTATCGTCACGTATTCGTCTGACCGATCGCCGGGCCGCCGTTCTCGCGGCCCGCGAAACTCCTCCGCCCAGACGCGTTTCGCGTCAGCAACCCCCGTTCCAGTCTGCGCTCTCGCAAACCCTGGCCACATGCGCCTCGGTGGTGCGCGCTCGCGCACCTAGAATCAGGGCAGCGGCGCTCCCGCCGCTTTTTTCCACCCGCTTTTGACCCGCTTTCGCCCCGGTCCGCACGCCGCGACGGCGGCCTCAATCCGCAAGGAACCACCATGCAAATCCAGCCTTATCTGTTCTACAACGGCAACTGCGAAGAGGCGATCGACTTCTACGCGGCCGCCATCGGCGCGAAAGCACTCTTCAAGATGCGTTTCAAGGAAGCGCCGCCCGATGCCGGGCGCCCCATGCCTCCCGAACTCGGCGACAAGATCATGCATGCGACGATCGAGGTCGGCGACGCGCAGTTCATGGTGTCCGACGGCGGCTGCATGAGCCCGATCAAGAAGTTCGAAGGCTTCGGCGTCTCGCTCACGGCGTCCGATCACGCCACCGCCGAACGCTTTTTCAACGCGCTTTCGGAAGGCGCGCAAGTGACCATGCCGTTCCAGAAAACCTTCTGGTCGCCGGGCTTCGGCATGCTGACCGACAAGTTCGGCGTGCCGTGGATGGTTTCCGCGCCGCACGGCGACATGCCCGCGACCTAACCCTGCTCGTCCGCGTGCGCGGCCTCACGCCACGCGGTGCGAGGCCGCGCGCTCGATGTTCCAGCGCGGCTCGATGTCGAGCAGCAGCGCGCGCAGTTGCTCGACCTGTTCTTCCACGCGCAGGCTCAGCCAGTACGGCCCCTGCATCTGCGGCGCGAGTGCGCCTTTCTCCGGCGGCGCGAGCGCCGCGGCCGGGCGCAGCGCATGCGCCGCCGCGCCGGGATGGCGCGCGCCGCCAAAGCGCAGCGCGCGCGCCGTGGCAAGCAGCGCGCGGCGCACCGTTTCGCCGCGCTGCGCGAACGCCACGCGCACGAGCGCCTCCTCGTAGCTGCCGGTGCCCGTCGAAAGCATTTCGAGCGCGCTCAGAATCGAGCGATGGAGCCGTTGCACCTGTTCGAGCCGCGCTTGCGGCACGTCGATCTCTTTCGCCACCGAAGGCATCAGCGCGCGCAACTGCACGAGACGCGTGTTCAGCCGCATGAAGATCGCCACGTGCGCTTCGTTGTCGAGGTGCGCGCCGCTCGCCACTTGCGCGTAGACGCGGGCGCAGTCGCGCAGGTTGTCGGCGAGCCGGTAGCGCCACGAATACGTCGCGTGCAGCGGCAGCGCGAACGAAAAGGCGAGCGCGATGACGATGCCCACCATCACGTTGAGCGTGCGCCACAAACCGGTGTCGATGAGGTTGTCGCCGTGCCCCGCGACGATGCACATCGTGATGGCCGTGAGCAACGCCACGTAGCCGGGCTTGCCGATCGCGTAATAGCCGCACACCGCCGCCACGAGCGACATCAGCCCGTAAGTGAGCGGCGCCGAATCCGTGAGCGCCTGCACGACGATCAGCAGCAGCCCGATCACGGCGCCGAGCAGCGTGCCGAGCGCGCGTTCGGCGGCCTTCTTGCGGATATTGCCGTGATGCTGAAGCCCGCCGATCACGACGAGCAGCGTGACCGACGACCAGATGCCGTGCGGAATGTCGATGCCCGTGGTGGCGAGAATCGAGGCGAGCATCGCGAGACCCACGCGCACGCTATGAATGAGCCGGGCGTTGCGGTAGCGGTAATACGGCGAGGCGAGCGCGCGCCACATGCGCGCAAGCCGCGAGCGGCGGCGTTTCGGGGCAGCGGAAAGAACGGCGGATTCGTGGTCGGATGAAGTCATGGCGCGCGCGGGACGGGACGTCTGCGCCCTATCCTGCACCCAAAAAACGAATGCCCGCAACGTTTCGTTGCGGGCATCGTCGTCAAGAAATGCAGCTATGCGGCGCGATCAGCCTTCCACCACGTCGAGATAGTCCTCGGGACGCGTGCGGTCCTCGCCCTTTTGCATGCCGAACACATGCACGAGCGCCGACACCACGACCGACACCACGAGGTTCACGACCAGCGCCCACACGGCGGCGTAGCCGGGCACGTCGGTGCCGAGCAGATGCAGCACGAAGATCGAGCCCTTGAGCTTGAGCGACACCGCCATCCACGTGCCCGTGGCAATGCCGGCCGCCCAGCCGATCAGCAGGCCGCGATAGTCGAGCATGCGCGTGTAGAGACCGAGCACGATCGCGGGCAGCGTCTGGATGATCCAGATCCCGCCGAGCAATTGAAGCTGGATCGCATAGGTGAGCGGCAGGCCCAGGATGAACGCCACCGCGCCCACCTTCACGATCAGCGAAACCAGCTTGGCGATGTTGGTTTCCTGCTCGTGATTCATGTTGCGGTTGATGAACTCCTTGTGGATGTTGCGCGTGTAGAGGTTGGCCGCCGCGATCGACATGATCGCCGCCGGCACCAGCGCGCCGATGCCGATGGCCGCGAACGCCACGCCCACGAACCACGAGGGGAAGAAGTGCAGGAACAGCGCCGGCACCGCGAAGTTCGGGCCGAACGCCTTGAAGTACGGCGCGAATTCCGGCATGTCCTTCACGCCCGAAGCGAGCGCCATGAAGCCGAGCAGCGCGAGCAGGCCGAGCACGAGCGAGTAAGCGGGCAGCATGGCCATGTTGCGGCGGATCGTGTTGCCCGACGACGAAGAAAGCACCGCCGTGATCGAATGCGGATACAGGAACAGCGCGAGCGCCGAACCCACCGCGAGCGTCGCGTAGGCGCTATAGCCGTTCAGGCTCGTGGCGTCCGGCGCCTTGAGCAGCAGCTTGGCCGGCGGCACGGCGCTGAAGATGTGGCCGAAGCCGCCCATCTGCGCGGGAATCACGATGATCGCCACCGCAATGGTGATGTAGATCAGCAGGTCCTTGACCACGGCGATCATTGCCGGCGCGCGCAGGCCCGAGGTGTACGTGTATGCGGCCAGAATCGCGAACGCGATGATGAGCGGCAGGTCGCCCACGAAGCCCGTGGTGTCGAAGCCAAGTGCGCCGATCACCACTTCGATGCCCACCAGTTGCAGCGCGATGTACGGCATGGTCGCCACGATGCCCGTCACGGCGATGGCGAGCGCCAGCATGCGGCTGCCGTAGCGCGCGCTCACGAAGTCGGCGGAAGTCACGTAATGGTGGCGCTTGGCGATGGCCCAGAGCTTCGGGAACACCACGAACGCGAACGGGTAGATCAGGATCGTGTACGGCAGCGCGAAGAAACCCGTTGCGCCCGCACCGAACACCAGCGCCGGCACGGCCACGAACGTATAGGCCGTGTAGAGGTCGCCGCCGAGCAGGAACCAGGTGACGATCGTGCCGAAGCGGCGCCCGCCCAGACCCCATTCGTCGAGATGCGCGAGATCGCCCTTGCGCCAGTGCGCGGCCAGAAAGCCGATGATCGTCACACCGATGAAGAACAGCACGAAGACGAAAGTTGCGGTGATGTTCATCGTGCGCCTCCTGCGCCGGCCCTATTGCGGCTTTTCGTCTTGTGATAGACGAGCGCGGTGATCACGGCGCTGATCAGCACCCAAAGCAGTTGATACCAGTAGAAGAAAGGGAAGTCCCACAGTGTGGGCTCGACCTTGTTGTAGGACGGCACCCAGATCATCGCGATCCAGGGCAGCAGCAAAAGCCACAGCCAATGCTTGCTCGATTTTCCGGCGTCGGCGTCGTGAGCCATGACGTCTCCTCGTTTACTTGTGTAGTTATGCGGCTTTGTTTTGCCTGCGTTCGCACCGCGTCATGCGGCCGATGGCCTCGCAGACGGATAGCCCGCAAGGTCCCCGAAAGCGCTGAAAAGAGTATCGACGCGGCGCGGCACGGTCAAGCAGGGCGGACCCCAATCCGGGCGGCGTTGTCAAGGGCCAACGGCTTGCGCCAGGTCGGAAAATCGTCCGAAACCGGCGCGATCGGTGCCGGATAGGGGGTGCCGGTTTCACGCGCTTGCCTGCGGCTGCGCGAAAAGCCGCGACTGGGTGCGATGCAGCCGGCATCGGCGGCCAATGGAACAAGCAGGAACGCGGAGGAACACGCAGGAACGAGCAGGAACGCGCGGGAGCGCGGAGGAGCGCACGGGAGCGCATTGGCGGCACAGGCCGGGCGCGGGCGCAAAAAAACCGGCCTCGCGGGCCGGCTCGGGCGAAAGCTGACGCAGCGGCGAGCGCCGCGCGCGCAGGCTCAGATCGTGAAGTTCGCGCCGTTCTGGCCGCTCGCCTCGCGCAGCGCCTTGACCCAGCGGTGCGCGGGCAAACCGAGCTTGCTTTCGAGCACGCGCGCGCGCTTTTCGAGCGCCTCGTAGGCGACGTCGAGCGCCGGACCCGAGAACGCCAGCGCCACGCGGTTGCCTTCGTGAACTTCGGGCAGCGCGATCACGCGGCCGTCGAAGGCTTCGTTCAGGCGCTTCATGTTGCGCACGAAGCTCGGATGGTCGCCGAACAGGTTGATCGTGGCGATGCCCGCATCGGCGAGACAGGCGCGCACGGCGCGGTAGAACGCCACGCTGTCGAGCACCGGGCCGCGCGCGGTCGCATCGTACACGTCGATCTGCATCGCGCCGATCGTGCCGTGATTCGCGCGGTCGTGTACGAAGTCCCATGCGTCGAGTTCGTGTACGGCGAGGCGCGCGTCGTCATGCGGCAGTTCGAACATCGTGCGCGCCGCCACCACGACGGCCGGATTCAGCTCGACCGCCTCGACCTTCGCAGGACGCAAATAGCGATGCGCGAACTTGGTGAGCGCCGCCGCGCCGAGGCCGAGCTGCACGATGCGCGCGGGCGTGGCGAGAAACAGCAGCCAGGCCATCATCTGCTGCGCGTATTCGAGTTCGATCTGATTGGGCTTCGCGAGACGCATCGCGCCTTGCACCCATTCGGTGCCGAAATGCAGATAACGCACGCCGCTCTCTTCCGAGAACGTGACCGGCGCGAAGCGCGGCTTGCGCGGCGATTCGATCACGGGCGCGTGGTCGAGATCGTCCGCGGCGGCGGCGCGGCGCGCGGCCGCTTTCGAATTGGCCCGGGTCTTGTTGAATGCGCGCGCTTCAGCCGAGGCGCGCTTGATGAGAGTCGTCATGGAAAAATCGCTTGCTGTGGGTGCGGCGGCGAAAGGCCGCCGCGGGTGTCCGGCTTGAAATCGGCGGGCGTCGGGCTGGAATCCGGCTCCCGCCGTTTGGGCGACCGAGAGCATAGCATCGGCGCGGGCGCGCCTGCGTTTGGGCAACTTCGCCTGGAGGCTGCGCGCGCGACTTCGTTTGGGCGACCTTGTTTGCGCGCTCGTGTGCGTGCGTTTGTTCGGGCTTTGTTCGGGCGGCTTTGTTCGGGCGGCTTCGTTCGGGCGGCTTCGTTCGGGCGGCTTCGTTCGGGCGGCTTCGTTTGGGCGCTTCGTTTGGGGGCTTCGTTTGGCAGATTCGTTTGGGCGCTTCTTTCGGGCCTCGTGTG
>NZ_CAJMZE010000016.1:0-149039 GCF_905220235.1 Paraburkholderia sp. J41 | reverse complement strand
TTTCAGCGGCGTGGCGTTCCAGCGATATAGCGTTCTAGCGGTGTGGCGTTCTGGCGGCTGGGCGTTCCAGCGGTGCGGCGTTCCAGCGGTGCGGCCTTCTGGCGTGCGGCGTTCTAGCGGCGCGGCGTTCTAGCGGTGGGGCGTTCTAGCGGTAGGATGTTCTAGCGGTAGGGTGTTCTAGCGGTAGGGTGTTCTAGCGGCGTGCGTTCTAGCTGCGTGGTGTTTCAGCGGTGCTGCGTTCCAGCGGTGCGTCGTTCCAGCGATACAGCGATACAGCGTTCTAGCGGTGGGGCGTTCCAGCGGTGGGGCGTTCCAGCGGTGGGGCGTTCCAGCAGCGCGCGGCCACGGCACGTTGCCGCCTCGTGCTTTTTCCGGCGGCGATTCGTCTAGCGCCGTTGCGGTGGGTTTTGCCGATGTCGTCGCCGCCGCTGTTCTTGCCGCGCCGTTGAGGCGGCCCACGGCCGTGCTTGCCGCCGCGCGCGGCCGTTCGCGGCGGCGCTTTCTTCGCCGCCGTTGCTGCCTCGGGCGCCGCTTGCGCGCGCCGCCCGCATGCGCCTCCATCCCCTTTCACGCCGCTTCCCCGCTATCTCCCGCCCCTCTCCCCGCCCCCATCTCCCGAAATACCCCGTTTTCCCCGCCCTGATCCGGCAATCGGCGCTTGTGCTGCGCGGCAATAATCGCTCTCACTGAAAAAAGGGCGCGCGCCAAGCCGTGCAGCCGCGACGAGCGGCGCGCGCCCCCGACTGGAGCACGCGTGGCAGAGGACAGCGACCTCGAAAAAACCGAATCCGCCACTCCCAAGCGCCTCGAAAGGGCGCGGGAGGAGGGGCAGGTGCCGCGTTCGCGCGAGTTTTCGACGTTCGCGCTGCTCTCGGCGGGGTTTTTCGGCGCGTGGCTGCTGTCGGGCACGATCAGCGAGCATTTGCAGGCGATGATGCGCGGCGCGTTCACCTTTGACCACGCGAGCGCGTTCGAGACGCGCCGCATGCTCACGGGCGCGGGCGTGGCCGCGCGCGAAGGCATGATGGCCGTGTTCCCGGTGCTCGCGCTCACGGGCGTCGCCGCGCTGCTCGCGCCGCTCGCGCTGGGCGGCTGGCTGATCTCGGCGAAGTCGCTCGAACCGAAGTTCGAACGCCTCGACCCCATCGCCGGTCTGGGCCGCATCTTTTCGATACAGGGACCGATCCAGCTCGGCATGTCGTTCCTCAAGACGATCGTGGTCGGCCTGATCGGCGGCTCGGCGCTCTGGAAGCATCGCGAGGAGATCATCGGCCTGTCGATGCAGCCCGCCGCGCGCGCTTTCGCCGACGCGCTGCATCTGGTCGCCGTGTGCTGCGGCATGACCGTGGCCGGCATGTTCGTGGTGGCCGCGCTCGACGTGCCGTATCAGCTCTGGTCGTACTACCGCCGCCTGCGCATGACGAAGGAAGAAGTGAAGCGCGAGCATCGCGAGAACGAGGGCGACCCGCACGTGAAGGGCCGCATTCGCCAGCAGCAGCGCGCCGCCGCGCGCCGCCGCATGATGACGCAGGTACCCAAGGCCGACGTCGTGGTGACGAACCCGACGCACTTCGCCGTCGCGCTTCAGTACACGGACGGCTCCATGCGCGCGCCGAAGGTCGTCGCCAAGGGCGTGAACCTCGTGGCGGCGCGCATTCGCGAGGTCGCCACCGAGAATAACGTGCCGCTGCTCGAGGCGCCGCCGCTCGCCCGCGCGCTCTATTACAACGTCGACCTGAACCGCGAGATTCCGGGACCGCTCTACGGCGCGGTCGCGCAGGTGCTCGCCTGGGTTTATCAGTTGAAGCGCTTTCGCGAACACGGCGGCGACGTGCCGATGGAGCCGACCGATCTGGAAGTGCCGCCGGAACTCGACAAGGGCGCCGTGAGCGCCGAGGACGAAGCCGAGGAAGCCGACGAAGCGCTCACGCCCGAGGAGCGCGCGCGCAGGTCGGGCGCGAACACGAACACGGATACGAACACCGCCGGACGCGCCGCGCGCGACGGCAATGAAGGAGCAACGCAATGAACGCCCGCACCGGTTTCCTCGCGCGGCGCCCGGACGTGCTGCAAGGCACGAATCTGCGCGCGCTGGCAGGGCCGATCCTGATCTGCATGATCCTCGGCATGATGATCCTGCCGTTGCCGCCGTTCCTGCTCGATCTGTTCTTCACGTTCAACATCGCGCTTTCGGTGATGGTGCTGCTCGTCAGCATGTACACGATGAAGCCGCTCGACTTCGCGGCGTTCCCGAGCGTGCTGCTGTTCTCCACGCTGTTGCGCCTCTCGCTGAACGTCGCGTCCACGCGCGTCGTGCTGCTCGAAGGCCACACCGGCCCCGAGGCGGCGGGCCGCGTGATCGAGTCGTTCGGCCACTTCCTCGTGGGCGGCAACTTCGCGGTCGGCATCGTCGTGTTCGTGATTCTCATGGTCATCAACTTCATGGTGATCACGAAGGGCGCGGGCCGTATCGCCGAAGTGGCCGCGCGCTTCACGCTCGACGCCATGCCGGGCAAGCAGATGGCGATCGACGCCGACCTCAACGCGGGCCTCATCAACGAAGAAGCCGCGCGCAGGCGCCGCAGCGACGTTTCGCAGGAAGCCGAGTTTTACGGCTCGATGGACGGCGCGAGCAAGTTCGTGCGCGGCGACGCGATCGCGGGCCTGCTCATCATGGTCATCAACATCGTGGGCGGCCTGATCGTGGGCGTGGTGCAGCACGGCATGCCGTTCGCGGCGGCCGGCGAAACCTACACGCTGCTCACGATCGGCGACGGCCTCGTCGCGCAGATTCCGTCGCTCGTGATTTCGACGGCGGCGGGCGTGATCGTCTCGCGCGTGGCGACCAACGAAGACATCGGCACGCAGCTCACGAGCCAGCTTTTCACGAACCCGCGCGTGCTCATGATCACGGGTTCGATCATCGGCACGATGGGCCTGATTCCGGGCATGCCGCACTTCGCGTTTTTGCTGCTGGGCGGCGGCGCGATCCAGCTCGGCCGCGTGCTGAAGAAGAACGCCGAGGCGAAGAAGGCCAGCGCCGTGGTGGCCGACATCGCGCCCGCCGCGCTCGCGCCGGCCGAAAACGCCGAAGCGACGTGGGACGACGTGGCGCTCATCGACACGCTCGGCCTCGAAGTGGGCTACCGCATCATTCCGCTCGTCGACAAGAACACCGACGGCGAACTGCTCAAGCGCATCAAGAGCATTCGCAAGAAGTTCGCGCAGGAAATCGGTTTTCTGCCGCCCGTCATTCATATTCGCGACAACCTCGAACTGCGGCCGAACGCGTACCGCATCGCGCTCAAGGGCGTGGAAGTGGGCACGGGCGAGGCGTATCCGGGCCAGTGGCTCGCGATCAATCCGGGGCAGGTGAGCGCGATGCTGCCGGGCACGCCCACCACCGATCCGGCGTTCGGCCTGCCCGCCGTGTGGATCGACTCGAACATGCGCGAGCAGGCGCAGGTGTTCGGCTACACGGTGGTCGACGCGAGCACGGTGGTGGCGACGCATTTGAACCATCTCGTCGTGACGCACGCAGCGGAGCTGCTCGGCCGCCGCGAAGTGCAGGCGCTGATGGAGCGCGTGCAGAAGGACACGCCTTCGCTCGTGGACGATCTCGTGCCGAAGACGCTGCCCGTCACGACGCTGCAAAAAGTGCTGCAAAACCTGCTGGAAGAAGGCGTGCCGATCCGCGACATGCGCACGATCATGGAGTCGCTTTCCGAGCACACGCCGCGCGTGTCCGACGCGCACGAACTCACGGCGGCGGTGCGCATCGCGCTGGGCCGCGCGATCACGCAGCAGTGGTTCCCCGGCAGCGGCGACATGCAGGTGATGGGCCTCGACGCGAACCTCGAGCGCGTGCTGTCGCAAACGCTCACGTCGGGCCCGAACCCCGGTCTCGAACCGGGCCTTGCGCACACGCTGCTCACGCAGACCGAAGCCGCGATGGGACGCCAGCAGGCCATGGGCCTCGCGCCCGTGATGCTCGTGCAGCACGCGTTGCGGCCGATGCTCTCGCGCTTCCTGCGCCGCAGCCTGCCGCAGCTCAAGGTGCTGTCGTACGCGGAAGTGCCCGATACGCGCAGCGTGCGCGTGGTGAACGTGATCGGCGGGAATTGAGGCCGGTCCCGGGGCGACGTGAAGCCGGAGCGGAGCCGATATTTTCGGCGATGTTTTCGGCGATGGAATGAAGCCCGCGGTCGCGGGCTTTTTCATGGGCGCCGCACGCGCGCCTTCCGAAAGACCGCGTGCGCCTCGCGCTTGCCCACGGCGATCGGCGGCACGAGCGGTTCTTGCCGGCCTCATGACGTCATGACGAGCCAGGCAATCCCCAACACTGCGGTGTGTCGGTGTGCCGCCGCATGGCTCGTCGCCGATTCCCTTCGCGAACACGTCCGCCGATACGTCCGGCGAGCGGCCGGCGACCGGCCAGCGACCCGCATCGGCGCGCGGCCCCACCCATCCCGCGAATTACCCGCATTTCTCCGGCTTGATCCATCAATCGTGAAAGGTCCGGCGGCGAAATAATTTCACCATCGGAAAAGCCCTGTCGCGATGCGCGGGCAGCAGTATTCCAACGCCATTCCAGCAAACAGACGACCGGCGGCGCACGAAACCGCTCACCTCATCAGGGGCCTAGCTTGAACATTCGCAAATTCATCGGTGGCACCAGCCGCGACGCGTTACGACTCGTACGCGAAGCGCTGGGCGCGGACGCCGTCGTTCTGTCGAACCGCACGCTGGACGATGGC
Organism: Paraburkholderia sp. J41; assembly: GCF_905220235.1. Taxonomy (NCBI): domain Bacteria; kingdom Pseudomonadati; phylum Pseudomonadota; class Betaproteobacteria; order Burkholderiales; family Burkholderiaceae; genus Paraburkholderia; species Paraburkholderia sp. J41. The sequence continues at coordinate 144,282 of NZ_CAJMZE010000016.1, read as the reverse complement.
AACGTGGAGATCGTCGCGCTCGCGGATCGCGACCTCGCGGCGATCGCCCCGGCCGGTGAAGGCGCCGCGCAAGGCCAGGGCGGTTTCGCGGGCTTCGGCTCCGGTGCTTCGGGCGGATTTGGCGCTCAGGCCGGTCAAGGCAACGCGAACGCGTTCGCGCAACCGGCCGCCGCGCTGCCGCGCCCGCCGCGCGCCGTGGCCGCCGCGCCCATCGCAACGGCCGCCGCCGCCGCGCTCGGCGGTGGTGCGAATCCGTATGCGAACGGCGGCATGCCGGACGTGTTTTCGTCGGTGTTCGGCGCGAGCCCCGAAGTGGGCGCCGAGCACGACGGCACGCACGCCGACGCGGACGCCGACAGCGACGCCAGCGCCGACACCAGCGTCACGCTCGGCCGCGAAGCCGCCGCGCCCGCATCGAGCGCGAATGCGCCGCTCGCGTCGGCGTCGCGCGCCGCCGCCGGCCAGCACGCCGCGCAGTCGCCCATGCCGGCCACGCTTCAATCGACGCTGCAATCGACCGCGCAATCGACCGCGCAATCAGCCGGACACGCGGCCGCGCAATCGACGCTTCAATCGACGCTGCAATCGGCGTTCGGCTCGAACGGCAACGCGCCCGTCAACGCGGCGCAGCCGCTTTCCCCGTCGATGCCGCAATCGAATCCGCAGCCGGCTTCACAGGCAGCGTCACAGTCGGGCGCGCCCGCCGGCAACGCCGCGAATGCGGCCGCCAACCTGTTCGGCGCTCACGAAGCCGCCGCGCTGATCGAGCAGGCCGCGAAGAAGTTCGAGGCGCGGCGCGATCCGCAATTCGACGCACCCTTCGACCTGCAAGGCGCGAGCGCGCCGCGCACCATGGCCGAGACGAATCCGTGGCTCATCGACCACGCCCGCCGCATCGCCAACCAGCAGGACGCCGCGCGCGAGGCAGGCATGACGCCTTCGGCGGCGCGCGCCAAGGGTCTCGGCAGCGTGGCCGATCCGGTGCTGCCCGCCGGCGTCGAAGCCACCCAGCCCGAGTGGGCGCGCGAAGCCGCCTACGTGGCCGCGCGCCGCGCCGCGCAAAGCATCGGCCAGAGCGCCGACGCCGCCGGCCCGGCGCCGACCCGGCGCGAGGACGGCGAGAAAGGTGAAAAAGGCGAGAAGGCCGCGGGCAAGCCCGGCGCGCAGAGCACCGCCGCCACGGTGAGCGAGGCGATTCGCGCGCGCATCGAACAGGTCGTCAACGAGACCGTGATGAGCGAGCTGGCTTCCATGCGCGGCATGATGGAAGAACAGTTCGCGGGCCTGCTCTGGGGCGAGCGCCAGCGCCGCAGCCCGATGCAGGGCGCGCTCACGAAGCAGTTGTTCGCGGCCGGTTTCTCGGCGCAGCTCGTGAAGATGATGATCGACCGCCTGCCCGAAGTGGAAACCGAGGAAGCGGGCATGGCGTGGCTCCAGTCGGTGCTCGAATCGAATCTTCCCGTGCTGGAGGACGAAGAAACGCTGATGGAGCGCGGCGGCGTGTTCGCGCTGATGGGCCCGACGGGCGTGGGCAAGACCACGACCACGGCCAAGCTCGCGGCGCGCTGCGTGATGCGCTTCGGCGCGAGCAAGGTCGCGCTGCTCACGACCGACAGCTACCGTATCGGCGGTCACGAGCAACTGCGCATCTTCGGCAAGATTCTCGGCGTTTCGGTGCATGCGGTGCGCGACGGCGCGGATCTGCAACTCGCGCTCGCGGAACTCAAGAACAAGCACATCGTGCTGATCGACACGATCGGCATGAGCCAGCGCGACCGCGCCGTGGCCGACCAGATCGCCATGCTGTGCGGCGCGGGCCGCCCGGTGCGGCGCATCCTGCTGCTCTCGGCGACGAGCCACGGCGACACGCTCAACGAAGTCGTGCAGGCGTACCAGAGCGACGACGCGCCGCTCACGGGCTGCATTCTCACCAAGCTCGACGAGGCGACCAACCTCGGCTGCGCGCTCGACACCGTGCTGCGCTACAAGCTGCCCGTGCATTACGTTTCGACGGGCCAGAAGGTGCCCGAGAACCTTTATGTGGCGACGCGGCGCTTCCTGATCCGCAGCGCCTTTTGCATTCCGCGCGACCGCTCGCCGTTCGTGCCGCACGAGGACGACATTCCCGCGCTGCTTTCCGCGCTCTCGACCCGTTCGAATTCGCAGGCTCCCGAGGTCCGGTTTGGATAAGTTCGTCATCGATCAGGCCGAAGGTCTGCGGCGCTTGCTGGCGCGCGAAGGCTCGCGCGTGGTCGCCGTCACCGGCGGCGCCGGTTCGCCGGGCCGCACGACCGCCGTGGTGAATCTCGCGGCGGCGCTCACGGGGCACGGCAAGGACGTGCTCGTGATCGACGAGTGCCTCGGGCCGCGTTCGGTTTGCGCGACGGTAGGCGGCGTGCGCGGCGCGGGCAGTTTCGCGGCGGTGATGCGCGGCGAGCGCACGCTCGAAGAGGCGGTCGGCCGTCATTCGCTCGGCTTCGGCGTGCTCGCGGCCTCGCGCGACAACCGCGCGCACTACACGAGCAAGCAGTTGCGGCAAGTGCTTTCCGGTCCCGCCGACATCGTGCTGATCGACGCCCAGCTCGACGCCGAAGGCGCGCTTTCGCCGCTCGCGATGCACGCGCACGACGTGCTGCTCGTGATGCGCATCGGCGCGCAGGCGATCACCGACGCCTACGCGTGCCTGAAGCGGCTGCATTTCGCGCATGCGATCGCGCAGTTCCGCGTGCTCGCGAACCACGTGTCGAGCGCCGCCGACGCGCAAGCCGCGATCGAGAATCTCGCCGGCGTGGCGAGCCGTTATCTGAACGTCTCGCTCGACAGCGCCGGTCATGTCGCCGCCGACCCGCACATGGCGCGCGCGCTGCAACTGGCGCGCTGCATCGTCGATGCGTTTCCGTCGACGGCCGCCGCGCGCGATTTCCGCCGGCTGGCGGCCGAACTGCCGCACTGGCCGATGCGGCCCGCGGTATCGGCGCTCTCGCCCGCGCCCGCGCGCTTTGCCGAGGACGTGGCCGAAAACGAGCGTGCGCTGTCGCTGGGCGCCGCGCATGACGCCGCGCACGATTTCGCGCAGGCAGGAACCGCAAACGAGGCACGCGGCGCGACGCAAGCCGCCGCCGCGCCCGACCCCACGCAAGCCGCGCATGTCGCGCTTGCCGCGAACGCCGAGTCGTTCGTGGCGGCGGTGACGGGCGTGTCGACCGTGACGACGGTGCAGAACGCACCATCCGCGCCGGCCCACGCGGGCTGGCGAACCGACACGCCCGCGCAGCGCACGCCGACGCACGCATGACGTGCGCGCCGTGACGCGGCAAAGGTCAGAAGCAACAAGCATGGGCCGGGCGAGGCGCGCGAGCGCCGGCCGCGGCCGGGAGAGGAGAGCATGATGTACAACGCTCAAGGAAAGATTTCGCAGGCCGACGTGCTGGCGAAATACGCGCCGCTCGTGAGGCGGCTGGGCTTGCAGCTCGTCGCCAAGATGCCGGCGAGCGTGGATCTCGACGACCTGATCCAGGCCGGCATGATCGGCCTGCTCGACGCGGCGAACCGCTACAAGGAAGATCAGGGCGCGCAGTTCGAGACCTACGCGAGCCAGCGCATTCGCGGCGCGATGCTCGACGAGCTGCGCAGCAACGACTGGCTGCCGCGCAGCCTGCGCCGCACTTCGCGCGAGGTGGAGAGCGCCGTGCATCAGGTGGAGCAGCGGCTGGGCCGCTCGGCGAGCGAGACCGAAGTGGCCGAGCATCTGAACATGCCGCTCGACGCCTATCAGGGCATGCTCCAGGACCTGCACGGCAGCCAGCTCATCTATTACGAGGACTTCGACCGCTCCGCCGAGGACGAGCCGTTTCTCGACCGCTATTGCGTCGATCATTCGGACCCGCTTTCGGCGCTGCTCGACGACAGCCTGCGCGGCGCGCTGGTCGAAGCGATCGAGCGCTTGCCCGAGCGCGAAAAGCTGCTGATGTCGCTCTATTACGAGCGCGGCATGAACCTGCGCGAGATCGGCGCGGTGATGGAAGTGAGCGAGTCGCGCGTGTGCCAGTTGCACAGCCAGGCCGTGGCGCGACTGCGCACGCGGCTGCGCGAGATGTCGTGGGCGGGCGCGGAGAATTGAGGCGGTAGATCGAGGCGGTAGACGGTTCGCGTGCTTCCCCTCGCGAACCGGTTGCAGCGAGAAAGCCGGAGCGCCGATGGCGCTTCGGCTTTTTTGTTTCGGCGCGAAGCGTTGCGGGAAAGCGGGCGGCCGAAAAGCGCGGTGTCGAAAGGCGGTTGCTGAAAGGCGCGTTGCTGAAAAGGCGCGTTGCTGAAAGGCGCGGTGCTGAAAGGCGCGGTGCTGAAAGGCGCGGTGCTGAAAGGCGCGGTGCTGAAAGGCGCGGTGCTGAAAGGCGTGTCGCCGAAAAGGCGTTGTCGAAAAGCGCGTTGCCGAAAAGGCGCGTTGTCGAAAAGCGCGTTGCCGAAAAGCGCGTTGCCGAAAAGCGTGTCGTCGAAAGGCGTGTTGCGGAAAAGCGGTTGTCGAAAGGCGCGTTGCCGAAAAGCGTGTCGCCGAAAAGGCGTTGTCGAAAAGCGCGTTGCCGAAAAGATGCGTTGCCGAAAAGCGCGTTGTCGAAAAGCGTTGTCGAAAGGCGTGTCGCCGAAAAGCGCGTTGCAGAAAGGCGCGCCGCCCAAAAGCGCCGCCAAAAACACGCCGCCCAAAAGCAAAAAAGCCGAAGCGCACGCTTCGGCTTTCTCGTTCGCCCGTTTGAAACGGCGTCCGCAAACGCGCTTCGGACCGCTCCGGTTACAGCCCGAACGCGGGCAGGCGACCGTCGGGGCCGTACAGCATCGCGCCCTGGCTCGTCTCGCCGCGCAGGATCGCGAGCGCGCGGCGGTTATGGTCCATGCGCGTGCGGATCATCATGCCGATCGTCAGGTTCTTGCGGCGCGCGCGTTCGGTCGAGCCCTTGAGCAGCGCCCATTGGGTCGCGATGCGCGGGTCGCCGTCGCAAGCCAGCTCGATTCCCTTGCGGCCCACGGGCAGGCCGAGACCGGTCAGTTGCGCGTCGCGCGCCTTCTCCAGCCCGGCGAGCCGCGCCGTGAGCGTGGTTTTCTGTTCGACGATCTGCGGCAGCGCCTCCATGCCGTCCGCCGAGACGAGCGCCTTCTCTTCGTAGGCGAGCAGCGACGCGAACGCTTCCACGGTGGCGTGTTCGTCGATCAGTGTGGCAAGGAGGGCATCTTTCATCACTAGCACCAAAAAAGGGAGGCGCGGGTCTCGTCGAAGCGTGCGGCTTTAGCTGCCCGAAGCCGGCTTCATGAGGTCGCGCGCGGTTTGAATCACGCCGTCGGCGATCTTGCCGGCGTCGATTTGCAGCGTGCCGTTCTTGAGCGCGTCCTTGATCGACTGGACGTGCGCCACGTCGATGTCGGCGGAACCGCTCGCCGCGAGCGAGCGCAGCGTGGAGGACAGCGAGGACAGGCTTACGTTGGCGTCGCCTTGCGAGGCGCCGGACGCGGCGGCGTTCCCGGCCGAGGCCGTGGGCGCCGCCGTGCCGCCCGCGCTCACGCTGGCGGCCGGATCTTGCGTGCGCGCAACGCTGTCTTGCAGTGCGCGCGGGTCGTTGCGGGTAGAGGAGTCGACTTTCACGTTGGGCTTCCCTGATCGATTTGATCTAGATAACGGCGCAGGGCGGCCGAACTTTAGCGGGAAAGTCCCGGCGTTACATGCTGTTACGTGTGCTGGCGCACATAGCCGGGCGCCCGCGCGAAGCGGCCGAAGCGGCGCCGCTGCCCTGTCCCGATCCTGTCCCGATCCGGTTCCGATCAGGTTCCGGTCAGATCTGGATCTCCACGGTTCCCGCGTCCTTCACCACGCCGGTAATGATCTGCCCCCCGCTCGTGCGCACGCGCACCTGCTGTCCCGGCTCGGCATTGTTGAGCGCGCTGCCTTCGGCGGAGATCGTGAAATTGGTGCCCACGGCGATCACCTTCACCGTCTGGCCGATGATGACCGACGACACGCTGCGCAGCATGTCCGTGCGCAGCGGCAAACCGGCCGAGATGCGCGCGAGCGCGACCGCGCCGTTCGCCTGGGCCGGATCGGTGATGATCGTTTGCGGCAGCGTGGCGAGGTCGCCCGCGCGCGGCGTGAAGTCGGCGGCGGAAAGCGCCTCGCCCGCGCCGATCTGGCGCGCGGCGACGTAATACGTGATGTCGACTTCGATGCGCGCGCCCACGTAGAGCGTCCACGGCTTCGCGCCGATGCAGCGCACGCCCACGGTCGTGCGGCCGACCATGCGCGCGCCGGGCGGCATGAACGGTTCGAGCGAGGCGCAGGCGGCGAGGCCGCGCGGAAACACGGGGGCGACCGTAATGCCGATCTTGCCCGGCAAGCCCGCCGACTGCTGCTGCAAGAACGCGAGCGCGGCGGCGCGGATCGACTCGCCGTCCTGCTGGCCCGGCGGCGCCGGCTGCGCGTTGGCATTGGCGTTGGCGTTGGCGTTGGCGTTGGCGTTCGCGGCGGGATTGGCGTTGGCAGCGGCGTTGGGTGCAGCGGCATTCGGTGCAACGGCATTCGGTGCAGCAGCATTCGGGGCGACGGCATTCGTCATGGACGCCGCGGCGGCAGCCGCGCCCGCATTCACCGTCACGGGCGTAACGCGGGTGGCGGCGGTTTGAAGGCTCACGCGCTGCATGCCGCCGGCGTTGTTCGCCGCGTTCGCCGCGTTTGCCATGGCCGCGGGCGGAATCCGCATCGGCTGGGCGATGCGCGCCGCCGCGCCGCCGGGCGGGTTCGCGCCGGGCGCGGGAATCGTCACGATCTGCGGCGCTTCGCCTTGCGGCGCGCGCTCGCCGGGACCGGGAATCGTGATCATGCCGTTGGTGTCGACGCCCGCGCGCGCGTCTTCCGGCACGCCGTGCGAATTCAGGTCGGCGTAACTGGCGGCGCGCAAGGCCGCGGGCGCGGACGCGGAATTCGCGGCGGCCGGATTCGCGGCGGAGGAATTTGCTGCGGAGGAATTTGCTGCGGAGGAATTTGCGGCGGAGGAATTTGCGGCGGAGGAATTTGCGGCGGCGGGCTTCGCGCCCGCGGCGAGCATCGCGTTCATCCGCGCGGCGTCCGAGCCCGCGCGGTCGCCGTTGCCGGCGATGAAAATCTGGCCGCCCGAAGCTTGGGGTTGGGTCTGAGCCTGTGCCGGCGCGCCGTAGCCCGCGCACGCGAGCGCCAGCAGCAAGGCGGCGCACGCGCGCGTCGCCGTCAACGACGCACCGCCGCGCGCGCGGCCGGTACGCGGCCCACGGAAGTTGGCAAGCTGCGGCATCGTCGTTCTCCATCAATGCATTGACACGCCTCGCATTCTAGGGCGCGCACCCCGCGCGCTTCCCTCGAATAGAGGGGCGCTTTACCGGCTATTCGTCCGATTGGTTCTTGCGCCGCCCGCCTAACATTCCTCTCCATGCGCAAAGGTCTTTGGACCGCGCGCCTAACGTTTGCGCCGGACCGAACCGGCGTGCAAGTCAGCCGAAAGCCATACGTATTGCGGAGATCGCCCGATGCTGGACAAACTCGATGCCGAATTCGCCTTCGGACGCGAAGCGCTCGATGTGCGCGCCACGCGTCAGGCGCTCATCTCGTCGAATATCGCCAACGCCGACACGCCCGGCTACCAGGCGCGCGACGTGGATTTCGCGGCCTCGCTCGCCGGCGCGCTCAAGCAGCAGGGCGTGAGCGGCGCGGGCGGCATGGCGGCTTCGGGTTCGCAGCCGCTCGCGATGGCGCAGCCCGCGGGCGTGGCGAGCGGCATGCAGATGGCGTCGACGGAAACGGGCCACATGAGCGGCGACGCGAAGCTGATCCCGACCGGCGGCCCGGCCGACACCTACACGAGCAGCCTGATGTACCGCACGCCGACGCAACCGGCGCTCGACGGCAACACGGTCGATCTCGACACCGAGCGCGTGCAGTTCGCCGACAACGCGCTGCACTTCGAGTCGGGCATGACGGTGGTGTCGCAGCAGATCAAGACGATGCTTTCCGCGATCACCTCCGGTTCGAGCTGAAGCCGCGGCGCAACCGGATACGAACCGCATCGCCCGATTCACCGTTTTCAACGACTCAAGCCGCATTCCACGCGAGGTCAGTCAAACCATGCCATCCCTCATGAACATCTTCAGCGTTGCCGGGTCCGCCATGTCGGCGGAGTCGCAGCGCCTGAACGTGACGGCGTCCAATCTCGCCAACGCCGACAGCACGACCGGCCCCGACGGCCAGCCGTACAAGGCGAAGCAGGTGGTGTTCGCCGTCGATCCGCTCGGCGGCGCGCGCACGGCTTCGGGCCAGCAGGTGGGCGGCGTCAGGGTGACGGGCGTGGTGGACGACCCCACGCCGATGAAACAGAGCTACGACCCGAGCAATCCGTCCGCGAACGCCGAAGGCTACGTGACGATGCCCAACGTCGATCCGGTGCAGGAAATGGTGAACATGATCTCGGCGTCGCGCTCGTACCAGGCCAACGTCGAAACGCTGAACACCGCGAAACAGTTGATGTTGAAGACCTTGTCGATCGGCACCTGACGCACGCCGCGAATCGGCCCATGAAGATCAGGCGTGCGCGGCGAACCCCGCGCGTCGCCACCCCACGCACCGAAGCACCGCACGCCGCGCCCAGAAAAGCGCATCCGAGGAGAACGCGTTGAGTTCCAGCAACACCACCATCGGCGGAAGTTCCGCCACCGTGTCGCAGCAGTTGCTCGACACCATGAACGGCACGAGTTCGGCGAACTCGTCGTCGAGCGGCACGAGCGGCACGAGCGCGTCCGACCTGCAAAGCACCTTCTTGCAACTGCTCGTCGCGCAATTGCAGAACCAGGACCCGACCGATCCGATGGACAGCTCGCAGATGACCTCGCAGCTCGCCCAGATCAACACGGTGTCGGGCATCGCGCAGCTCAACACGTCGCTGTCGTCGCTTTCCACGCAACTCTCGGCGGGCCAGAACGCGCAGGCCGCGCTGCTGATCGGCTCGACGGTGCTTGCGGCCGGCTCGAGCGCGACGGTTTCGAGCGGCACCGCGCCGCAACTGGGCGTGCAGCTCGGCGCGGCGGCCTCGGACGTCAAGCTCACGATCACTAATTCGGCAGGCCAGGTCGTCAACACGCTCGACCTCGGCCCGCAGTCGGCCGGCACGATTCCGGTCACCTGGAACGGCAAGGATGCGTCGGGCAACACCGTCGCAGACGGCACCTACACGATCAGCGCCGCGGCCACGGTCAACGGTTCCTCGGCCAGCGCGCAGGCGCTCGTCGCAAGCCAGGTCCAGGGCGTCATCCAGCAGTCGGACGGCACCGCGGGCCTCTCGCTCGCCAACGGCAAGACGGTCGCGCTTTCGAGCGTGGCCGGCATTCTCTGAACACGATAAACGCGGAGTAGACGGACATGGGCTACCAGCAAGGATTGAGCGGCCTCGCCGCGGCGTCGAACGACCTCGACGTGATTGGCAACAACATCGCGAACGCGAACACGGTGGGCTTCAAACAGAGCAGCGCGCAGTTCGCCGACGTCTATGCGAACACCATCGCGACCTCGGTGGGCACGCAGATCGGCCTTGGCGCCGCGCTCTCGGAAGTCCAGCAGAACTTCTCGCAAGGCACGATCAACACGACGGGCCAGGCGCTCGACGTGGCGATCAACGGCAACGGCTTCTTCCAGATGTCGAACAACGGCACGGTCACGTATTCGCGTAACGGCGTGTTCCAGCTCAACAAGAACGGGTTTATCACCGACGCGGCCGGCAACGACCTGATGGGCTACGCCGCCGACTCGACGGGCGTCATCAACACGGCGCAGACCGTGCCGCTCCAGGTGCCCACGACCAACATCCCGCCGCTCGCGACCACCGGCATCACGGCGCAGCTCAACCTCAACGCGCAGGCCACGGCGCCGACCGTCACGACCTTCGACCCGACCAACCCGAACAGCTACAGCTATTCGACCTCGATCACGGGCTACGACTCGCTCGGCGGCACGCAGCAGGTCAACCTGTACTTCGTGCAGAACGCGACGGGCGCGGCCGAGGTCTACGCGGTGAACGGCGGCACGACGACCGATCTCGGCACGATGTCGTTCAACTCGTCGGGCGCGCTCACGGGCACGACCGACCACGCGAGCGGCGCGGCCACGGCCGAACTCGGCCAGTTCGCGCTCAACATCACGCCGACCGACGGCGCCGCGAACCAGACCATCACGATCGACTTCACGGGCACGACGCAGTTCGGCGGCACCTCGGGCGTGAACAACCTCACGCAGAACGGCTACGCGAGCGGCACGCTCTCGAACTTCACGATCGGCGCCGACGGCACCATCACCGGCAACTACTCGAACGGCCAGACGACGGCGCTCGGCCAGATCGTGCTCGCCAACTTCAACAACCCTAACGGCCTGTTGAACCTGGGCGGCAACCAGTTCCAGGAAACGGCCGCCTCGGGCGTCGCGCAGGTTTCGACGCCGGGCAGCACGAACCACGGCCAGCTCACGGGCGGCGCGGTCGAAGAGTCGAACGTCGATCTGACGAACGAGCTTGTCGACCTCATCACGGCCCAGCGCAACTATCAGGCGAACGCGCAGACCATCAAGACGCAGCAGACCGTCGACCAGACGCTGCTCCAGATGTAACGCGAAGCCTCTAACGCACCGGATACGTCATGGACCGTTTGATCTACACCGCGATGACGGGCGCGAGCCAGGCGCTCGAGCAGCAGTCGGTCGTCGCGAACAACCTCGCGAACGTCTCGACCACGGGCTTTCGCGCGCAGCTCGCCAACTTTCGCGCCGTGCCGATGTCGTTCGGCGACGGCTCGAGCGTCAACGACGAGACCACGCGCACCTTCGTGCTCTCGGCCACGCCGGGCTCGGACATGACGCCCGGCGCGATCTCGCACACGGGCAACCCGCTCGACATCGCCGTGCAGGGCCCCGGCTTCATCGCCGTGCAGACGGCCGACGGCAACGAGGCCTACACGCGCGCGGGCAATCTTCACGTCGACCAGAACGGCCAGCTCGTGACGGCCGCGAACCAGCAGGTGATCGGCGGCGGCGGCCCGATCGGCGTGCCGCCGGGCTCGGCGGTCACGATCGGCAAGGACGGCACCGTTTCGGCCATCGCGCCGGGCAGCCCCGCCGACGCCATCGCCGTGATCGACCAGATCAAGTTCGTCAACCCGGACCCCGGCTCGCTCACGCGCGGCGACGACGGGCTCTTTCACACGGCGGACGGCAACCCCGCCGACGCGGACCCGACCGTGCAGATCGCGACCGAATCGCTCGAGGGCAGCAACGTGAACCCCGTCGCGGCGATGGTCTCGATGATTACGAACGCGCGCCAGTTCCAGATGCAGACCAAGCTGCTCTCGAACGCCGACCAGAACGAGCAGAGCGCGAACCAGCTGCTCAACTTCAGCTAAGCAAACAGGCCGATTTCAGGCAATTGAAGGCAGCCGCGCCGCGCGCAACGCAGCGGGGCACGCCGGGAGAAAGACACCGTGAACCGATCGCTCTACATCGCCGCCACCGGCATGAACGCGCAGCAGGCGCAGATGGACGTGATCTCGAACAATCTCGCGAACGTGAGCACCAATGGCTTCAAGGGTTCGCGCGCCGTGTTCGAGGACCTCATGTACCAGACGCTGCGTCAGCCGGGCGCGAACTCCACGCAGCAAACCGAGCTGCCCTCGGGCAGCCAGGTCGGCACGGGCGTGCAGCAGGTGGCGACCGAGAAGCTCTACACGCAGGGCAACCTGCAACAGACCGGCAACTCGAAGGACGTGGCGATCAACGGCGCGGGCTTCTTCCAGGTGCAGATGCCCGACGGCACCACGGCCTACACGCGCGACGGCTCGTTCCAGACCAACGCGCAGGGCCAGCTCGTGACTTCGAGCGGCTACCAGGTGCTGCCGGCCATCACCGTGCCCGCCAACGCGACCTCGCTCACCATCGGCAGCGACGGCGTGGTGACGGTCACGACGCCGGGCTCGTCCAACAACACCACCATCGGCACGCTCCAGCTCGCCATGTTCATCAACCCGACGGGTCTCCAGTCGAACGGCCAGAACCTGCTTTCGGAAACGGCGTCGTCGGGCGCGCCCACGGTGTCCTCGCCGGGCCAGAACGGCTCGGGCACGCTCAACCAGGGCTACGTGGAAGCGTCGAACGTGAACGTCGTGCAGGAACTCGTGAACATGATCGAGACGCAGCGCGCCTACGAAATCAACAGCAAGGCGGTCACCACTTCCGACCAGATGCTGCAAACCCTCAGCCAGATGCAGGTCTGAGGTTAGTTTTTTAGTCTATCGAGCCGGTGATCAGCATGTCGCAGTCCGTCCGAATCCAACCTCGCGCCCGCACGGCGCGCCCCGATCTGCGGGCGCTCGCGGCGGGCGTGGCGCTCGCGATGCTCGCGGGCTGCGCCTACATTCCCCAGAAGCAGCCGATCGTGCAGCAGCCGATGACCGCCGTGCCGCCGGCGCCGCCCGTGAATCTTTCGCCGGGCGCGATCTTCAACCCCGGCTACGCGGGGCGTCCGCTGTTCGAGGATCAGCGTCCGCGCAACACGGGCGACATCCTCACGATCGTCATCTCCGAAAACATCAACGCGACCAAGTCCTCGGGCGCGAACACCAAGCGCGGCACCAGCGCGAGCTTCTCGGGCACGGCGGGCTTCCTGCCGGGCCTCTTCAACCACGCGAACCTGAATACCACGGGCGCGAACCAGTTCGACGCCACGGGCGGCGCGAACGCGTCCAACACCTTCACGGGCGTGATTACCGTGACGGTCACGAACGTGCTGCCCAACGGCAATCTCGTCGTGTCGGGCGAGAAGCAGATGCTCATCAATCAGGGCAACGAATACGTGCGCTTTTCGGGCGTCGTGAATCCCAACACCGTTGCCGGAGACAACTCCGTGCTTTCGACCGACGTCGCCGACGCGAAGATCGAATACTCCGCGAAAGGCGTGATCGACGAAGCCGAGACGATGGGCTGGCTGCAACGCTTCTTTCTGAACATCGCGCCATGGTAAAGATCCGCTTCCAGCAAGCGCGCCGTTCGCGCGTGAAAGGGCTGCTGGCCAGCTTCGGCGTCGCGGCGGCCTTCCTGTTCGCGGGCGGCGCGCTGATCGCCGCGTTCGCCTGGCCGACGCCCGCGCGCGCCGAGCGCGTGAAGGACCTCGTTTCGTTCCAGGGCGTGCGCGACAACCCGCTGATCGGCTACGGCCTCGTGGTGGGCCTGGACGGCACCGGCGACCAGACCACCCAGGCGCCGTTCACGACACAGACGCTCGCGAACATGCTCGCGAACCTCGGCATTTCGATCAACAACACGTCGAGCAACTCGGGTTCGTCGTCGGCGCTCAACAACATGCAGTTGAAGAACGTCGCCGCCGTGATGGTGACGGCCGTGCTGCCGCCGTTCTCGCGGCCCGGCGAACAGATCGACGTGACGGTGTCCTCGCTCGCGAACGCCAAGAGCATTCGCGGCGGCACGCTGCTGCTCACGCCGCTCAAGGGCGCGGACGGCCAGGTCTACGCGCTCGCGCAGGGCAACGTCGCGGTGGGCGGCGCGGGCGCCTCGGCCAACGGCAGCCGCGTGCAGGTGAACCAGCTCGCGGCCGGCCGCATCGCGGGCGGCGCGATCGTCGAGCGCGCGGTGCCGTCGCCGGTGGCGCAGCAAGGCGGCGTGCTGACGATGGCCGTCAACGACATGGATTACGACACCACGCAGCGCATCGTCGCGGCGGTCAACAACATGTTCGGCCAGGGCACGGCCATGGCGCTCGACGGCCGCACGATCCAGGTGCGCGGCCCGTCCGAGCCTTCCGCGCAGGTGAGCTTCATCGCGCAGATCCAGGATCTCAACGTGAACCCGGCGCAACCGGCCGCGAAGGTGATTCTCAACGCGCGCACCGGCTCGATCGTGATGAACCAGATGGTGACGCTGGAAAGCTGCGCGGTCGCGCACGGCAATCTTTCCGTGGTCGTGAACACGCAGACGGCGGTGAGCCAGCCCGGCGCGTTCTCGAACGGCAACACCGTGGCCGCGCGCCAGTCGCAGATCCAGTTGAAGCAGGACAACGGATCGCTCAAGCTCGTCACGGCGGGCGCCAATCTCGCCGAGGTCGTGAAGGCGCTGAACGCGCTCGGCGCGACGCCGGCGGACCTCATGTCGATCCTTCAGGCGATGAAGGCGGCGGGCGCGTTGCGCGCCGACCTGGAAATCATCTAAGGGCACTTAGGGGACCAGCATGGACAACAACAACATCGGCGGCAGCCTCGACCTGACCAACCGCTTCGCGCTCGACGTGCAGGGTTTCGATTCGATGCGCGCCGCGGCCAACGCCTCGCCGCAGCAGGGCGTGAAGATGGCGGCCAAGCAGTTCGACGCCGTGTTCACGCAGATGATGCTCAAGAGCATGCGCGAGGCCACGCCTTCCGACGGCCCGCTCGACTCCAGCGACGGCGCGCAGTTCACGTCGATGATGGATCAGCAGCTTGCGCAGCAGATGTCGAACAAGGGCATCGGCGTGGCCAACGCGATGATCAAGCAGCTCATGCGCAGCATGGGCGGCGACGCGAACGCGGCGGGCGGCGGCGCAGGTGCGGGCGGCGCGGGCGGCATTGCCGGCGCGATCTCGGGCCTTTCCGGCGCGGACGCGAACGAGGGCAATCTCGCGATGCTCAACGCGCTCGGCCGCGCCTACGGCAACGCCCAGGCGAACGGCGCGCTCGGCCAGGGCCAGGGTTACAGCGCGAACAGCGCGCTCACGCCGCCGATCAAGGGCGACGGCGACCCGCACGTGGACGCGTTCGTCGACAAGCTCGCCAACGCGGCGCAGCAGGCCAGTTCCAGCACCGGCATTCCGGCGCGCTTCATCCTGGGACAGGCCGCGCTCGAATCGGGCTGGGGCAAGCGCGAGATCAAGAAGGCGGACGGCTCGACGAGCCACAACGTGTTCGGCATCAAGGCCACCAGGGACTGGGCGGGCAAGACGGTCTCCACGCTCACGACCGAGTACGTGAACGGCCAGCCGCATCGCGTGGTGGAGAAGTTCCGCGCTTACGACTCGTACGAGGACGCGATGACCGACTACGCGACCGTGCTCAAGAACAATCCGCGCTATGCGAACGTCATCAACGGCTCGAAAAGCGCCGAAAGTTTCGCGCAGGGCATGCAGCGCGCCGGTTACGCCACGGACCCGCACTACGCGAAAAAGCTCATGACGATCATGGCGCGCATGGCGTGACGGATCGCCGGGCCGGTCGATGGGCCGGTGGGCCGGTGGGCCGGTCGGTGGGCAAAACCGCGCGGAGGCGGGATTCGCAAACGTGGTTGCGCGGCAATGGCCGGGCGTTGGCGGCGCGGCGGGCGCGAGGCCCGGCGCGGGAAATATCGGCAAACGGCGCGGGAAATACGGCGGCAATACAGCCGCGAATACGGCGGCAACGCGGCGGCAACACGGCGGCAAATACGGCGGCAACGCAGCGGAAACACTGCGGCAAGCGGAGCGGCAAATACGGCAGCAGGCGCACCGCCCGGCATTTTTTTCAGGATATCCCTAAATTTTTGGACCGGCCTGCCGCTAATGCAGGCGAGATGGAAAAGCTAACCAGGCGGCGAAACCGCACAAACGGCGCGCGCGGGACCGTTCCGCAGCCGCGCCGACACGTTCACGAAATTCCGGCAGGCCGATGAATACCGTTCAGTCGAATCAACCAGGCTCAGGCGACGAAGAGGCACCCGACTTCGGGCGCCGCAATCCGCTCGAGATCGGCGTGCAATTGCGCAATCTCGTCAATCGCGGCGACTTCCTGACCCTGCAATACCGCGACGGCCAGCTCGTCACGCGTCTGCTCGCCGTCAACGCCCGCGAGCGCACCTTCGTGTTCGACTGGGGCGCGATCGCCTCGCAGAACCGCGGCGTGCTCGAAGCGTCGACGTGCCATTTCCACGCGTCGCCCGAAGGCGTGCGCGTGGAGTTCACGACGGGCACGCCGCGCGAAACCGAGTACGAAGGCCGCCCCGCGTTCGAAGCCGATTTCCCCGAGGTGTTGTTCTACGTGCAGCGGCGCGAGTATTTCCGCGTCGACACGCCCGTGCTCGAACCGTGCATCTGCCGCGGCGAAATGCCGGGCACCGGCGAGCGCTTCCAGTTCGAAGTCCACGACCTGTCGCTGGGCGGACTCGGCCTGCGCACCACCGACGAACGCGCCGCGATGCTCGACACGGGCCTCGTGCTGCAAGACGTGGAACTCGACCTGCGCGCGCAGGGGAAGCTGCGCGTGGATCTCGCGCTGGTCGTGCTGCGCTTTATTGACCTGCCCAACGGCGACCGCCGCTTTCACCTCGGCTTGCGCTTCGAAACGCTGCCCGGCGCGGCGGAAAACACGCTTCAGCGCTACATCACGCAGCTCGAGATGAAGCGGCGCGCGTTCGCGCGCACCTGATTTTGCGCGGCGCGCGCGGCGGCGCCGGCACGCCGCCCGCAAGGCGCCGCGGCCCGCGCGCGCCGACGTTTTCGCGCCGACGTTTTCGCGCGGTCGTTGCACGCGGTATTGCAAGCGGTATTGCACGCAACATGGCGTGCGCGGTCTTGCCAATCCTTACGCTCAATTTCCGCGCCGCGGTGCCGTAAAACTGTGAGTTCACCCACGCGGTTCGCCCGACACGAAACAGGGCAGGCCGCATTCGAGGATCACGCATGTCCAACATCTTGTCGATCGGTTTGAGCGGCCTTCAGGCGGCGCAAATCGGGATCGCGACCACCGGCGAGAACATCAGCAACTCGACGACGGCGGGCTATACCGTCGAGTCGCCCGTTTTCCAGGAATCGAGCGGTCAGTCCACGAGCAACGGCTACCTCGGCGGCGGCGTCACCACGGCAACCGTGCAGCGCGCCTACAGCCAGTATCTGACTTCGGCGGTCAACAGCGCGCAGTCGGCCAACAGCGCCTACACCGCTTCGTACACGCTCGCGACGCAGCTCTCGAACCTCGTGGGCAGCCCGACCACGGGCATCGCTTCGTCGATCACGACGTTCTTCGCGGGCCTGCAAGGCGTCGCGAACGCGCCGTCCAGTTCCTCCGCGCGCCAGACCGCGCTGTCCGACGCGACCTCGCTCGCCGACCAGATCAACTCGGCGGCCCAGCAGTATTCGTCGATGCGCCAGAGCGTGAACACGCAGCTCACAAGCTCGGTTTCGCAGATCAACAGCATCACGCAGCAGATCGCCAAGCTCAACACGCAGATCCAGGCCGCAAGCTCGGGCGGCCAGCAGCCGAACCAGTTGCTCGACGAACGCGACCAGGCCGTGTCGAACCTCTCGCAACTCGTGGGCGTGCAGGTCGTGCAGAACAGCAGCGGCTACAGCGTGTTCCTGAACAATGGCCAGCCGCTCGTGGTGAGCAGCCAGAGCTACAACCTCGGCACGCAGCCTTCGGACACGAATCCCTCGGAACTCACGGTGACGTGGCAGGGCCTGAACGGCGCGAGCGCGGCGCAGCAAGGCGCGCCGCAGGAACTCAGTTCGTCGGCGCTGCAAGGCGGCACCGTGGGCGGGCTGCTTTCGTTCGTCTCGGACACGCTCGATCCGGCGGAGTCGCAACTGGGCGCGATCGCCACCAGCTTCGCGGCGCAGGTGAACCAGCAGAACGAACTCGGGCTGAACCTCTCGGGCGGCCAGGGCGGCGCGCTTTTCAC
Source organism: Paraburkholderia sp. J41 (assembly GCF_905220235.1). NCBI lineage: Bacteria > Pseudomonadati > Pseudomonadota > Betaproteobacteria > Burkholderiales > Burkholderiaceae > Paraburkholderia > Paraburkholderia sp. J41. The sequence goes on along the minus strand of NZ_CAJMZE010000016.1, from coordinate 126,554 downwards.
GGTCGGCAATCCGGTCGTGACGGCCAGCTCGAAGAACGCCGATTCGGCCTCGGTCAGCGCGACGCTCACCGATCCGACCGAGCCGCCCACCGACAACTTCCAGCTCTCGTACACGAGCGGCGCCTGGACGCTCACCGACACGACGACGAATACCGTGGTCGGCACCGACCCCGGCACGACCACGCCGTTCACGCTCGGCGGCTTCTCGATCACGCCGTCGACCAGCACGCCCGCCGACGGCGACGTGTTCGCGATCCAGCCCACGGCGGGCGCGCTCGCGAACTTCTCCGTCACGCAGGACGCCGGCGCCATCGCGGCGGCCACGCCGGTGCTGGTTTCGGCATCGACGACCAACGCCGGTTCGGGCGAGGTCACGCAAGGCACGGTGGGCGCGGGCTATTCGACCTCGTCGACGCCGCTCACGCTCACCTACACGGCTTCGACTTCCGGCTCCGGCGGCACGCTGTCGGGCTTCCCGGTGGGCACGCAGGTGCAGATCACCACGCCGGGCTCGACCACGAGCACGACGGTGACGATCAGCGCGACCACGCCCAGCGTGAACTACGACCCGAGCACGGGCGCGACGCTCACGGTGCTGGGCGCGACCGATTCGGGCGGCGGCACCACCAACAACGTGAGCTTCACGCTTACCGGCACGCCTTCGAGCGGCGACACGTTTACGATCGCCGCGAACACGAGCGGCACGCAGGACGGCCGCAATGCGCTCGCGCTCGCGAACCTCACGTCGAGCACGGCGTACACGGGTTCGCAAACGCTCACCGCGGCATATTCGAACTACGTCAACACGATCGGCAACGACGCGAGCCAGCTCAACGCGCAGGCCACTTCGCAGCAGTCGCTCGTGACGCAGCTCACGTCGCAGCAGCAGTCGGTGCAAGGCGTGAATCTCGACGAGGAAGCGGCGAACCTGCTTCAGTACCAGCAGCTTTATCAGGCCAACAGCAAGGTGATCCAGACGGCCGCCTCGCTGTTCCAGACCCTGATCGGCATATTCCAGTGAGGCGCTGAACCATGCGTATCGCCACTTCCCAGCTTTATTCGAACAACGTCGCGACGATGGAGAGCCAGCAGGCGCAAATCCTGCAAATCCAGCAGCAGATTTCGTCCGGCAACGCGATCGCCTCCCCGGCCGACAATCCGCTCGGCGCGGCGCAGGCCGTGCAGCTCTCGGCCACGAGCGCCACGCTCTCGCAGTACACGAGCAACCAGAACACGGCGCTCACCGCGCTCGGGCTCGAGGACAGCACGCTCACGAGCGTGACGGGCACGATGCAGAGCATCAACTCGCTGATTCTCGAAGCGCAGAGCGGCACGATGAACGACACCAATCGCGCCGCGCTCGCCCAGCAGATGACGGGCCTGCGCAACCAGCTTCTCACGCTCGCCAACACCACGGACGGCGCGGGCAACTACATTTTCTCGGGCTTCCAGACCACTTCGCAGGTTTTCACGAACCAGTCCGGCGGCGGCGCGACCTACAACGGCGACGCCGGCCAGCGCGTGATGCAGGTTTCGGGCACGCGCCAGATCGCCGTGGGCGACACGGGCGCGGTGGTGTTCCAGAGCGTGCAGGCCGTCGGTTCGGACATCGTGCCGTCGGGCAGCGCGTCGAATACGGGCACGGGCGTGATCAGCGCCGTGACGGTGACGGACCCGACCCAGGCGACCAACAACGACACCTACGCGATCGATTTCACCGACGACGGCAGCGGCAACATCAGCTACACGGTGACCGACAACAGCGCCAATCCGCCGACGACCACGACGCCCGCGGCCTACACGGCAGGCGACGCGATTTCGCTCGGCAACGGCATGAACGTTTCGGTTTCGGGCTCGCCCGCGGGCGGCGACTCGTTCTCGGTCACGCCGGCCAGCAACGCGTCGAACACCGACGTGTTCAAGACCATCGACAACGTCATCAGCGCGCTCGAAACGCCCACCAACGGCTCGACCGCGGCGCTCGCCACGCTCAACAACCAGCTCAACACGGGCCTCACGCAGCTTGGCAACTCGCTCTCGAACGTGATTACCGTGCAGGCCTCGGTAGGCGGCCGCGAGCAGGAAGTGAAGGCGCTCCAGACCGTGACGTCGGCCAACGCGCTGCAAGTGACCACGAGCCTCACGACGCTCACGAGCACGGACACGGTGGCCGCCATCAGCCAGTTCGAGCAGCTTTCGAACGCGCTCACGGCCTCGCAGAAAAGCTTCGCCGCGACGCAGAACCTCTCGCTGTTCCAGTACATCAATCCTTGATGCCGGCGGCGGGCCGAAGCGGGACGAAAAGAAAGCGGACTTCGGTCCGCTTTTTCATTGCCTCGCGCGTTTTTTGCGCGTGCGCGCCGTCGCCGGTGTTCGGCCTGAGTTCGGCCTGGGTCTGGCCGTCAGCCCGCCGGCCGCAACGCCGCCGCCACGCGCCCCATCTGGTCGAAGCCGCTGTCGAAAAGCCGCGCGAAGTAGGGAATCAGATTCGGCATCATGATCTGGATGAGCACCATGCCCACGAGCATCGTGAGCGCGAAGCCGACCTGGAAAATGCCGATCTGCGGCGCCGCGCGGTTGAGAATGCCGAGCGACAGATTGGTGATGAGGAGCGCCACCACCACGGGCAGCGAGAGCAGCAGACCCGAATTGAGCACCGTCGCGCCCCAGCCCGCGATCAGGCGAAAGCCGTTGGCGCCCAGCACGTTCGCGGTGACGGGCAGGCTGTGGAAGGTTTCGATCAGCGCCGCGATCATCTGCAAGTGGCCGTCGAACACGAGGAACGCGAGCATCGCCATCATGTTGAACCACGAGGAAAGCGCGGGCGTGGTGGTGTTGGCCTGCGGGTCGAAGAAACTCGCGAAGCCGAGCCCCATGCCGAGGCTCATGAGGTCGCCGGCCGCCGTCACCACGGCGAACACGAGCTGCATCACGAAGCCGAGCGAAACGCCGATCAGGAACTGGTTGACGAGAATCCAGACGCCTTCGGCCGAGAACACCGTGACTTGCGGCATGGCGCCGAGCGTGGGCGCGACGATCAGCGTGACGAAGCCCGCGAGGCCCACCTTCACGCGCGCGGGCACCGAGCGGTTGCCCACGACCGGCGCAATGGCCATCAGCGCGAGAATGCGCGTGAACGGCCAGAGGAACGCGGTGAGCCAGGCGTTCAGTTGCGCGTAGGTGACGGTGAACATCGTGCGTGCTTGCGAGGGCGGCGGAGGGCGGCAAAAGTGCGGCGGTGCGGCCTAGCTCGCGAGCGCGGGAATGCTCGCGAACATGTTGTGCATGTAGTCGAGGAGCGTCGTCAGCATCCACGGCCCGGCGATCACGAGCGTGACGGCAATGGCGATCAGCTTCGGGATGAACGAGAGCGTGGACTCGTTGATCTGCGTGGCGGCCTGAAAGAGGCTCACCACGAGACCCACCACGAGCGACACGAGCAAGAGCGGCGCGGCGATCAACAGCGCGACGTACATCGCCTGATGGCTGAGCGTCATGACCATCTCGGGCGTCATGGCCTTCTCCTTACGTAAAGCTCTGCGCGAGCGAGCCGATCAACAGTTGCCAGCCGTCCACGAGCACGAACAGCATGAGCTTGAACGGCAACGAAATGGTCGACGGCGAGACCATCATCATGCCCATCGACATCAGCACGCTCGCCACCACCATGTCGATGATGAGGAACGGAATGAACACGGTGAAGCCGATCTGGAAGCCCGTCTTCAACTCGCTCGTCACGAACGAGGGCACGAGCAGCGTGAGCGGCACGTCCTCCGGCCCTTGCATGGGCGCCGCGTGCGAGATGCGCGCGAACAGCGCGAGATCGGACTCGCGGGTCTGGCGCAGCATGAAGGTCTTGAACGGCGCCACGCCGCGCGTCACCGCGTCGTCCAGCGTGATCGTGCCGGCGGCGAACGGCTTGTAGCCGTCGTTGTACGCCTTGTCGAGCACCGGCGACATCACGAACATCGTGAGGAACAGCGCGAGGCCGACCAGCACCTGGTTGGGCGGCGTGGTGGTGGTGCCGATCGCCTGGCGCAGCAGCGAAAGCACGATGATGATGCGCGTGAAGCTCGTCATCATCAGCACCATGGCGGGCAGGAACGACAGCATCGTGAGCAGCAGCATCGTCTGCACGCTCAGCGAGTAGGTCGTGCCGCCGTTCGGGCCGGGGCTCGTGTTGAAGGCGGGCAGGCCCGCCGTCGAGGCTTGCGCGTGCGCGGCGTGCGGCAGCGCGAAGGCGAGGGCGCCCGCGCCGAGCATCAGCGCGAAAGGCAGCGCCGCGCGGGCGATTTTCGCGAGGGATTGCGCGCGCGCGAGGCTGGCGCCGCTCGCGGTCGCTGTAAGAGGACTGCCGTGCATTTACCGCGCTCCGCCGTCGTGACGTCCAAACCGTGCGTTGATACGCTTGCCGGCCTCGCTTTTCAGCGCGTCGCGAAAGCGCTGTCCGAAGCTGCCTTGAAGGGCGGGCGCCGCGGGATTCGCCGCGGCGGGCGCTTCGCCCGCGGGCATCGTGTGCAGGAGGCGCACGCTGCCGGGCGCCGCGCCCAGCACGAGCCAGGTGTCGCCGATCTCCACCACGGCCACGCGCTCCTTGCCGCCGAGCGAGGTGCCGCCCACGGTTTTCACGAGCGCGTTCTTCGTGCCGCCTTGCAGGCCGAGACGGCGCGCGAGCCACGCGCAGCCGAACACCACGGCGATCACGAGCGCGAGGCCGAGAATGGTTTGCACCACGGCGCCGAAGCCGAGCGAGGGCACGGCGCTGCCGGCGATCGCGGGCACCACGGCCGACGCCGGATGCGCGGCCTGATTGACCGCCTGGAGGTCGGCGGCCTTCGCGACCAGCGTGGCGAAAATCGCCGCGCCGAGCAGCGAGAGATGCACCGCGAGGCGCCACGAGAAGCGCAGCGCGCGGGCGCCCGGCGACATCGGCGCGCGAGATGCACGAAGCGCACGAGGCGCACGAGATGCGCCGGAGCCGGCGCGGGCCGGCGCGGCGGGAACGGCCTGCGGTTTCATCGATTCAGTTTCCGGATGCGCTCGGAGGGCGTGATGATGTCGGTGAGGCGAATGCCGAACTTGTCGTTCACGACCACCACTTCGCCCTGCGCGATGAGGCAGCCGTTCACGAGCACGTCCATCGGCTCGCCCGCGAGTCCGTCGAGTTCCACCACCGAGCCCTGCGCGAGTTGCAGCAGGTTGCGAATGGCGATTTTCGTGCGGCCGAGTTCGACGGTCATCTGGACGGGAATGTCCAGAATCATGTCGATGTCGTTGCGCGTCGAGTTCGAATCGACCTTCGAGAGCGGCTGGAACACCGCCGTGGGCGCCGCGGCGGGCGCTTCGTTGCTGTTCTGCTCGGCGAGCGCGGCGGCCCAATCGTCCATGGCGTCGTCCGCCGCGTCCTGACCTGCTTCGAGCACCGGATCTTCCGCGCCCGTGCCGTTGACGTCACTCATATCCACCTTCCTTCATCGTATCGGCTGCGCTGATCATCTTCTGGACCCGCAACGCGTATTGACCATTGAAAATTCCGTAGCCGCATTCCATCACCGGCACGCCGTCCACCTTGGCGACGATGTGCTCGGCGATGTTGATCGGCAGCACGTCGCCCTTCTTCATGTTCAGGATCTGCTCGAAGGTGACGGGGATCTGCGCGAGATCGGCCGTGAGTTCCACTTCGGCGGCCTGCACCTGCTGCGAGAGCACGCGCACCCAGCGGCGGTCCACGTCGAGCACTTCGCCCTGGATGGGCGAGGAAAGCACGTCGCGGATCGGCTCGATCATCGAGTACGGCATGCAGATGTGCAGCGTGCCGCCGATCGAGCCGAATTCGATCGAGAACTGCGTGACGATCACGATTTCGTTGGGCGTGGCGACGTTGGCGAACTGCGTGTGCATTTCCGAGCGCACGTATTCGAACTGCAACGGGCGCACGCTTTTCCACGCCGTGGTGTAGTGCTCGAACACGAGGTTGAGCAATTTGCTGATGATGCGCTGCTCGGTTTGCGTGAAGTCGCGGCCTTCCACGCGCGTGTGGAAACGGCCGTCGCCGCCGAACAGGTTGTCGACCACGAAGAACACGAGGTTCGGGTCGAACACGAACAGCGAAGTGCCGCGCAGCGGCTTCACGTGAACCAGATTCAGGTTGGTCGGAATCGGCAGGTTGCGCGTGAATTCGCTGTACTTCTGCACGCGCACGGGACCGACCGAGATTTCGGCGGTGCGGCGCATGAAATTGAAGATGCCCACGCGCATCAAGCGCGCGAAGCGCTCGTTGATGATTTCGAGGCCGGGCATCCGGCCGCGGACGATCCGTTCCTGCGTCGCGATGTTGTAGGGCCGAACGCCCTGTTTCTCGGACGAACCCGTGTCGGAGTCGACTTCGCCGGTGACGCCCTTGAGAAGGGCGTCGACCTCCTCCTGGGACATGAACTCGTCGTGACCCATCGTCATGATGACTGGCCCTCCACGCGGCGCGCGCCGGTCGCGGCAAGCGGCGCGCCGGGCATCGCGTTGTTGATCGGAGTGATCATTTCGGCACGCTCACTGCACGACGAATTCGGTGAACAGCACGTCGTCGACGTGCGCCGCCTTCTCGCGCGGGTCGGTCGGCTGCGAGATGAGCGCGGCCAGTTCCGTGGCGAGCGCGCGCTTGCCGTCGAGCGGCGCGAGGTCGGACGGATGCTTGTTCGAGAGCGCGAGCAGCAGGCGGCTGCGAATCTCGGGCATGCGCGCCACGAGCTGGTCCTGCGTCGCCTGGTTGTCGAGCTTGAGCGTGAGGCCGATGCGCAGGAAGTGCGATTCGCCGTCGTCCGATTGCAGATTGACGGTCATGGGTTCGAGCGCGTAGTACACCGGCACGGGCGGCGGAGGCGGCGGCGCGTTGGCGGCCGGCGCGCTCGCGGCATGGCGCGACATGAAGAACCACGTCGCGCCGCCGGCCGCGGCCGCGGCGAGGATGGCGATGAGCGCGATCACGATGATGCGCTTCATCGGTCCGGGTTTCGCGCCTTGGGGCGCGGCTTGCTGGGATGCGGTGGTGGTCGCCATGTCGATCTTGAGCCTGAATGCTTGCGAGGGTCCGGACGCCGGTCGCGAAGACCGGTCCGGGCAGCATGAATTGTTGCGGCTTTCGACCTTGGGCGATGGGAAGAATAGACGGGGGAATTCCGGCTATCTCGCGCGTTTGTCGCGGCGCGGCGGGCGCGGCCGAAGGGCGGCGCGCGGGCCGCTTGCGTGTGGCTCGTGCGTGGCTTGAGCCTGGGATTGCGTGCGGGTCGGGCGCGCGCCGGCCAGGAGCCGCGCGCGGCTGCGCGAACGCGCCGCGAACGGGGCGCAACCGCGCTTAAAGACGAGGCAAATCGGCCGGAGCAAATCGGCGTTGTCCGCCGCCGTTGGCTTCGACCGGCCGTCATTTGCCGCGATGAGCCGCCGCGAGCCGAACCGCCGCGAGCCGCGCGAGAAGCGATGCGTCGTGGCGGCCAGGCGTGGCCCTGCGGCCCTGCGGCGGCCCTGCGGCGGCCCCGCGTCAGCTCTGCGTCAGGCGAACGTGTCGATCAAACCGTTGACGCGCGTGGTGGCCGTGGCGGCCACGCTCGTGGCGTCGTCGATGCCCGAGGCCGCGCCTGCCGCGCCCGAACCCGAACCCCCGCGCGACGAGCCCGAGCGGCCCGAGCCGCTGTCCTGCTGCGCCTGCTGGTTCATCTGGCGCGAGAAGCCGTCCGACACGCTCGCGCTGCCGAGGCCGATGCCGTTCTGCTCCATCGCCTCGCGCAGCTTCGGCAGCGCGGCTTCCACGGCCTCGCGCACCTGCTGGTGCTGCGAGACGAACAGCGCGTGCGCGTGGCTGTCGGTGACTTGCAGCACGACCTGGAGCGGCCCGAGATCCTTCGGATTGAGCGTAAGCTCCGCCGACGACTGATGCGCGTTCGAGAGAAACACGACCTTCTGGTTGAACGCGTCCTCCCACTCGTTGCTTCCCACCTGCGCCGAAATCGCGTTGGACGCCGCCGTGCTCGCGCCCGCCGCCGTCGCGCCCGAGACGCTCGCGGCTTGCGTGGCCTGCACTTGCGCGGCCGTGGCGGCCGCCATCGCGGCAGCTTGCGCGGCGGCCTGGGCATCGGTGGCGGTGCTCGCGGCCGCGCCGGTTTGCGCGCTCGCCGCCGCGGCCTGCTGCGCCGCCGCGAGCGCGGCGTCGCCTGCCGCTTGCGTGGCCTGGGCGGCGGTCGCGGCGCTGGCCGAAGCCGCGTCGAACGCCTTGTCCTGGCCGTGCGCGCTCAGATGCGAGGCAAAGCTGCTGGCGATATTGGTGCCGGTGGCCGAGGCGTCGGCGGCATTGGCCGCCGTGCCGCTCGCGGCGCCCGCCGTTTTCGTCGAGAGCGCGCCCGCGCCGCCGCGCAGCTTCGAAAGCGCCGCCTGGAGCGCCTCGTTCACCGACTTCGGATCGCCCGTTCCGGCGCCCGCGGCGCCCGAACCGTCGGCGGACGCGGCGCCGGCCGCCGCCGTTGCCGCGGCTGCGGCGGCCGCCGAGGCGACGCCCGCGAGCGTGCTGTCGCTGCCCGCCTGGCCGCTTTCGCCGTCCTGGCCGTTCTGGCCCGACGCGTCGCTCGCGTCGTCCTGACCCTGCTGCGCCTGCTGAGCCTGTTGCGCTTGCGCCGCCGCCGCTTGCGCGCCCGCGTCCTGCGCCTGCTTCTTCTGCGTGCGCGCGGCATCGGCGCTGTGGTCGGGCTTCGGCGCGCGATGCGCGCTCTGGCTCGAACCCGTGCCCGGCGACGAATTCGCAGCTTGCGCCGATTGTGACGATTGCGACGCTTGCGCCGAATCGCCCGACGACGCATTGTCCGGCGCGGCCTGCGCGCTCTGCGAGGGCGCGCTCGCCTGCGAAGTCTGCATCGACTGCGAGGCGGTGGCGGCGATCGCGGCCTGCTGGCTCTGCGCGTCGATGCGCTGCTGCAACGCCTGCGAGAAGTCCTGGCTCGACTGGCTGGCCTGGTTCGCGCTGCTGCCCGACACGGCGTCGGAGGCGGCGCCGAACAGCGAGGAAACGGCTGAAAGGAGCGACATGAGTTACCCCGGAATCGGTGTGTACTGCGGTGTTTTATGAATGTTGCGACGACCGCATGCGCCGCGCGCGCGCGGCGAATTCGTCGGCATCGCGCTGGTCGCGGCGCGCTTCCTTGCGCGCTTCGACGTCGTCCTGGCGCTTTTGCAGCACCTCGTAGGAACCGAGCTTTTGCTGGGTGCGCTGCCATTCGGGCCTCGCGGCCTCCACGCGCGCGGTGGCCTGCTCCAGAATGCGGCGCTGCTGCTCGATGGCCGCGTCGAGCGTGTCGATGAACGCCTGGAAGTTGCGCACGTTGCCCGCCGGCATGCCGGTGCGCGCCGCTTCGGTGAAGCGCGTGTGATATTCGTCGCGATACGCGATGAGCGACTGCAACTGCTTCTCGACCTCGCTCTGCTCGCGCTGCACGCGGCCGAGCTTTTGCGTGGCGGCGTCGACATCGTCTCGCGCGAGACCGATGAGGGTTTGCAGCGCCGAATGCTGGGTCATGTTCTGGCTCCCTGGCCGATGAGATTGGCGAGCGCTTCGACGCTCGATTCGTAAGTCGCGGATTCGCGAAAGCCTTGTTGCAGGAATGCCTCGATGCGCGGATACAGCGCGATGGCGCGGTCGAGCAGCGCGTCGCGGCCGCTCTGGTACGCGCCCACGTTGATGAGGTCGCGGTTGCGCTGGTAGCGCGAGAGCATCTGCTTGAGGGCGCGCGTGCGGTTGAGCTGCTGGTCGTCGATGAGCGCCGTCATCGCGCGGCTGATCGACGCTTCGATGTCGATGGCCGGATAGTGCCCCGCTTCCGCGAGCGCGCGCGAAAGCACGATGTGGCCGTCCAGGATCGCGCGCGCGGAGTCGGCGATCGGGTCCTGCTGGTCGTCGCCTTCCGTCAATACAGTGTAGAACGCCGTGATGGAACCGCCACCTTGCGGGCCGTTGCCGGTGCGCTCGACGAGCGCGGGCAGCTTCGCGAACACCGAAGGCGGATAACCCTTGGTCGCGGGCGGCTCGCCGATCGCGAGCGCGATCTCGCGCTGCGCCATGGCATAGCGCGTGAGCGAGTCCATCAGCAGCAGCACGTGCTTGCCCTGATCGCGAAAGTATTCGGCGAGCGACGTGGTGTACGCGGCGGCCTGCATGCGCAGCAGCGGCGAGACGTCGGCGGGCGCGGCCACCACGACCGAGCGCGCGAGCCCTTCCTCGCCGAGAATCTGCTCGATGAATTCCTTCACTTCGCGGCCGCGTTCGCCGATCAAGCCGATCACGATGACTTCGGCGCTGGTCGCGCGCGCCATGGTGCCGAGCAGCACCGATTTGCCCACGCCCGAGCCCGCGAACAGGCCCATGCGCTGGCCGCGCCCGACCGTGAGCAGCGCGTTGATCGCGCGCACGCCCACGTCGAGCACCTGGTGGATCGGCTCGCGGTTCAGCGGGTTGATGACGGGCGCGGTGAGCGGCGCGTCGGCTTCGGTGTTGAGCGGGCCGAGGCCGTCGAGCGGCTTGCCCGAGGCGTCCACCACGCGGCCGAGCATGCCCCAGCCCACCGGCAGGCGCTTGGCGCCCGCCATCGGATTGTCGACGGGCGCGGCTTCGAGCGGCCAGACGCGCGCGCCCGGCAGGAGGCCCGAGACTTCGGTGGTCGGCATGAGGAACAGCTTGTCGCCCGAAAACCCGACCACTTCGGCTTCGGCCATCGGCAGCGAACTGCCCGGCGGCAATTCGATCATCACTTCCGCGCCCACGGCGAGACGCAGGCCCACCGCCTCGAGCACGAGGCCCGCCGCGCGCGTGAGCCGCCCGCAACTGCGCAGCGGCCGCGCGCGCCGGCTCACGTCAAGAACGCCGCGCAAATGCGCGTTCCAGGCGACGAGATGCGGATTGTCCGGATCGTAGTTTTCCGGCGGCACGTAGCCTGGCGCGTGCGGGGCGGGCGCGTCTGCCGGCGCGGCGGGGGCGGCCGCGGCCATTGCGGCTTCGGCCGAAGGGACCGAAGGAGCCGAAGGCGCCGACGAGGCCGGCGCCCTGGACGCTTTGCTCGCTTTGGTCGCTCCGCTCGCTCCGGACGCGGGGGCCGCCGTGTCTGCGCGCGGCGCTTCAGGCAGATCGAACGGCGCGGGCGGCAGCAGCAAGCCGCCGGAATCGACGTCGTCGTGCGCGGGCGGCAGCGCGAGCGCTTCGTGCGGATAGTGCGCCACGCCGTCGTCGCCGACCAGCACGGCGGCCGTCTGCGCGGGATCGTGCGCGAGCGGGCCGAACGAGGCGAGCGCGAGTTCCTGCTCGAGCGGCGTGAGGCCGCCCGTGTGGATCGTGGTGTGATGCGGGCTCACCACGGCCTCGCCTTGCCGAGCGCGGCCGCCACGCGCTCCCAGCGCGTGCGCAGGCTGGCGTCGGTTTCGCCCGTGGCGGCCTGCGCGCGGCAGCCGCCGCGTTCGAGCTGCGGGTCGGCACGCACGGTCCAGCCGCGCGCGTTCAGTTCTTCCATCAGATACGCCTCAACCACGGGCAGGTCGGCCGGGCTCACCACGAGTTGCGGCGACCCGGCGAGCTGCGGCTCGCCCGCGAGCACTTCACGCACCACCGCCACGAGCGCCGTCGGGTCGTGCTGCACGTACTGGCGCACCACCTGCTGGGCGATGTCGAGCGACAGCTCCACGAGCATGTCGGCCACGCCCGCCTGCGCCGTTTCGAGCGCGTCGCTGAAACGGCTCGCGAGCTGCGCGAGCTGCTTCGCCTGCGCGCGCGCTTCGGCGAGACCTTGCTCGAAGCCTTGCTGGCGGCCCTGGTCGTGGCCCGCCTGATAGCCGAGCGCCTGGCCCGCCACGTGCCCCGACTTGAGCCCTTCCTGGTGTGCCGAGTCGCGCAGATGCTGCAACTGCGCCTCGAACGCGGCGGCTTCGTCGGGCGTGGGCGGCGGCGGCGGCGGGGGAGGCGGGTCGAACGACGCCATCTCCCAGCGCTGGTACGCCGCGCGGCGCGCGTCGCTGGTCGGGTCAGACATACGCGTCTTCCGCCTTGCCGCCTAGCACGATCTGGCCGCTTTCGGCGAGATTGCGCACGATCTGGAGGATGCGGCGCTGCTGCTGTTCCACTTCCGAAACGCGCACCGGGCCGCGCGCGTCGAGGTCTTCGGCGAGCAGTTCGGCGGCGCGCTGCGACATGTTCGCGAGGAACTTGGTGCGCAGCGCGGGCGGCGCGCCCTTGAGCGAGATGATGAGCGCTTCCGACTCCACTTCCTTGAGCAGAAGCTGGATCGCGCGGTCTTCGAGGTCGAGCAGGTTCTCGAACACGAACATCTGGTCGATGATCTTCTGCGCGAGTTCGGCGTCGTACTGGCGCACGTTCTCGAGCACGCCTTCCTCATGCTGGCTCGTCATGAAGTTGAGGATTTCGGCCGCCGTGCGAATGCCGCCCATCGGGCTGCGCTTGAGGTTGTCGCTGCCCGAAAGCAGGCCCGCGAGCACTTCGTCGAGTTCGCGCAGCGCCTGCGGCTGGATGCCGTCGAGCGTCGCGATGCGCAGCAGCACGTCGTTGCGCAGGCGCTCCGTGAAGCACGAGGAGATTTCCGAGGCCTGGTCGCGGTCCAGATGCACGAGGATCGTCGCGATGATCTGCGGATGCTCGTTCTTGATGAGTTCCGCCACCGAGCCGGAGTCCATCCACTTCAGGCCTTCGATGCCGCTCGTGTCGCCGCCTTGCAGGATGCGGTCGATGATGACGCCGGCCTTGTCCTCGCCCAGCGCCTTGGTCAGCACGTTGCGGATGTAGTCGTTCGAATCGAGCGAGAACGCCGTGTGCTGCTCGGCTTCCTTCACGAACTCCTGCAACACCTCGTCGATTTCCTCGCGCTTGACGTTCTTGAGCGCCGCCATGGCGGCGCCGATCTTCTGCACTTCGCGCGGCCCGAGGAACTTGAAGACCTCGGAGGCCTCTTCCTCGCCGATCGACATGAGCAGCAGCGCGCTCTTCACAGCTCCTTCAGCGCTCATCGTTCACCCAGTTCTTCACAACGGTTGCGACGATCTTCGGGTCCTGGCGCGCGATGGTGCGCGCGTATTCCAGGTTGCGGTCGAATCGGGACCTCTCGTTTTCGAGGAGGAGCGCTTCGTCGTTTGTCGCATCCTCGCCGTTCTCCACCGCCGCGCGCATGGCGCCCGGCAGGCCGTCGAGCAGCATCGGTTCTTCGCCCGCCATGCCCGGCAGCGCGGGCGCGGGCGCGACGGGCGGCGGAAACGCGCGGCGCATGGCCGGGCGCACCATCATGAAATACAGGACCAGCGCCACGATGCCGATGCCGATCCACTGCGCCGCCTGCTTCGCGAGCGCGATCATGTCGGGCGTGCGCCACCACGGCAGGTTCGCGTTCGGATCGACGTCCTGCTGGAACGCCGCGTTCACGACGTTCACCGAGTCGCCGCGCTTCGCGTCGTAGCCCATCGCGTCCTTCACGAGCTGCTCGACCTGCGCGAGCTTCTGCGCGTCGAGCGGCTGCATCGTGGCGTGGCCCCTGGCGTCCACCTTCTGCTGATAGTTCACGATCACGGCCACGGAAAGGCGCTTCACGTCGCCCGCGGCCTGCTGGTAATGGCGCACCGTCTTGTCCAGCTCGTAGTTCGTGGTGGTGTCGCGGTGATCCGAAACCGGCACCGTCGCGGCCGCGCCGCTCGCGCCCGCCGGCGCGCTCACGGGCGCCGAAGCCGGTTGCGGCGGCTGGTTCGTCAGCGCGCCGGGCACGCCGCCCTGGCTCGCCTGCTGCATGTCGGTGGCGACGTTCTGCTGCTGGCTGCGGATCGCGGCCTGCTGCGGATTGCCGTTCGGGCCGTACGCTTCGGAGGTCTGTTCGAGCCGCGAGAAGTCGAGGTCGGCGCTCACCTGCGAGCGCGCGTTGCCGGCGCCGAAAAGCGGCGCGAGGATCGCGTCGATGCGCGACTGCGTGTCGTGTTCGACCTGATGCACGTACTTGAGCTGCGAGGCGTCGAGACCCGAGCCGGTCGAGCTTTGCGTGAGCAGATTGCCGTCCTGGTCGACCACGGTGACGTTGCGCACGGGCAGATCGGGCACGGCCGAGGCGACCATGTGCGTGATCGCGGCCACCTGGCCGTCGTCGAGCGCGCGGCCCGAGAACAGGTTCACGAGCACGGAAGCCGTGGGCGCCTCGCGCTCGCGCACGAACACCGAGGGCTTCGGAATCGCCAGATGCACGCGCGCCGACTTCACGCTGCCGATCGACTGGATGGTTTGCTCCAACTCGCCTTCGAGCGCGCGCTGGTAATTCACCTGCTCGGCGAACTGGCTGATGCCGAACTTCTGGTTGTCCATCAGCTCGAAGCCGACCGAGCCGTTCTTCGGCAAGCCTTGCGAGGCGAGGCGCAGGCGCATTTCGTTGACCTGCTCGGAGGGCACGAGAATCGCGCCGCCGCCGTCGGAGAGCTTGTAGGGCACGTTCGCGGCCTGGAGCGCGCTGATGATCGCGCCGCCGTCGCGGTCGGAGAGGTTGCTGTAGAGCACCTTGTAGTCCGGCGCGCGCGACCACAGCACGAGACCGGCGACCACGGCGATCAGCACGGCCACGGCGACGATGAGCGGCGCGCGCGGGTTGCCGCGCACGCCGCGCAGCGACGAGAACGAGCCGAGGCGTTGCGCGAAGCCGCCGCCGAGGTCTTCCGCGGCGCCAGACTGGCCGGCGCCCGCGCCCGCGCCGGGCGCGCCCGGCGTGGCGAGGCCCATGCGGGCGTCAGGGTTGATCAAAGAGTTGGCAGACGAATCCATGCGACGGGTTTCTCCGGGGGCATTCCGCGTCTCGTCCGCGCACGGCGGGGAGACTTTCACGAGAGGGATTATCCGAGAGCCTTGGCAAGCCGATTGCGCGAATAGAGCCGGGTTTTCCCCCTTCTTTCGGGGCTGCGCGCGTTGCCCCGCTGCTATGCTTCCCTCCAGTCTCGGCGCCCTGCGGATTCCCGCCCGGCGCGCCGGGCGGGCCGGGCGCCGCCACGCACCTTCCGCGCGGGCGCCGGCGGCCCGATTCATCCCCTTTTCGTGGAGCCAACATGACCGTTCCAGTCTCTCCGCTCACGTCCGCCCTCGCCCAGATCCAGTCGATGGCGACGCAGGCGGCCGGCGGCCCCACCGCAGCCGACGAAAAGTCGGGCGCGGCGACGGCGGGCGGGTTCGCGGCGGCGCTCAAGTCGTCGCTCGACAAGATCAGCGACGACCAGCAAAAGGCCGTCGGCGAGTCGCAGGCGTTCGAGCTGGGCGCGAGCAACGTGTCGCTCAACGACGTCATGGTCGACATGCAAAAAGCCAATATCGGCTTTCAGTTCGGGCTACAGGTCCGCAACAAGCTCGTCTCGGCGTATACGGACATCATGCAGATTCAGGTCTGACGATTTGCGGGTTTCGCCTGGAAACGCACTAAAGCTTCTCCCTCAACGTTCCGATAACCCGGCTAGAAACGGGACGACGCCGTGCCTCTCGCACGGCGGACGGTCACCGCATCCACAGCCAATCGTATCGAGGAGAAGCGCCGATGTTTTCCCAAGCCCACCTTGGAGCCAACGCTTATGCACGCGTGGGTGTAGAGACCGGGGTCATGGGCGCGAGTCCCCATCAGTTGATCGCGCTCCTGTACCAGGGCGCGCGCAAGGCCATCGCTCAGGCGCGCATGCACTTGCAGGTCGGCAATGTCGGCCCGCGTTGCGAGGCGATTTCCAAGGCGATTCGAATTGTCGAGAGCGGGCTCCAGCTCGCGTTGGACGTCGAGGCGGGCGGCGAGGTCGCGAAGCGGCTGAATTCGCTGTACGGCTACATGACGCGGCGCTTGCTGGAAGCCAATATCAAACAGAGCGAGACCATGCTGATCGAAGTGGATGGACTGCTGGCAACGCTCGAGGAAGCCTGGATGGGGATTGCGCCGGAAGCGGCGCGGATGATGGCCGAACGGTCCTCCGCGCTGGCCGGCTCGGTGACGAGATGAGTTCAAAAGCAGACTACTTCGCCCGCTATGAAGCGATAGCGGCCGTTTCGGGGCAAATGCTCCTCGCGGCACAGGATTCGCACTGGAACGTATTGATCGGCTTGCAGGAGGAATACCGCCTGCTCGTCGACGCCTTGAAGGGCTTCGAGAGCGCGGTGCGCCTCACGACCGCCGAGCGCGCGCGCAAATACGAGCTGATCCGCCAGATTCTCGCCGACGACGCCGCGATCCGCGATCTCGCGAGCCCGTGCATGGCGCGTCTTTCGGCGCTGTTCTACGGCACCGCGCAGCCCGCGCGCGTGTTGCAGGAGCTCTACGGGACGCGCTGAAGGTTGCGGGCGCGCGGCGGCTGGTCGCGCATGCCGCGCGAGGCGAGCGCGGCGGCTGGCGCGCGGAGGGCTGGTCGGTGCGGAATCGGCTGGTTAAGCGGCGATTAAGCGGCACGGAGTTGGCGACTAAGCGGCGCGGAATCGGCGATTAACCGGCGCTGAACTGGCGACAATCGGCGTTGAATCGGCGATTAATCAGCGCTGAACTGGCGACAATCGGCGTTGAATCGGCGCGGATTCGGTGACTAACCGGCGCGGAATCGGCTGGTCAATCGGCGATCAACCGGTGCGGAATCGGTGACTAAGCGTGCTGAATCGGCGCGGAGTCGGCGTCTAACCGGCGCGGGATCGGCGACCAATAGTGCTGAGTCGGCGACTAACCGGCGCGGAGTTGGCGATTAATCGGCGCTGAGCTGGCGACTAATCGCGTTGTCGGCGACTAACCGGCGCGGAATCGGCTGGTTAATCGGCGATCAACCGGTGCGGAATCGGCGACTAAGCGTGCTGAATCGGCGCGGAGTCGGCGTCTAACCGGCGCCGAACTGGCGACTAACCGGCGGGAATCTGAGACTAACCGGCGACCAACCGGCGCGGAATCGGCTGGTTACGGCGACCAACCGGCGCCAACCCGGCGACCAATCGGTGATTCAACTGGCGGCGGCTTGCCGCGCGCCGCTGCGGAACATCCCATGAACGGAATCGACACCGGAGCCGCATCGCTCCTTGCGAGCCGCGTCGCGGCGCTCACGCCGGTCGGCCCGCAGGAGGCCAGCGGCGCGGCGCAGGCCGGCGTTTCCGCGCTCGCGCCCGGCCTGACGCCGCTCGCCGACGCCCAGCAGAACGGCGCCGCCGCGCCGCAGGACTCGGCGCAGACCGTGCTTTCGGCGGTGGCGCTGGCGCTCGACGCGATCATCCGTTCGGGCGGCGAGGCCACGCCCGCCGTGGTCGGGCGCGCGCCCGTGTGGGCCGATCCCGCCGCCGCGCAGGGCGACGCGGCCACGCTGCCGCTGCCGGGCATGTCGGCGGCGCAAGCGGCCGAAGCCATGAATGCCGCCGAAACGGCCTTGCTCGCCGCGGTGGGCGACGCGCCCGCGGCCGCGGCGCAAGCCGAAGGCGCCGAGGCTTCGCAGAACTCCCAGGCCACGAGCGCCGCGCAGGCGCAAACCGGCGCCGTGGCGGCGCTCGCCGCTTCGCTCGCGCACACCGTGAGCGCGAGCGGCCTCTTCTACGAAGCGCATCTCGTGCAATGGCTGCGCGGCCAGTACACGCTCGCCCAGCTCGCCGACGAACCGCAGAACCGCTTTGCCGCCGGCGACGCGCAATTGCCGCTCGACTGGTCGCAGCCCGCCGACGATATCGACGACGTGCAGTGGATCGAAACCTTCTCGAACGCGCCCGCCGAAGCCCAGAATGCCCAAAACGCCGCGCGCGCCGACGCCGGCGCCGCCGCGCGCAATCTGCCCGCCCCGGCCGACGCGCGAGCCGACGCCAATGCGGCGCCCGCCTCGCGCGAACCGGCCGGCCGCGCCGCCGCCGCGCTCGACACGCTGCTGCCTTCCGCGCGCGACGCCGCGCAAACCGGCAATCCCAGCGTGCATCCGGGCACCGTTCCGCTCGTGCGCCAGCAGCTCGACATGCTCGCGACCGGCGAATTCCGCTGGAACGGCGAGGCGTGGCCGGGCGTGCGGCTCGACTGGACCCTTCAGCAAGATCGCTACGAACCGCGCGAAGGGCGCGACGGACGCGATGGGCGACACGCGCCCGGCGGCGCCGACGACCCGACGCCGTGGCGCACGCGCCTCACGCTCGCGCTGCCGAAGCTCGGCACCGTCGACGCCGAACTCACGCTCGCGGGCACGACGCTCGCCGTGCGCGTGCAGGCGAGCGAGGGCGGGGCGGCGCGGCTCACCGAGCACAGCGAGGCGCTGCGTGGGCGGCTCGAGGCGCTCGGGCTCACGCTCGCGGGCCTGTCGATCCGGGAAGTGGGCGGCGCGGGCGATCCGCTCAATGCCGCCGATGCCGCGAAAGCCGCGAGCGCGGCGAGCGCCTACGCGGCGCAAACCGAGCAGCGCGACCCGAGCGAGCCGCGCGAGATCGACGCGGCCGCCGACGACTGGGAGATGCGATGACGCCGCCGAACCGCCGCAGCGCCGCCGCGCTCGCCTACGACTCGCCCGGCGGCGACGCCGCGCCGCGCGTGGTCGCGAAAGGCTACGGCCTCGTCGCGGAAATGATCGTGCAGCGCGCGAAGGAAGCGGGCCTGTACGTACACGAAGCGCCCGAAATGGTCTCGCTGCTGATGCGCGTGGACCTCGACTCGAAGATCCCGCCCGAGCTGTATCAGGCCGTGGCGGAACTGCTCGCGTGGCTGCACCGGCTCGAATCGCTCGACGACCGCGAGGCCGCGCGGAACGCACACGCCGCGCAGAACACGCAGACAGCGCCGGCGAACGCGAACCTGAAGGTCGCGGGCAGCTATCCGCGCGACATCCGCGAATTGCGTTTCGCGCGCCCGGCGCTGCCCGGCGCGCCCAAACGCTAGCGCTTGAGCATCAGCTTCATCAGCAGATCGAACACGCGGCCGTAGGGCGGCGCGATCAGCTTGCGCGCGTTCAGGCGCGCCTGCGTGAACACGGGCTTCATCTTCGAGAACGTGACGAAGCCGTCGTAGCCGTGGTAAGCGCCCATGCCGCTCGCGCCGACGCCGCCGAACGGCAGCCCTTGCGCGACGATATGCATGAGCGTCTCGTTCACCGACATGCCGCCCGCGACGGTTTCGCGCGTCACGCGATCGACGGTGCGCGCGTCGTCGGCGTAGAGGTAGAGCGCGAGCGGGCGCGGCCGCGCGTTCACGTAGCGCAGCGCGTCGTCGAGCGTGTCGTAGGGCACGAGCGGCAGGATCGGGCCGAAAATTTCCTCCTGCATGAGCGCCGCAGCGTCGCTCGCGTTCGTGACGATCACGGGTGCGAAGCGGCGCGTCGCGGCGTCGTGCGTGCCGAGCGCGTGCAGTTGCGCGCCGAGGCGTTGCGCTTCGTCGGCGAGACGTTGCAGGCGCTCGAAATGGCGCGGCGAGATGATCGACGTGTAGTCGCCGTTGGTTTCGAAGCGCGGATACAACTGCGCGAAACGCGTGCGGGCGCGCGCGACGAACGCCGCTTCGCGGCCGCGCGGCACGAGCACGTAGTCGGGCGCGATGCAGGTTTGGCCCGCGTTGAGCGTCTTGCCGAGCAGGAGGCTGTCCACGGCGTAGTCGAAGCGCGCGTGCTCGCCGATCAGCGCGGGCGACTTGCCGCCCAGTTCCAGCGTGACGGGCGTGAGATTCGCGGCGGCCGCGCGCATGACTTCGTGGCCCACGCGCGTGGAGCCCGTGAACAGCAGATGATCGAACGGCAGCGCGCTGAACGCGGCGCCCACGCCGGCGTCGCCGTTCACGACCGCCACGTGGTCGCGCGCGAAGGTCTTGCCGATCAGTTCCTCGAGGAGCGCGGACGTGCGCGGCGTCAACTCCGACATCTTGACGATGGCGCGGTTGCCCGCCGCGAGCGCGCACACGAGCGGCCCGGCGGCCAGCAGCAGCGGATAGTTCCACGGCACGACGATGCCCGCCACGCCCAGCGGCTGCGGCACGACCCGCGCGCGGCCCGGCAGCAGCCATTTGCCGACGGCGCGCCGCTGCGGCTTCATCCAGCGCGCGCCGTGCTTGAGCGCATGCTCGATTTCCTGCTTGAGCGCGACGAATTCCGCGAGCGCCACCTCGCCCGGCGAACGCTGGCCGAAGTCGGCGTTCATCGCCTGCGCGAAGGCTTCGCGGTGCGCGAACAGCACGTCGCGCAACGCTTTCAGATGGCTCGCGCGCACCTCCCACGCGGGATACGGCTCGCGCAGATACGCCTCGCGTTGCAGCGCGAGCAGGGCGGCCAGCGTTTGCGGTGTGTGCGACGTGGCCGACGCAGCCGGAGCGGGCGACGCGTGTGGTTCGTGTGGTTCGTGCGATGCGTCTGATGCGTGTGATCCGTCTGATTCGTGCGATACGCGTGATTCGCGTGATTCATGCGATGCCGCCTCCGCCTGCCGTGCCTGCGCACCGGCCGACGCCTGCCTGTCAGCGGCGGTGGCCGTGCCGCCATCAAGCGTCAGCGTTTCGGGCGATTCGTGCTTCATGCGTCGGTCCTCTCGGAATGGGTGGCGCGAACGCCTCAGTGCGAAGGCAGCGCGCGTTCGACGATCGCGGCGTGATCGAAGCGCGCGGGCAGCGTGCCGAATACGCGGTCGCAGTCGGCGTCGTGTTCGCCAAGACGCGTGGCGACGAAAGCATCGGCGATCTCGCGCGGCGCGCGCGTGTTTTCGCGCAGCAACACGGCCTGCGCGATCAGCACGATCTGCTGCGCGATGCGCCGCGCGCTCGCCTCGCGCGAGCCGGGCGCGCCGTTGAGCAACGCGGCGAGCCGGTCGAGCGCCGCGCCCAGCACCGCGTCGCCGTGCGCCGCGCGGCGCCACGCGAGAAAGAGCGCCTGCGCGGCGTCGGCTTCGCGCTCCAGCGCGCGCAGCACGTCGAGACACATCACGTTGCCCGAGCCTTCCCAGATCGAGTTGACGGGCGCCTCGCGGTAGAAGCGCGCCATCGGCCCTTCCTCCACGTAGCCGTTGCCGCCCCAGACTTCCATCGCCTCGCCCGTGAATGCGAGCGCGCGCTTGCAGACCCAGAACTTCGCGGCCGGCGTGACGATGCGCCGCCACGCGCGCGCTTCGAGCGCGGCGTCGCCGTGCCGTTGCGGATCGCCGCTTTGCTCGAAGGCGTGCGCGAGGCGCATGAACAGCGCGGTCGCGGCTTCGGATTCGAGCGCGAGATCGGCCAGCACGTTGCGCATCAACGGTTGTTCGGCGAGCACACGGCCAAACGCGCTGCGGTGGCGCGCGTGATGAATCGCCTGCACCAGCGCCGCCCGCATGAGCGCCGCGCTGCCGATCACGCAGTCGAGCCGCGTGTAGTTGGCCATTTCGATGATGGTCGGCACGCCGCGTCCTTCGTCGCCGATCATCACGCCCCACGCCTCGAAAAATTCGACTTCGCCGCTCGCGTTCGAGCGGTTGCCGAGCTTGTTCTTCAGGCGTTGCACGTTCACGGCGTTCTTCGTGCCGTCGGGCGCAAAACGCGGCACGAAGAAGCACGAGAGGCCGTCGTGCTCCGTCGTGCGCGCGAGCACGAGATGCGCGTCGCACTGCGGCGCCGAGAAAAACCATTTGTGGCCGGTAAGGCGATACGGCGCGCCGCGGCCCGTTTGCGCGCCGGCGGCCCGCGCTTCGGTGCGGTTGCTGCGCACGTCGGAGCCGCCTTGCTTCTCCGTCATGCCCATGCCGATCATCATCGAGCGCTTCTGCGCGAGCGGCAGGTCGCGCGCGTCGTGCTCGCGCGCGAACAGCGGCGTGCGCAGCGTTTCGAACAGCGCGGGCTCGCGCATCAGCACGGGAATGCTCGCAAACGTCATCGTCAGCGGACACAGCGAGCCGGATTCGACTTGCGCGTGCAGGAAATAACCGGCGCAACGCGCGGCCATCGCGCCTTCGCGCGGCTCGGAGAACGGCAGCGCATGCAGCGCTTCCTCGCGCAGCAGCGCAAGCAGCCGGTGCCACGCGGGATGGAATTCGAGTGCGTCGATACGCTCGCCGCGCGGGCTGTGCGTGCGCAATTCGGGCTCGTGGCGATTGGCGAGATCGGCGAGCGCGAGCGTTTCGGCCTGGCCGAGCTTCGCGCCGTGGCGCACCAGCGTTTCGCGATGCCAGCCCGCGTGCGCGCGTTCGAGCGCTTCGCCCAGCGCGGCGTCGGTGGCGAACAGGTTGTAGTTTTCGAGCGGCGGCGCCTGGTTCGTGACCTCGTGCGTGGCGCCGGGGCGATGCGTGAGGTCGGCGTGATCGTTCATCTGCGTCTCCTGTGCCGGGCGGGCGGCGCTCGGGTCAATGCCGCGGCGCGTGTTGCGAACGGGCCGCGGCCGGGCTGCGCTCCGGCTGCAAGCGGGCCGCGACCCTTGCGCCGCTCCCGCGCCTCCGGGCGCGGGCGGCTGCGTTACGACCGCCGGCGCAACGCGGAAGCGAGCGCAACGGCCGCCTCGTTCGAAGCGTCCGCGCAGAAAACCGTGCGCTCCAGCGCTCCCTGTGCCGCCGGCTGGAATCCATCGTGTCGTCAGCCTTGCGGGCTGAACGGTCTTTCATGATAGGCGGCGATCGTCTGTCAGGTTTAGAGGGGATGCTCTGACATAAATACTGACCGCCGGATCGGACGCTTCCTACAATGCGCGATAAAAACCAGAAACGAACGGGCGTACAGATTGAGCGGCGCGGCCCGGTTCGTCAAGACAATCGAGAGGGAGGCGCACGGATGGAATACGACTACGTCATTGTCGGTGCCGGTTCGGGCGGCGCGTCGCTCGCCGGGCGGCTCGCGCGGCGCTGCCCCGAGGCGAGCATCGCGCTCGTCGAAGCCGGGCCGCACACGGCGCGCAATCTGTTCGTCAATATGCCGCTCGGTGTGGCCGCGCTCGTGCCGTTCCGCTCGAAACGCAACTACGCGTACGAAACCGTGCCGCAGCCCGGCCTGAACGGGCGGCGCGGCTACCAGCCGCGCGGACGCGGCTTCGGCGGCTCCAGCGCCATCAACGCGATGATCTACACGCGCGGCCATCCGCTCGACTACGACGAATGGGCGCGACTCGGCTGCGCCGGCTGGGCGTGGCGCGACGTGCTGCCGTACTTCCTGCGCGCCGAGAACAACGCGCGCGGCGCGAGCGCTTGGCACGGCGCGGGCGGCCCGCTCGCGGTGAGCGATCTGCGCGAGCGCAATCCGGTCGCGGAGCGTTTCGTGGCCGCCGCGCGCGAGGCGGGCCTGCCGCTCACCGACGACTTCAACGGCGCGCAGCAGGAAGGCATCGGCTTTTATCAGGTCACGCAGCGCAACGGCGAGCGCTGCACGGTCGCGCGCGCCTACGTGTACGACGCCGCGCGGCCGAATCTGCATTTGATCGCCGATGCCGCCGTGCTGCGCGTGGTGTTCGACGATGCCGGCCGGCGCGCGAGCGGCGTGCAGATCGCGCGCGGCGGCGCGACCGAAACGCTGCACGCGCGCGCCGAGGTGATCCTCGCGGCGGGCGCGTTCAACACGCCGCAACTGCTGATGTGCTCGGGCATCGGCCCGGCGGACGAATTGCGCGCGCACGGCGTCGCGGTGCGTCACGACGCGCCCGAAGTGGGCCGCAATCTCGCCGATCACATCGACTTCACGTTCAATACGCGCGTGCGCTCGAGCGAAACCGTGGGCTACTCGCTGCGCGGCGGCGCGCGCATGGCGGCGGGTCTCGCGCACTGGTTGCAGCAACGGCGCGGCATGCTGACGACCAACGTGGCCGAGGCGGGCGGCTTTCTCAAGAGCCGCGCGGCGCTTGATCAGCCCGATCTGCAACTGCACTTTTGCACCGCGCTCGTCGACGATCACAGCCGCCGCCTGCATTGGGGGCACGGCTATTCGCTGCATGTGTGCGTGCTGCGCCCGGCGAGCCGCGGCACGGTCACGCTCGCGAGCGCCGACGCGCGCGTCGCGCCCGTGATCGATCCGCGGTTTCTCGCCGATGCGCGCGACCTCGATCTGCTCGTGGACGGCGCGCGTCTCGCGCGGCGCATTCTCGACGCGCCCGCGCTCCAGGCGATGCGCGGCCGCGAACTCTACACGCACGCCGCGCAGACCGACGCCGAACTGCGCGCGGCCATCGCCGCCCACGCCGACACGATCTATCACCCGGTGGCCACCTGCCGCATGGGCGGCGACGCGCGCTCGGTCGTCGACACGCAGTTGCGCGTGCGCGGCGTGACGCACCTGCGTATCGCGGACGCCTCCGTCATGCCCACGCTCATCGGCGGCAACACCAACGCGCCCACGGTGATGATCGGCGAGCGCGCGGCCGACTTTCTCGCACACGCGCGGCGCGCCGGCAGCGTGACCGCCGCCGTCTGACGCGCCCGGTTTTCTTCGCCTACACACCGACCGGAAGCCCGGCTCCGACGTAAAAAACGCGGCAAAAGAGGCGAAAAATCCGAGTTCGGTGGCGTTTTCGTCAAAGAGTGTGCGGGGCGCGCGAGGCGCGTAATTTCGAGATTTCGGACTCCCTATAATCGCGCTCGGATTTTGGGCGTGTCAGGTGGCGCGTCCGCCAACGGGAGGGTCCGCCTCAATGAGCATCAACGTCTTTCATCTACTCGAAACGGTTCTGAGCGACGACGTCGTCAGAACGCTCGGTGCGCGCTTCGGGCTTGCCCCCGACCTCACCCGCAAGGTCGCGGGCGCGGCCGCACCGGCCATCGTCGCGGCGATCATGCATCGCGGCAGCACGCCCGACGGCGCGCGCAGCCTGTTCTCCACGATCATGTCGCCGGACGTCAATCCGTCGATCGGCAAGCAACTGCCCGATCTGCTCACGAGCACGGCGGGCCTCGCGCAGCTCGAAGCCACGGGCCGCGACCTGGTCCAGAAGGCGACGGGCATGAATTTCGGCGCGCTCTCCGACGCCGTGGCCGTGCAAACCGGCGCGCCGCAGTCGACGTCGTTCGCGCTTTCGGGCGTGGTGGGCGCGCTCGTCATGGGTCTGTTGAAGCAGCATTTCACGGCTTCGCAAGGCTTCGTGGGCCAACTGCCGAGCCTGCTCGGCCATCAACTCTCGTCGGTGAACGCGAGCCTCACCGACCGCCTCGCGAGCGCCGTCGGCCTCGGCAGCGCGGCGGCGTTCGCGGGCTCGATTCTCGGCCGCCTGAAAGACGTTTCCGCGCATCTCGATCATCCGCAGCCGACCGTGCGTCCGGTCGCGCCTTCGATGCCGCCGCAGACCGTGGGCCAGACCACGCCGCCCATCGTCGAGGAAAAACGCCGCCATCACTGGCTCTGGTGGCTGCTCGGCGCGCTTGCGGTGATCGTCGCGTTCCTCGCGCTGCGCTCGTGCCAGCACAGCGACGGCACGAAGGACGCCGTCACGGCGGACGCGGCTTCGGCGGCTTCCGCCGCTACGGGCGCGCAAGCGGCTACGGGCGCGGTGGCTTCGGGCGCGATCGGCGCTTCGTCGGCAACGGCGGCTTCGGACGCGAGCGACGCATCGGCTGCATCGGCTGCGTCTGCTGCATCGGCGGCACCTGCTGTATTGGCGGCGTCCGGCGCTTCGGCTGCGTCTGCCGCTTCGGCCGCTTCGGCTGCCAGCGACAGCGCTTCGGCGCCCGCCGCCGCGCCCGCGCCCACGGCCGACTCGCATCTCTCGTTCACCGTCGATAAGGCCGGCGTGCCGACCGTCACCGCGACCGTGGGCAGCGAAGCCGAGAAGGCGCAGCTCGTCGACGCGCTCAACAAGCGTTTCGGCGCGGGCAAGTTCACGGCCAACGTGAGCGTCGATCCGGCGACGAAGCCGGCGCCGTGGCTCGCGCATTTCGACGCTCTGCTGCCGCTGATGGCGCTGCCCGGCGCGCAAGTGAAGATCGACGGCACGCACGTCGAGCTGAGCGGCGCGGCCGCCGACGCGAAGGCGGGCTGGCTCGACAAGCTCAAGGCTGTGTTCGGCACGGGCTTCGACATCGGCGTGTTCAACGTGCAGCAAGCCGTGGCCAGCGCGACGCAGTCGTTCCGCGACGCCGTGAAGGGCCTGTTCGGCGCCGACGCCTCGTGCGCCGCCGACGACGTGGCGAAAACGCTCAACCTCCAGGTCGTGAACTTCGCGACGGGCAGCTCGGTGGTGCCGGCCTCGGCCGCCGCCGATCTACGCGAATCGGCGAAGGTGCTCAAGCAGTGCGCGCAGCGCGGCAAGGCGGTCAAG
Source organism: Paraburkholderia sp. J41 (assembly GCF_905220235.1). Classification (NCBI taxonomy): domain Bacteria; kingdom Pseudomonadati; phylum Pseudomonadota; class Betaproteobacteria; order Burkholderiales; family Burkholderiaceae; genus Paraburkholderia; species Paraburkholderia sp. J41. Next base: position 100,367 of record NZ_CAJMZE010000016.1, on the reverse strand, counting down.
CTCGAAGTGGCCGGCTACTCGGACAACGTGGGCGACAAGGCCGCCAACCTCGCGCTCTCGAAAACGCGCGCGCAAGCCGTGCGCACGTATCTGGTCGCGCAAGGCGTGCCGGTCGCGACGCTCGCCGCGCAAGGTTACGGCGACGCCGACCCGGTCGACAGCAACGACACCGAAAGCGGCCGCTTCCGCAATCGCCGCATCGCGTTCGTGGCGAAATAAGCCGCCGCTGCCATGCGTCAGCCGTTCTGGTTTCGGCGCAACGACAAACCGCCCGCCTCGCCGGGCGGTTTTTTTTCGCCGGCGCGCGCCGATGCGCCGACACGTTCTCGCCCGCGCGCCTTGCCTGCCGGACGAACCGCGGAGCGGCCGGCCATCAGCGTCCGGCGCTTTTTTCCAGGCCCGGCGGGCACACGAAATCGTCGAGAAACGTGAACGGCTTGCCGTACTCCGCGCGCGCCACTTCGAGCCACGCGCGCGCCGCATGCGAGAGATAGCCGTTGTGCTTCCAGCCGATCGCCATGTCCCACGTGATCTGCGGCTCGGAGACGGGCAGGCAGGTGAAGCGCTCGGCGTCGAGGCGGCGCACGTAGGGTGCGGGCAGCAGCGCGATGCCCACGCCCGCGAGCACGAGCGCCGCCATCAAATCCCAGTGGCCGCTGCGCCCGACCACCTGCGGCGCGAAACCGGCGCTCCGGCACGCGTTGAGCACCACGTCGTTGAGCGCGAGGCTTTCCCCGTAGAACACGAACGGCTCGCCCGCGAGTTCCTTGAGCGGCACGGCGAGCTTGCCGTCCCAGCGCGAGCCGCGCCGCGCCACGAGCCAGAGCACTTCGTGCGAGATCGGCAGCACGTCGATCTGCGCGGGATCGACGGGCAGCAGCACGCCGCCCAGTTCGAGTTCGCCCGCGATCAGCGCCGCCTCGATCGCGCGCGAGCCCTGCTCGAACAGCTTCAGTTCGATGCGCGGATAACGCTGGCGAAACGCGGCGATGGCGGGCGTGAAAAGCGAGCCGCCCATCGGCGGAATGCCGATGGTGAGTTCGCCGCGCCCGAGCGTGCCGAGATCGGCGAGTTCGGCTTCGAGCTGCGCCTGCGCGGCGAGCACGTCCTGGCCGCGCTGATAGACGATGCGGCCCGCGTCGGTGAGCACCATCTGGCGCGCGTCGCGCAACAGGAGCGGCATGCCGGTTTCGTCCTCCAGCGCCTTCACCATCTTGCTGATGGTGGGCTGGGTGACGTGCAGTTGTTCGGCGGCGGCGGTGAAGCTCTGCTGCCGCACGACCTCGATGAAATAGCGAAGCGCGCGCAGTTCCACGGTCGGCCTCTTCAGAAAGCGTGCAGGAAAAACGCCGGATTGGTGCATCCGGCGCAGCATTCCACATTGGAATGCAAACGATGATTCTAAGTCATTATATTTATGTTGCGACGCAACCTATACTGACTTCCATTCCAAAGTCACCTAGGGTTTGCCATGACTGCCGCCGCCAACGCCCAGCATTCCGCCCGCGCCGCTTCCCCGCAGGGCACGGCGCAGGCCGCGCGCCGCGCCGGCAAGGTCATGGCCCAGTCGGCGCTGCTCGCGGGCGTGTGGTTCGTGGCCGATCTGCTCGCGCGCGCCGCGCATTTGCCCGTGCCGGGCGGCGTGGTCGGCCTCGTGCTGCTGCTGGCGCTGCTCTTTTGCGGCGGCGTCGCGCCGCGCTGGGTCAAGGCCGGCGCCGACTGGCTGCTCTCCGACATGCTGCTGTTCTTCATCCCGGCCGCCGTCGCGGCGGTGCAGTACGGCGGCCTTTTTCGCGCCGACGGCTGGCGCCTCGCGCTCGTCGTGGTGGGCGGCACGCTGATGGTGATGGTGGCCGTGGCGTTCGCCGTCGACCAGGCCGCGCGCCTCGAACGCCGCCTCGCGCTGCGCCGCGTGCGCCGCGAACGCCATCTGGCGCACGCCTGATCGCTGCCCCGATCCGCCTTTTCGGACAAGGAGATTTCGCCATGCTGGTCGCCCTGCTGTTCACGCTGTTCCGCCGCTCCGGCACGAAGCCGTCATGAGCGCGTTCTACTCGTCGCTGTTCGCCGACGACGCCGCGCGCCTCATCGCCGCCGGCTGCTTCGTGCTGACCGTCGCGCTCTATTTCGCCTCGAAGGCGCTCTACGCGCGCGTGCGCTCGCCGTGGCTCACGCCGCTGCTCGCGGTGCCCGTGGTGCTGGGCGCCGTGGTGTTGCTGCTGCACATTCCGTATCCCGTCTATTTCCAGGACACGCGCTGGCTCATGTGGCTGCTCGGCCCGGCCACGGTGGCGTTCGCCGTGCCGATCTACGAATACCGCGACCTCATCCGGCGTCACTGGATCTCGCTCGCCGTGGGCGTGACGGTCGGCATTCTGGTGGCCGTGAGCGGTTCGCTCGCGCTCGCCAAGCTGCTGCACCTTTCGCCCGAACTGCAACGCAGCCTGATGACGCGCTCCATCTCCACGCCGTTCGCGCTCGCCGTCTCCGACAAGATTCACGCGCCGCGCGATCTCACCGCGCTGTTCGTGATCGCCACGGGCCTGTGCGGCATGCTGTTCGGCGAACTGGTGCTCGGCCTCGTACCGCTTCGCACGCGGCTCGCGCGCGGCGCGCTCTTTGGCGCGGCGGCGCACGGCGTGGGCACCGCGAAGGCGCGCGAGCTGGGCCGCGAGGAAGGCGTGGTGGCGAGCCTCACGATGATGATCGCAGGCGTGGTGATGGTGCTGATCGCACCCGCGCTGGGCTTTCTGCCGGTATGAGCCGAAGGCGCTGCGCGCGGGCGCCGGCGTGATCCGGCATGATCGGCGGGCTTCATCGCGAATCTTCTGTGGCCCGCTTCCTGCGGCCGTCGGCATGCGGCGGCCGGCATGAAGCGAACTGCGTGCGCCGCCGTTTCGCGCCGACTTCACGGGCGATTTCGCCGGCAACCGCGCCGGCATTTTTATCGGGATAGACATTTGAAAGATGGCGGTAGGATTCGCCGCGTTGCCGGGCAAGGCGCCGCAAGGACGCCGAATCCCGGTCTGCGCCACGAACCGTCCCCGTCATGCAACCCATCACCGTCATCGTCCCGTGCTACAACGGCGCGGCCACGCTCGCCCGCGCGCTCGAAAGCTGCATCGGCCAGCGCGAAGCCAAACAGATTTTCGTCGTCGACGACGGCTCGACCGACGCCAGCGCCAGCGTCGCGCGCGTCCACGCGTTGCGCGAGCCGCGCGTGAAGCTCGTGCAGACGGCCGGCAACGGCGGCCTCGCGCGGGCGCGCAACTGGGGCGCGCTGCTCGCCGACACACCGTTCGTCGCGTTCCTCGACGCCGCCGACGAATATCTGCCCGGCGCGCTCGCGGCCGCGGTCGGCCACTTGCGCGAATTTCCGCGCGAGGCGGTGGTGCGCCTCGACGTGGACTACGCCGATTTCCCGAAGGTCATCGCCGCGCGCGCCGATTTCGCGAGGCACGCCGCCACGCTGAGCAACACCGTGGCGAGCAGCATCGTGATCCGGCGCAGCGCCTTTCTCGCGCTGGGCGGCTTTCCCATCGACGAATTCTTCCGCCGCCACGGCGGCGAGGACGGCGCGCTTTCGTGGGCGCTCAGCGAGATTTTCAGCCAGCGCCGGCTCGACAACGCGAAGCGCGTGCGCATGCACTATCGCGCGGGCGCCGCGGCCGAACGCTTTTTCCGCGCGCAGATGCGCCTTTGCGCGCCCGATCCCGAATTCGACGCCGAAATGGTCAAGCATTCGCGCGCGTTTCTCGACGGCGCGCGCGAGCGCATTCGCGAGCTGCGCGATCTCAACGTTTCGGCGCCGCCCGGCTGAGGCGCGCGCGGCGCGTCTCGCCGAGCGCCACACCGAGCGTTGCGCGGCGCGCTGCACCCGGCGTCGCGGCCGCTGCGCGCTGCCGTCCCGCGCCGTCATCCCGATTTGCTACAATCACGCCTCGTCTTCGAGGAGCGTTGCGACGGATTCGCGGTTCGACACCGCCTGATCCGCCAGGCTCGAAGGCGCTCAATCCGGCCGCCGTTTGCGCTTGTCGAAGCGCGGCCGCATCGAAAAACGGCGCTCACGTCTTTAATTTCTAGCTACTTTTAGAAAGGAGGGCGTGATGAACGCCGCAATTCCGCAAGATCAAGCCAAGGATTTCGTCGTCGCCGATATGGCGCTTGCCGGCTGGGGCCGCAAGGAACTCGACATCGCCGAAACCGAAATGCCGGGCCTCGTGCAGATTCGCGAAGAGTACAAGGCGCAGCAGCCGCTCAAGGGCGCGCGCGTGGCCGGCTCGCTGCACATGACCATCCAGACGGGCGTGCTGATCGAAACGCTCAAGGCGCTGGGCGCCGACGTGCGCTGGGCCTCGTGCAACATCTTCTCGACGCAGGATCACGCCGCCGCGGCCATCGCGCAGGGCGGCACGCCGGTGTTCGCGTTCAAGGGCGAGTCGCTCGACGAATACTGGGAGTTCTCGCACCGCATCTTCGAATGGCCGAACGGCGAATTCGCCAACATGATCCTCGACGACGGCGGCGACGCCACGCTGCTGCTGATCCTCGGCTCGAAGGCCGAGAAGGACCGCTCGGTCATCGGCAAGCCCACGAACGAGGAAGAAGTCGCGCTGTACAAGTCGATCGAAAAGCATCTGGACGCCGACCCGACGTGGTACTCCACGCGCCTCGCGCACATCCAGGGCGTGACGGAAGAAACCACCACGGGCGTGCATCGCCTGTATCAGATGGAAAAGGACGGCCGCCTGCCGTTCCCGGCCATCAACGTGAACGACTCGGTCACGAAGTCGAAGTTCGACAACCTGTACGGCTGCCGCGAGTCGCTCGTGGACGGCATCAAGCGCGCGACCGACGTGATGATCGCGGGCAAGATCGCCGTGGTGGCCGGTTACGGCGACGTGGGCAAGGGTTGCGCGCAGTCGCTGCGCGGCCTGGGCGCCACGGTGTGGGTCACGGAAATCGACCCGATCTGCGCGTTGCAGGCAGCGATGGAAGGCTACCGTGTCGTGACGATGGAATACGCCGCCGACAAGGCCGACATCTTCGTGACGGCCACGGGCAACTACCACGTGATCGGCCATGACCACATGAAGGCGATGCGCCACAACGCGATCGTCTGCAACATCGGCCACTTCGACTCGGAAATCGACGTCGCGTCCACGCGCCAGTACCAGTGGGACAACATCAAGCCGCAAGTCGACCACATCATCTTCCCGGACGGCAAGCGCGTGATCCTGCTGGCCGAAGGCCGCCTCGTGAACCTCGGCTGCGCCACGGGCCACCCGTCGTTCGTGATGTCGAACTCGTTCACGAACCAGACGCTCGCGCAGATCGAACTGTTCACGCGCGGCGACCAGTACGAGAACAAGGTGTACGTGCTGCCGAAGCATCTCGACGAAAAGGTCGCGCGCCTGCACCTCGCGCGCATCGGCGCGAACCTGACCGTGCTGTCCGACGACCAGGCTTCGTACATCGGCGTGGACAAGAACGGTCCGTTCAAGCCGAACCACTATCGCTACTAAGCGGTTGCCGCGCCGGTCCGGAGCGGGCGCACGCGCGCCGGCTCCGGGCGCTTGCCGGTTACAGTGCGATACAACGCGGCTTGCCGTTTTAAGCCGCCGTTAAGCGATCCACCCGATGCTGTCCAAACGCTCGCGCCCGAACGCGCGGGCACGCTTCCCGTCAACGACGCAAGAGGAATCACCATGACCGTGCTGCTGACCTGGCTCATCAACGCGCTCGCGCTCCTGATCATCACGTGGCTCGTTCCGTCGATCCACATCCGCAGCTTCGGCACCGCGCTCATCGTCGCGGTCGTGCTCGGCCTCATCAACGCCGTGCTGCGCCCCGTGCTGATCGTGCTCACGCTGCCCGTGACGATCCTCACGCTCGGCGTGTTCATTCTCGTGGTGAACGCGCTGTGCTTCTGGCTCGCGGCTTCGCTGCTCAAGGGCTTCGAGGTGTCGGGGTTCTGGTCGGCGTTCTTCGGCTCGATTCTGTACAGCATCGTGTCGTGGCTGCTTTCGGCGCTGATCTTCGGCAACCGCAGCCTCGGCTGACGCACGCAGGCGGCCTTATCAACGCGGCCCATTCATCATGAAACCGATCGAACTCTCATTCGAATTTTTCCCGCCGAAAACGCCGGACGGCGTCGAGAAGCTGCGCGCCACGCGCGAGCAGCTTGCGACGCTCGATCCGAAATTCGTTTCGGTGACGTTCGGCGCGGGCGGCTCCACGCAACAGGGCACGCTCGACACCGTCGTCGACATCAAGAAGGCGGGCGTGGACGCGGCCCCGCACCTCTCGTGCATCGGCTCCTCGAAAGAGAGCCTGCGCGAGATTCTCGGGCGATACCGCTCGCACGGCGTTCGCCATATCGTCGCGCTGCGCGGCGACCTGCCTTCGGGCATGGGCGAAGTGGGCGAGCTGCGCTACGCGTCGGAACTGGTCGCGTTCATTCGCCAGGAAACCGGCGACGCGTTCCATATCGAAGTGGCCGCGTATCCCGAGTACCACCCGCAGGCGCGCTCGCCGCGCCACGACCTCGAAGCGTTCGCGCAGAAGGTGAAAGCGGGCGCGGATTCGGCGATCACGCAGTACTTCTTCAACGCCGACGCGTATTTCCGTTTCGTCGACGACGCGCGCAAGCTGGGCGTGGACATTCCCATCGTGCCGGGCATCATGCCGATCACGAACTACTCGCAGCTCATGCGCTTTTCCGACATGTGCGGCGCGGAAGTGCCGCGCTGGATCGCGAAACGTCTGGAAAGCTTCGGCGACGACCGCGAGTCGATCCGCGCGTTCGGGCTCGACGTGGTGACGGACCTGTGCCGCCGTCTCGTCGACGCGGGCGTGCCGGGTCTGCACTTCTACACGCTCAACGCGGCGACGGCTTCGAAGGCGATCTGCGAGCGGTTGCTCGCGCGATAGATGGCTCGTTGAACGTTTCCGGGCGTCTCGCGTTTTCGCGCCGACGCCGCACGAAAACCGCGCGGTGCCGCTGTTGCGGCCCGCGCGATTTTTTATGACATGCGGATTTCGCTCGCATGGCGGCTTGCGCGGGCGTGCAGACCAGCGAGGCGGTGCGCTAACGGCAAACCTGCGCGTCGCGACGGCGGGGCATGGCGGGAGCGGTGCGTGCGAACTTGTTCTGAGTCAAGGCACGTTCGATTTTCAGGCATCGGATGATTGCATCCTTTCGAGCCCTTTCGCGCGCTTTAGAGACATTTCCCTACAAAGGCCGTTCACGCGTCCCGATGCATACTGAATGAGCGCGTTCGCGCTCGCGCGCGGTTTTCGCTGCTCGCGCGCGCCCGCTTGTCTGAATTCGCCGCGCCGCGACGGCGCCAATCATGGGGATGGCGATGCCGATGCCGATGCCGATGCCGATGCCGTGACGGCGCTCGTGGCGCGCTGCCGCGCCGGGACGCCGCGCGCAGGGGCTGCGCATGCAATCGCGAAATCGCGAGGCAGGAACCGGCCGGGGCGCGCCGCCGCGGCCGTACCTCGAAAGCGCAGGCCGCCAGCCCGTTTCATCGCACGCCACGCGGGCGGCACAACGCCGTGGCGGCACGAAACCCATCGGCGCGGTAAGGTCACGTTCGGCCGACTTCCCGCATGAAACGGCAAGAAAAACGCGCAAGGCGTCGCGGTGCGGTGCAACAATCCGCGGCGCGCCGGGCTGTCAACCCGGCGTTTTCCACAGGCGGCCGGGCTTTTTGGCTGGCTTGTGACACCGGCGCGCGCTCGGTAAGATCGCGCTACGCCGGCTCCGGCCGGCATTGAACTGGAGGAAACATGAAAGAAAACAAACTGTTGCGCGCTGCACGAATGGCATCGCTCGTGGCGCTCGCAGCGGCATCGATTGCACAAGCCCCGCTCGCGCATGCCGCGGGCAGCATTCCGAACAAAACGCTCGTCTATTGTTCCGAAGGCAGCCCCGCCGGCTTCGACCCCGCGCAATACACCACCGGCGTCGATTTCACCGCGAACACGTTCACCGTCTACAACCGCCTCGTGGAATTCGAGCGCGGCGGCACGAAGGTCGAACCGGGTCTCGCGCAATCGTGGGACGTTTCCCCCGACGGCAAGACCTACACGTTCCATCTGCGTCACGGCGTGAAGTTCCAGACGACTTCGTTCTTCAAGCCCACGCGCGAATTCAACGCCGACGACGTGGTGTTCACGTTCCAGCGCATGCTCGACCCGAACCAGCCGTTCCGCAAGGCGTACCCGGTTTCGTTCCCGTACTTCACCGACATGGGCCTCGACAAGCTCATCGCCAAGGTGGAGAAGGTCGACCCGTACACCGTGAAGTTCACGCTCAACGAGCCGAACGCGCCGTTCATCCAGAACATGGCGATGGAATTCGCGTCGATCCTCTCGGCCGAATACGCCGACCAGCTCCTCAAGGCGAACAAGGCCGCCGACATCAACCAGTATCCGGTCGGCACCGGCCCGTTCATCTTCAAGAGCTACACGAAGGACGCGACCATCCGCTTCGACGGCAACCCCGACTACTGGAAGCCGGGCGCGGTCAAGCTCTCCAAGCTGATCTTCTCGATCACGCCGGACGCGAGCGTGCGCGTGCAGAAGCTCAAGCGCGACGAATGCCAGGTGATGAGCTATCCGCGTCCCGCCGACATCGCGCCGCTGAAGGCCGACGCCAACCTCGCGATGCCGTCGCAGCCGGGCTTCAACCTCGGCTATCTGTCGTACAACGTCGAGCACAAGCCGCTCGACAAGCCGGAAGTGCGCCAGGCGCTCGACATGGCGATCAACAAGAAGGCGATCATCGAGTCGGTGTACCAGGGCGCGGGCCAGCTCGCGACCAACCCGATGCCGCCCACGCAATGGTCCTATGACAAGAACCTGAAGGCCGCGTCGTACGACACGGCCAAGGCCAAGGCGCTGCTCGCGAAGGCCGGCCTGCCGAACGGCTTCGAGATCACGCTGTGGGCCATGCCGGTGCAGCGCGCCTACAACCCGAACGCGCGCCTGATGGCCGAAATGATCCAGGCCGACTGGGCCAAGATCGGCGTGAAGGCGAAGATCGTCACGTACGAGTGGGGCGAGTACATCAAGCGCGCGCACGCGGGCGAGGACGACGCCATGCTGATCGGCTGGACCGGCGACAACGGCGACCCGGACAACTGGCTCGGCACGCTGCTCGGCTGCGAGGCCGTGAACGGCAACAACTTCGGCAAGTGGTGCTACAAGCCGTTCGACGAACTGGTGCAAAAGGGCCGCCAGACCTCGGATCAGGCGCAGCGCACGAAGCTCTACACGCAGGCGCAGCAGATCTTCGCGGATCAACTGCCGTTCTCGCCGATCGCGCACTCGACGGTCTATCAGCCGGTCAGCAAGAAGGTGACCGACATGCGCATCGAGCCGCTCGGCTACGCGCGCTTCGACGGCGTGGGCATGCAGTAATCTGATCGAGCAGGCTTCCAACCGTTCTCGCACACATAGAAAACTGGTCGGAATAAGGTCCGGCGACCGGGGTCACAAGCCCCTGTCGCCGGTTGCGTTTCAATTCATGCTTTCGGGGGAACACCACATGTTCCGCTTCGTATTGCGCCGCGTCGGCATGGTGATACCCACGTTCATCGGCATCACCATCCTGGCGTTCGCGCTCATTCACCTGATTCCGGGCGACCCCATCGAAGTGATGATGGGCGAGCGCGGCGTCGACCCGCAGATGCACGCCGAGGCCATGCACCGCCTCGGGCTCGACGAGCCGCTGCCGCTGCAATATTTCCACTACGTGAGCCGCGCGCTGCAAGGCAATCTCGGCACCTCCATCATCACGAACACGAGCGTGATGGGCGAGTTCCTCGCGCGCTTTCCGGCCACCGTCGAACTGTCGATCTGCGCGCTCGTTTTCGCGCTCGTGATCGGCCTGCCCGCGGGCGTGTTCGCGGCGCTCAGGCGCGGCACCGTGGTCGATCACGGCGTGATGGGCACGGCGCTCACCGGCTACTCCATGCCGATCTTCTGGTGGGGGCTCATCCTCATCATGGTGTTCTCGTCGAAGCTGGGCTGGACGCCGGTTTCGGGCCGCATCGCCGTGGAATTCGACATTCCGCACGTCACGGGCTTCATGCTGATCGACTCGCTGCTGCCCGGCACCGACGAAGGCTCGTTCCGCTCGGTGCTCTCGCACCTGATCCTGCCGTCCATCGTGCTCGGCACCATTCCGCTCGCCGTGGTCGCGCGCATGACGCGTTCGTCGATGCTCGAAGTGCTGCGCGAGGACTACATCCGCACGGCGCGCGCGAAGGGTCTGTCGCGCGCGCGCGTGATCGTCGTGCATGCGCTGCGCAACGCGCTCATTCCGGTCGTGACCGTGATCGGCTTGCAGGTGGGCACGTTGCTGGCGGGGGCGGTGCTCACCGAAACGCTGTTTTCGTGGCCCGGCATCGGCAAGTGGCTCATCGACGCCATTGCCCGCCGCGACTATCCCGTGGTGCAAGGCGGCATTCTGATGATCGCGACGCTCGTGATCGTCGTGAATCTCGTCGTCGATCTGCTGTACGGCGTGCTCAACCCGCGCATTCGACATACGAGGTAACCGCGCCATGACGATGCAAACCCCACAACACAACGACTGCGCGAAGGAGGCATGATGGCTGACATTCAGAACACCGCGCCTCGCGCGGTCACGCCGCCTTCGGGCCGCACGCTGGCGCTGCGCGAATTCTGGGCGAACTTCTCGCGCAACAAGGGCGCCGTGGGCGCCGGCGTGATCGTGCTGCTGCTGATCTTCGTGGCGATCTTCGCGCCGCTGATCGCGCCGCACAGCCCGATCGAGCAATACCGGGACTACGTGAAGATTCCGCCCGCCTGGCTCGACGGCGGCAACTGGAAGTTCGTGCTCGGCACCGACGAAGCCGGCCGCGACATTCTTTCGCGTCTCATGTACGGCGCGCGGCTTTCGCTGTGGATCGGCTGCGTTTCGGTCGTGCTCGCGCTGATTCCCGGCATCGTGCTCGGCCTCGTGGCCGCGTTCTTCGAGAAATGGGCCGATACGCCGATCATGCGTCTCATGGACGTGCTGCTCGCGCTGCCTTCGCTGCTGCTCGCGGTGGCCGTGGTCGCGATCATCGGCCCCGGTCTCACGAACACCATGCTCGCGATCGCCATCGTCGCGCTGCCCGGCTACGTGCGTCTCACGCGCGGCTCCGCGCTGGGCGAACTGCACAAGGAATACGTGACCGCTTCGCGCGTGGCGGGCGCGGGCACGCTGCGGCTGATGTTCTCGCAAGTGCTGCCCAACTGCACCGCGCCGCTGATCGTGCAGGCCACCCTCGGCTTCAGCTCGGCGATTCTCGATGCGGCCGCGCTGGGCTTTCTGGGCCTTGGCGTGCAGCCGCCCGCCGCCGAATGGGGCGCGATGCTCGCCTCGGCGCGCGATTACATCGACAGCGCATGGTGGATCGTCACGATGCCCGGCCTCTCGATCCTGATCTCGGTGCTCGCGATCAACCTGCTCGGCGACGGGCTGCGCGACGCACTCGATCCCAAGCTGAAACGGATGGCCTGAACATGGATGACCTGCTTACTATCCGCAACCTGGCCGTGAACTTCAACGGCCTGCCCGCCGTCGACCGCGTGAATCTTTCCGTGGCGCCGGGCGAGGTGCTCGGCATCGTCGGCGAATCGGGCTCGGGCAAGAGCGTCACGATGATGGCGCTCATGGGCCTGATCGACGCGCCGGGCAAGGTCACGGCCGACTCGGTCACGTTCGACGGCCGCGACCTGCTCAACGCCACGGGCCGCGAGCGCCGCCGCATCGTCGGCAAGGACATCGCCATGGTGTTCCAGGACGCGCTCACGAGCCTGAACCCGAGCTACACGGTCGGCTATCAGATCAAGGAAGTGCTGAGGCTGCACGAGGGCTTGCGCGGCGCGGCGCTCAACGCGCGCGCGCTCGAACTGCTCGACCAGGTGGGCATTCCCGACGCGAAGAACCGCATCGACAACTTTCCGCACCAGATGTCGGGCGGCATGAACCAGCGCGTGATGATCGCGATGGCCGTGGCCTGCAACCCGAAGTTGCTGATCGCCGACGAGCCCACCACGGCGCTCGACGTGACCATTCAGGCGCAGATCATGGAACTGCTCGTGCGCTTGCAGAAGGAGCGCGGCATGGCGCTCGTGCTGATTTCGCACGACCTCGCCGTGGTTTCCGAAGTCGCGCAGCGCGTGGCCGTGATGTACGCGGGCGAGATCATCGAAACCAACCGCGTGCCCGATATCTTCTCGCGCCCGCATCATCCGTACACCGAAGCGCTGCTGGCCGCGATTCCCGAGCACAACAAGGGCGCGGCGCGGCTCGCGGCGCTGGCGGGCATGGTGCCGGGCCGCGACGACCGGCCCGGCGGCTGCCTGTTCGCGCCGCGCTGCAAGTACGTTGTCGACGATTGCACGAAGGCGCGCCCGCCGCTCGATCCGGTCGCGGACGCAAGCGGCCTCGCGCGGGTTCGCTGCATCAAGCCGCTGAACGTCGCGGGCGGTGCAGGCGGTGCAAGCGGTACAAATGGCGCAAGCGGCGGCGCGGCGGTTCAACATTCGAATGGAGGCGCGCGATGAACGCAGTCCTGTCATCCCCACCTCGCGGCGACGCACGCGACGACGACAAGGTGCTCGTCGCCGAGGATCTGAAAAAGCACTACACCGTGAAGCGCGGCATGTTCGGCACGGGCACCGTGAAGGCGCTCAACGGCGTGTCGTTCTCGCTCACGCGCGGGCGCACGCTGGCCGTGGTCGGCGAATCGGGCTGCGGCAAGTCGACGCTCGCGCGCCAGCTCACGATGATCGAGCCGCCCACCTCGGGCAAGCTCACCGTCGACGGCGAGGACGTTGCGCAGGCCGGCGGCGCGAAGATCGCGGCGCTGCGCCGCCGCGTGCAGATGGTGTTCCAGAACCCGTTTGCCTCGCTCAATCCGCGCAAGACCGTGGAGCAGACGCTCGGCGAGCCGCTCGCCATCAATACGCGGCTCACGGCCAGCGAGCGCGCGGACCGCATCGCGCACATGATGCGCATCGTCGGTTTGCGGCCCGAGCACGCCAAGCGTTATCCGCATATGTTCTCGGGCGGCCAGCGTCAGCGCGTGGCGATCGCGCGCGCGATGATTCTCGATCCGCAGATCGTGGTGGCGGACGAACCCGTGTCCGCGCTCGACGTCTCGATCCAGGCGCAGATCCTGAATCTGTTCATGGACTTGCAGGAGCAGTTCCGCACCAGCTACGTGTTCATCTCGCACAATCTGGCCGTGGTCGAACACATCGCCGACGACGTGATGGTGATGTATCTCGGCGGCGTGGCGGAACTCGGCGACAAGGAAACGGTGATCTCGCGGCCGCGCCATCCGTACACGCGTTCGCTGCTTTCGGCCACGCCCGCGATCTTCGAGGAAGACCGCCGCGTGAAGATCAAGCTGCAAGGCGAACTGCCTTCGCCGCTCAACCCGCCTTCGGGCTGCACGTTCCATCAGCGCTGCCCGTATGCGATCGAGCGATGCCGCAGCGAGGTGCCGCAACTTCGCGAAGTCGATGGGCGTCAGGTATCCTGCCATCGTGCTGAGGAGGTGGGGGAAGAGGATGGGCGGCCGATGCCGGCCTGATACGACGGCGGCGCGCCGCTTGACGCGCCGCCAGCCGGGAGGCGGCCGTCGCGCCGTGATTTCCCTGTTGTCGTGGGTCGTTTCGAGCGCCGCCATGGCCGTGGCGGCGCTGTGCGCGCGATGGCGCAGGACGCGTGGCGCGCGCTACGTGTTCGGCGCGGCGCTCGCGCTGGCGGTGGCGTGCGGGCCGGCGCTGGAGCGGCCGTGGCGGCTCGCGCGGGCGCAGGGCGGCGCGCCGTCGTGTGCGCTCGCGCCGGCGTCGGCTGGGACGTCGGCTTGGGCGTCGGCTTGTGCGTCGTTCGTGGGCGCCGTCGACGTGTTGTTCCACGCGCGCGGCTTCGTGCCGGTCGCGCGTGCGGCGGGCGCCGCGGCGCGCACGCCGGTGCCGCTTTCGCCCACGCCCTCCACCAACGCCATTCCCGGCTTTCATCCCGCGCCCGCCGTGCCCAGCTACGCCTCGGGCACCACGGCGGGCGGCCCGGTGCGCAGGCAGCCCGCGCGCATGCCGTTTTATGTCGCGACGCGCGGCAACGTCACCATTTATCTGCTCGGCACGCTGCATGTGGGCGACCCCGCCGACTATCCGCCGGGCCAGCCGTTTCGCAAGCCCGTCCTCGCGGCGCTCGCGGCCTCGCCGATCATGGCGCTCGAACTTTCGCCCGACGATCTGCTCGTCTCGCAGGACGACGTTTCGCGCTACGGCGTATGCCGCCGCCCCTGTTTGCCCGGCCTTTTGCCCGAGCCGCTATGGCAGAAGCTCGAGGCGCGCATGCGCGGCAACCCCGACGCGCTCGCGGAAATCCGCAAGATGCGGCCGTGGCTCGCCTCGCTGCTGGTGGAAACCTACGATTCGCTGAGCGCCGGCCTGCAAACCGAATACGGCACCGAGGCGCAATTGCAGAACGTGTTCCTGCGCTGGAAGGGGCGCCGCATCGTCGGGCTCGAAACGCTTTCCGAGCAGATGCGCGCGTTCACGAATCTCTCGCTTGCGCAGCAGCGCGAAATGCTCGCACAGGATCTCGCGCAAACACCCGCGCAAAACGTGGCCGACGTGCAAACCTTGCTGCGGCTCTGGCGCGTGGGCGACGCCGATGCGATTGCCGCGTGGGAAACCGCGCGCACGGAAAAGCTCTCGCACGACCCGCGCGTGGCGGCTTCGGTGGACTATCGCATCGTCTATGCGCGCAACCGGCGCTTCGTGCAGCGCATGCAGCAATACGTGGCGCCGAACAAGCCGCTGTTCGTGGCCGTGGGCGCGCTGCATCTGGGCGGACCCCGCGGCGTGCTGCAATTGCTGCGTCAGCGCGGCTACACGGTCGATCCGGGCTAGGGCGTTCGTTTTCGCGGCACGCGGTCCGGCGGCGCGGGCGTCGAGCGCGGCGGCGAAGCCGCAATGCAGGATCGGGGACAGGGCGATTTCATGGCGGCGGCGACCATTCCGATTCGCGGCCGGCGGCCGATTTGCAAGCAATCGGATTTGCAAGCAATCGTCAACCGTAAAAGTCCGGCCGCTCCGGCGCGATAAGCGCACTCCGAAAGCGGCGGCCCTTTGCGCTCGATTTCGGTTTGTGTTCGCCGGCGGCGGATTTAGACGAAATTCGATATCGACGCAGGGGCCGCGCACCTACCATTCGGGTTTTTCGCAGTTCCAGGGATTTTTCATCATGCAGCCCCCATCGACCGCCGCCGCGAGCGCGCCTCTCGTGAGCGTCATCACGCCTACGCGGAATCGGCACGCGCTACTGCCGTTCGCCTACCGCTCGTTCGCGTCGCAGCAGGCGAGCGCGATCGAGTGGATCGTGATCGACGACAGCGACGCGCCCAGCGCATTCATGACCCAGCTCGCCGACCTGCGCGTGGTGTATCGCCACTTGCCCGCGCGCATGACGATCGGCGAAAAGCGCAATCTCGCGGTCGAACTCGCACGCGGCGAAATCATCGCCCATTTCCACGACGACGACTTCTATGCGCCGCATTACCTGAGCACGATGCTCGACCAGATGCGCCGCCACGAGGCCGATTTCGTCAAGCTCGGCGCGTTCTTTCTCTACAGCCGCGTGTACGGCCAGTTCGCGTACTGGGATTTGATGCGCAAGAGCGGGCTGCACTTCTGCTGGAGCGAACGGCCGATGACGGCGCTCAACTTCCCCGACGCCGCCGCCGTGTTCGCCGACAACCATCTCAGCTACGGCTTCAGCTATCTCTACACCCGGCGCCTGTGGGCCGCGCAGCCGTTCGAGCCGCGTTCGCTCAACGAAGACGGCGTGTTCGCCACGGCCGCCCTTGCGCGCGGCGCGCGCATCGCCTTGCCCGCCGACGACGCCGGCCTGTGCCTGCATGTGCTGCACGCGCAGAACACGTCGAAAAGCTTTCCGCAGTACCTGCTGCCCCAAGTGCTCGTCGCGCGTCACTTTCCGCACTTCCTCCAGGCGCTCGACGCGGCTTCGATGCGCCAATAAAAAACCGGCGCGGGGCGAGGCCGCGCCGGCCTGGTTCGTCGAATCCGCCGAATCCGTCGCGCGGCGCTAGCGGGTCACGAGAACCCCAGCGCATTGAGCAGCACGATGTTCGCCGCCAGAATGCCGAGCGCCGTGGGCACCTGCACGCGGATCACGGCGTTCTTGTCGGGCAGTTCGAGCAGCGCGGCGGGCACCATGTTGAAGTTCGCGGCCATCGGCGTCATGAGCGTGCCGCAGTAGCCCGAGAACATGCCGATCGCGGCCATCATCGCGGGATTGACGTGGAAGATGCCGACCAGCACCGGCACGCCCACGCCGCCCGTCATCACCGGAAACGCGGCGAAGCCGTTGCCCATGATGACCGTGAACAGCGCCATGCCCACGCAATACACGACCACGGCCACGAAGCGCATGTCCATGTCGATGTACGAGGTGGTCAGGTGCGCGACCGCCTTGCCCACGCCCGCGTCGGAGAACACGAGGCCGAGCATGCCGAGCATTTGCGGCAGCACGGCCGCCCACGAGAGCGCGTCGACGAGCCGGCGCGTTTCCTTCATCGACTGGCCGACGCTGTCGCGCGTGATGACGCACGCCACGCCGAGCGCGATCACGCAGCCTATGCCGAAGCCGATCAGCGTGACGTTCTTCGGATCGACGAGCGGGACGCCGCCGAACACGAGATGGCCGGCCGCGAGCGTGAGCACGACCGTGACCACGGGAATCGTGAGCGCGGGCACGAAAAGCTTGTTGCCGAGACGCTTGGCGCTCGCGACGCGCGTTTCGAGCGCGAGCACCCGGGGTTTGGCCGCCGTCACGCCGCCGAAGCCCGCGATCAGCGCCATGGCGAGCACGGCCACGCCGACGGCTTCGGCGGGCAGCTTGTCGCCGACGAGAAAGATGAGCGCGTAGAGCAGCCAGAAACCGCCCGCCGTGAAACGGCGCGGGTGCTCCCGATCCGTCACGATCATGCCGCCGACGATCAACAGCACGATGCCGAGCAGCCAGAACAGCCAGTTGAGCGTGAGCGTCATGCTTCGTCCTCCTGCCGACCCGAGGTTTGCGCCTTGGCGCCGGCTCCGGTTCCCTGCAAGGCGCCGGCGTCGTTCGCGACTTCGCTGCGCGCCGCGCCGGACGCCACGGCGGCGCGCGCGCCGCCGAGTTCCTTTTCCAGCCTGCGATCCAGCAGCCACAGCCGCGCGCCGTGAATCAGGAATGCGCAGATCGCCGTGGGAATGCCCCATAGCGCGACGTGGATCGGCTCGACGGCCACGCCCGCTTCCTTGAGCAGCGTGACCATCAGCACGATCGCGCCGAACGCCACGAAAATATCCTCGCCGAAAAAGAGCCCGACGTTGTCGGTGGCGGCCGCGTACGCGCGCAGCTTATGGCGCACCGCATCCGAAAGCTTGCCGAAGCGGTTTTCGGTGGCGCCTTCGGCCATCGGCGCGATGAGCGGGCGCACCATCTGCGGGTGGCCGCCGAGCCCCGTGAGGCCGACCGCCGCCGTGAGTTCGCGCACGAGCAGATACACGATCAGCAAGCGCCCGGCCGTCGCGGCCTTGATGTTGCCGATCCAGATTTGCGCGCGCTCGCGCAAGCCGTGGCGTTCGAGCAGGCCGATCACCGCGAGCGGCAACAGGATGATGAGCGGGATGTTGCGGGTCTTGATGAAGCCGGCGCCGATCGCCGCGAGTATCCTCGCGGGCGAAAAGCCGGCCGCGAGTCCCGTGGCGACGGCCGCCGCGGCGACGATCAGCATCGGATTGAAGCGTAGTAAAAACCCGGCGACGATGACGGCAACGCCGATCAGCGGCCATAAGTTGACAGTGCTCTGCATGGGATCTCCAAACACTCTGGCTTGTCGTGAATGCCGCGAAACGCGGCGAACGGTCCCGCCGCGCGACGCTTGCTGCGCCTTGCGCGGCGAACTTCATGGACTGCCCGGCTCTATCGGCCGTTCGTGGAACTGCTTGCCTGCTGAGAACAACTGCGCCTTGCCCTGGCGAATTTTTGTCGACGCGCGCTTGTTGGCGCGCTTATCGGTGTGTGCTTGTCGGTGTGTGCTTGTCGATGTGCGCTTATCGACGTGCGCCGCGCGATACGTCATCCGCGATGCGCTGCGGACCGTGGCCCGGCGCGTTAGCCTTGCGCCGGCCCCGCCGCCTGGATGCCGATGCCGGCGTCGTCGAGCGCCGCGCGAATGCGGCGCGCGAACGCGAGCGCGTGCGGGCCGTCGCCGTGCAGGCAGATCGTCTGCGCATTGAGCGGCACCCACGCGCCGTCGACGGCTTGCACGCGCTGCTCGCGGATCATCGCGAGCGTGCGCGCGAGCACGAGATCCTCGTCGTCGAGCAGCGCACCCGGCTGGCTGCGCGGCACGAGCGAGCCGTCGGCGCGATAGCCGCGGTCGGCGAACACTTCCTCCACGGCCACGAGGCCCGCTTCGCGCGCGGCGCTCACGAGCCCGCTGCCCGCGAGCGCGAATACGGTCACCGAAGGGTCGAAGTCATGCACGGCGGACACGATGGCGTCGGCGATCTTCGGGTCGCGCGCGGCCTGGTTGTAGAGCGCGCCGTGCGGCTTGACGTGCGCGATGCGGCCGCCCTCGGCCTGCGCGATGGCGGAAAGCGCGCCCAGTTGATAGAGCACGCCCGCGTAGATTTCGCCGGCGGGCAGATCCATTTCCTTGCGGCCGAAATTCTCGGGGTCGTTGAAACTCGGATGCGCGCCGATCGCCACGCCTTTTTCGACGGCCCAGCGCACGCATTCGCGCATGGCGTTCGCGCCGCCCGCGTGCCAGCCGCAAGCGATGTTGGCGGAACTGACGAGATCGAGCAGCGCCTCGTCGGAGCCGCAGCCTTCGCCGAGATCGGCGTTCAGATCAATGGTGTTCATGATGCTCCTCGTGCCGCCCGTCCACGCCGGGCGGCGAAATGGGTCAGGCGGCGGACGCGCCCGGGGCGTCGCGCGACGCGTCGGGCCGCGCTTCCTTCAACGCTTCTTCCAACGCTTCTTTCGCCGCTTCCTTGCCTGCTGCCTCGCGGGCTTCGTCGGGCGTTCCCTCGTGCGCCGCGTTCGCCGCAGCGCTCGCGACGTTTTTCGATGCCGATGCCGATGCCGATGCCGCCGCAAGCCGCCGGCTCGCGTAACGCTCGTCGTGCATGGCGATCGCGGCGTCGATCTGGCGCAGGTAGGCGCGTTCCTCCTCGAGCGCCGCGCGCGCGACGGACGGCGTGGTTTCGACGAACCGCAGACCGCCCGTCAGGCGCACCTGGGCGAGCTTCCAGAGATCGGCGCGAATCACGGCGCCGATCTTCGGGTAGCCGCCCGTGGTTTGCGCGTCGCTCATCAGCACGATCGGCTGGCCGTTGGGCGGCACCTGGATCGTGCCGGGCAGCACGGCGTGGGAAAGCAGATCGGCGTTGCCGGCGCGTTCGAGCGGCGTGCCCGCGAGCCGGAAGCCCATGCGGTTGCTGTTCGGCGTGACCTGCCATTCGTCGTTCCAGAACGCCTGCTGCGCCTCGGGCGTGAAGCTGCCGTACTCGGGGCCGCGCAGCACACGCAAGGGCGCCGTCACGCCTTCCGCATGCCGCCCGCGCCGGTGCGGCGGCTCCTTGGGGAACGCGAAGTTGCACCACGCGGGCGCTTTCACGCCGAAGGCGGGCGCGAGCGCGCCGAGCGCCGCGCGCTCGCGGCCCGGCGCGAACGAGGCGCCCGTGGCGAGGCGGTCGCCGTCCTTGAGCGCGCGCCCGGCAAGGCCGCCGAAGCCGCCCGCGAGGTCGGTGCTGCGCGAGCCGAGCATCGGCAATACGTCGATGCCGCCCGCCACGCACACGTAGGCGCGCATGCCGCGTTTCGCGCCGGTGAGCACGAGTTCCTCGCCCGCCGCGACCGGCAGGCTCCACCACGACCAGACGGGCTTGCCGCCGAGCGTGGCGCCGAATTCGGTGCCGCTGACGGCAATGCGCGTCGCGCGCGCGAAACGCAGCGCGACGGGTCCGAAGGTGATTTCAAGCCCGGCGGCGTCGGGCCGGTTGCCGACGAGCCGGTTGCCGACTTCGAGCGCAAGCGTGTCGAGCGCGCCGCCCGTGGCGACGCCCAGATGCCGGAAGCCCGGCCGCCCGAGATCCTGGACCGTGGTGAGCAGGCCCGCGCGAACGACTTCGATCATGCGCGCACCTGTGCGACGGTGAAGCGCACGCGATCGCCCGGCATCAGCAGCGTGGGCGGATTGCGCGCGGGATCGAACAACTTGAGCGCCGTGCGGCCGAGCACCTGCCAGCCGCCGGGCGAGGCGGCGGGATACACGCCGGTTTGTTCCCCGCCGATTCCGACCGAACCCGCCGGCACGGCAAGGCGCGGCTCGCGGCGGCGCGGCGTGTGCAGCGCGGGCGCCAGACCGCCCAGATACGCGAAGCCGGGCTGAAAGCCGAGGAAGAACACGGTGTACACGCCCGCCGCGTGGCGCTGCACCACTTCGTCGACGCTCATCTTGCAGTGTTCGGCGACCACGGCGAGGTCCGGGCCGTCCTCGCCGCCGTAGACCACGGGAATCTCGACCTCGCGGCCCGTTTCGGGCGCGTCCCCGGCGCGGCGCCAGGCGTCCTCGAGCGCGGCGGCCAGCGCGGCGCGGTCGGCTTCGAGCGGATCGAAGGTGATCGTCAGATTGTTCATGCCCGGCACCACTTCGCGCACCGGCGCCCAGCCGCGCGCAAGCGCGGCCACGGCCCACACGCGGCGCTGGACTTCCAGCGTGGCGGGCGGCGGCGCTTCGCAGACGAGCGCTTCGTCGCCAAGCGGAAAAATGCGGGGTTCAGGATTCGGCATGGTTCGGCACATCCGGGACGCGTCATCCGGAAAGAGCGGTGACGACAATTCGTTGACAGAGTACATTGTCGATAAATTATCGACAAATTATCAATAAGCGTTTGCACGAGGCGCGGGCTTTCCGCGCCTGACAGTACACTTGCGCCACGCCGCTTTCCGCGCTTCCTACGACCACGGGTGATATGCCATGTCGCGCCAGCCGACCAAGATCGTTTCGTCCGAACATCTCGTCTCCGAAACGAGCGCCGAGCTTTCCGAGTTCGAGTACGCGCTCATCATGGCGGGCAACGCATTCAACCGCTGGATGGTGCGCTGCATGTCGGCGGCGGGCGTGAAGGACATGACGCCGGTCGAGGTGTCGCTGCTGCACCACGTGGGCCATCGCGAGCGGCGCAAGAAACTCGCCGACATCTGCTTCGTGCTCAATATCGAGGACACGCACGTAGCCACCTACGCGCTCAGGAAGCTCGTCTCCAGAGGGTATGTAAAAAGCGAAAAGACCGGCAAGGAAGTGTTTTTCGCGGTGACGGACGCGGGCCGCGAGCTGTGCCTGCGCTACCGCGACGTGCGCGAAAGCTGCCTGATCGCCACGCTCAAGGAGAGCGGCCTCACCAACCTGCAAATCGGCGAAGCGGCGCAATTGATGCGCAACGCCTCCGGCCTTTACGACACGGCCGCGCGCGCGGCGGCCTCGCTCTGATTACGCCGGCCGCGCGAGCCGCGACGACGGCGCGAGATGCGTGGCCGCTTCCGTCACCACGGCGTCGAGCGGCAAATCGTGCGCTTCGCGCGCGAGCACGCCGTCTGCGATCCGGCAGGCTTCGTAGGCCACGCCCACGGTCGCCGGCTGCGCGGCGCCCGGCCACGCGGCGAGCGTGCGGTCGTAATAGCCGCCGCCGTAGCCGAGCCGGTAGCCTTCGCGGTCGAAGCCCACGCACGGCACGAGCAGCAGGTCGGGCATGACGGCCTCGCGCGACTCGGGCTCGGGAATGCCGTGATGGCCCGCACGCATGGGCGCCTCGGGCGTCCATGCGTGGAACACGAGCGGCGCATGACGTTCGGGAATGTGCGGCAGCGCGGCCCGGCGCGAAGGATCGGCGGCGAGCCAGGCGGCGATCAAGCCGCGCGCGTCGTATTCGCCGCGCAACGGCCAGTAAAAGCCGATGCAGGGCGACGGCGGGGGAGCCGAATCTTGCGCTGAATCTTGCGCTGAAAACTGCGCCGAAAATTGCAGCGAAGCGCGACCCGAATATTGCGCAAGCAGGGCTTCGAGCCGCACCGTCAGGGCGGCGCCGATAGCGGCATCGGAAGCCGCCGCGATCCGCAGAGGAAGGAGCCTCGCACGCCAGTCCTTTTTGGATTCTGTATGAGGGTTGCGTGCTATGCTTGGGTTCACCTCGCGCTCCCGTAATAACGATGTCCAAACGCCTTGTCCGAGTATATCGCCTGGTCGGTCTAGCACTCTCCGCGGCGGCACTCGTAGCATGCAGCACGGCGGACGCCGTGCGGCCCGTCGCGCTGCCCATAGGCGCGATTCCCACTCCCGACGACCAAACGTTCATCCAGCTTCGCGAAGCCGCGCGCAATAACGATCCCGCGCGCGCCGCGCAACTGGCTGCGTCGATCCCGGATTACCCGGCGCCGTCGTATCTCGAATACTTCCAGATCAAGCCGCAGTTGTTCGACTCGCAGGGTCACGCGCGCGTGGACGCGCCCGACGCGCCCGTGCTCTCGTTCCTCCAGCGCTACGACGGCCAGGCCATCGCGGACCGCCTGCGCAACGACTATCTGCTCGTGCTCGGCGCGCGCCACGACTGGGCGAACTTCGACCGGCAATACCCGCGCTTCGTGCTCAACGACGACACGCAGGTCAAGTGCTACGCGCTCGAATCGCGCGCGGCGCACGGCGAGAACGTGGCCGCCGCGGCGCGCGCGCTGCTGGTCGAGCCGCGCAATTACGGCGACGGCTGCGTCGACCTCATCACGGCGCTCGCCATCAAAGGCCAGTTTTCGAGCGACGACGTCTGGGCGCAAATCCGCGTCGCGTACGAGCAGAACCAGACCTCGACCGGCGCGAAGCTGCTCGACGGCCTCGCGCAACGCCCCGATCCCACGGCGTTCAGCCAGGCCGTGAGCACGCCGCCGCTCATGCTCGCGCAAGGCGTGAGCGCCGATCCCGCCTCGCATCAGCTCGCGCTGCTCGCGGTCACGGCGATGGCGCGCAACGACCCGGCCATGGCGGCGGCCACGTTCGCGGCCGTCGCGCCGCAGCTCAGTTCGCCCGAACGCGCGATCGGCTGGGGCACGATCGGTTATCAGGCCGCGCTCAAGCGCCTGCCCGGCGCGCTCGACTGGTATCGGCTTTCGGCGAACGCGCCGCTTTCGAACCCGGCTTACGAGTGGCGCACGCGCGCGGCGCTGCTCGGCGGCGACTGGACCATGGTGCGCTGGTCGATCGAGCAGATGCCCGAGGCGCTGCGCGCCCAGCCGGCCTGGGTCTACTGGCATGCGCGCGCGCTCAAGCGGGCGGGCGAAACGGCGCAGGCCAACCAGGAGTTTTCGTCGATCTCGCAGGGCTTCAACTTCTATGGCCAGCTCGCCACGGAAGAACTCGGCCAGAAGATCACCATTCCGCCCAAAACCACGGTCAGCGACGCCGAAATCGCCCAGGTCGCGCAAACGCCGGGCTTCGCGCTCGCGCAGCGCTTCTACGCGCTCAACCTGCGGCTCGAGGGCAACCGCGAATGGAACTGGCCGCTGCGCGGCATGAGCGACCGCCAGCTATTGGCCGTGGCCGAATACGCCAAGCGCATCCAGTTGCTCGACCGCACGGTGAACACGGCCGACCGCACGCAAACCGAGCACGACTTCTCGCTGCGCTATCTCGCGCCGTTTCGCGACGTGGTGGAGCGCGACGCGCAAACCAATGGACTCGACGTCGAATGGGCCTATGGCCTGATCCGCCAGGAGTCGCGCTTCATTCTCAACGCGAAGTCGGGCGTGGGCGCGAGCGGCCTCATGCAGATCATGCCGGCCACGGCGCAAATGGTGGCGAGAAAGATCGGCATGGGCCCGCTCTCGCGCGACCAGCTCAACGATCTCGACACCAACATCCTGCTCGGCACGAACTATCTGTCGATGATCTACAATCAGTTCGACGGTTCCGCCGTGCTCGCCACCGCGGGCTACAACGCGGGGCCGGGCCGGCCGCGCCAGTGGCGGTCCACGTTGCAGGGCGGCGTCGAAGGCGCCATCTTCGCGGAAACCATTCCGTTCCAGGAAACCCGCGATTACGTGAAAAACGTGCTGTCGAACACGGTCTACTACGCGGCGCTGTTCGAAGGGCGTCCGCAATCGCTGAAGGCGCGCCTCGGCTACATTTCGCCGTAAGCGCCCGCCGTCACGTCACGCCGTGCCGCCTTCCGGGCGCGCGGCGTGCTCGCTTCTCGCGGGTCGCGCCGCGCGAGTCCGGCTCACACGCCGGGCCTCTCGCGGCCTCTGCGTTCCCCAAGCCTGATGAGGGAGGTCGAAGATGAAGCATCAAGCCATCGCGGTCATCGGCGGTTCGGGATTCATCGGCAGCCATCTCGTCAACGCGCTCGTGGAAGCGGGCAAGAACGTGCGCGTCGCCTCGCGCCGCCGCTTCAACGCGCGCCATCTCACCATGCTGCCCATCGACGTGATCGAGACCGACGTGTCCGATCCCGTCGCGCTCGCCGCCTTCGTCGAAGGCGCCGACGCCGTCATCAATCTCGTCGGCACGCTCAACGGCGGCCACGGCCGGCCTTACGGGCCGGGCTTCGCCAAACTCCACGTCGACCTGCCGACGAAGATCGTCGCCGCATGCGAGAGCAAGGGCGTACACCGGCTCGTTCACGTGAGCGCGCTCGGCGCCGACCCGAACGGGCCGAGCATGTATCTGCGCTCGAAGGGCGACGGCGAGAAAGCCGTGCAGTCGTCGCCGGCGCTCGCGTCCACGATCTTCCGGCCTTCGGTGATCTTCGGTCCCGAGGACACTTTTCTCAACCGTTTCGCGCTGCTGCAAAAGCTCTTTCCGGTGATTCCGCTCGCTATGCCGGACGCGCGCTTTCAGCCCGTGTTCGTCGGCGACGTATCGAAGGCCATCGTCAACGTGCTCGATCTCGACGCCGCGAGCGGGCGCACCTACGAGCTGGGCGGCCCGAGCGTCTACACGCTCGAACAACTGCTCCAGTATTGCGGCGAAGCGATCGGCCGCCGCGCGCGCATCGTGCGTCTGCCCGACGCCTTCGCGCGCTTGCAGGCGCTCTCGTTCGAAATGGCGCCCGGCGAGCCCGTCATCACGCGCGATAATCTCGATTCGATGAAAGTGGACAGCGTGCTCAGCGGGCCGCTTGCGCCCGAGCTGGATCTCGATCCCGCCAGCATCGAAACCATCGCGCCGCTTTATCTCGCCAACGCCTCGCTGCGCTCGCGCCTGAACCTTTTTCGCGCGAGCGCGGGGCGGTAGCGTGCGGTAGTTGCGCCGTTATTCACGCGGCGTTCCGGCGGCGCGCCGCCCCCATTCTTTACGGTCTTTCCAGGCATGAAGCTCGTCATTGCAGACAAGAACTATTCGTCGTGGTCGCTGCGTCCGTGGCTGCTGCTCAAGCACTTCGGCATTGCGTTCGAGGAGGTGCTGATCGAACTCGACGAACCCGCGACGAAGGCGTCCATTCTGGCGTTTTCGGCGTCGGGCAAGGTGCCGTGCCTGATCGACGACGAAGGTCTTGCCGTGTGGGATTCGCTCGCGATCGTCGAAACGCTGGCCGAGCGCTTTCCCCAGCACGCGTTCTGGCCGCGCGACGCGAAGGCGCGCGCCCGCGCCCGCAGCGTGAGCGCCGAAATGCACGCGGGCTTCGGCGCGTTGCGCAACGACATGCCGATGAACATCCGCAAGGTGAAGCCGGGCGCGGGCGCGACGCCGGCCGCGCTCGCCGACGTCGCGCGCATCGACGCGATCTGGTGCGCCTGCCTCGCCGAAAGCGGCGGCCCGTTCCTGTTCGGCGAATTCGGCATTGCCGACGCCATGTACGCGCCCGTGGCCATGCGCTTCGCGAGCTATCAGCCGGCGCTTTCGGCGCCCGCCGCGGCCTACTGCGAGCGCCTGCGCGCGCTGCCCGCGCTGGCCGAATGGATCGAGGCCGCGCGGCGCGAAACCCATGTCGTGGCCCACGACGAGCGCGACGACTGATGAAGATCTATGTCGTAGGCGGCGCGATCCGCGACGAAATGCTCGGCCTGCCCGTGCGCGACCGCGATTACGTCGTGGTCGGCGCGACGCCGGAGCAAATGGCGGCGCAGGGTTATCGGCCCGTCGGCAAGGACTTTCCCGTCTTCCTGCATCCCGAGACGCACGAGGAATACGCGCTTGCGCGCACCGAGCGCAAGACGGCCGCCGGTTATCACGGCTTCCAGTTTTTCTACGCGCCCGACGTGACGCTGGAACAAGACCTGGCGCGCCGCGACCTCACGATCAACGCGATGGCGCGCGAAGTCCAGCCGGGCGGCGTGCTGACCGGGCCCGTGGTCGATCCGTTCGGCGGCGCGCGCGATTTGCGGGACCGCGTGTTCCGCCATGTGAGCGAGGCGTTTCTCGAAGACCCGGTGCGCATCCTGCGCATCGCGCGGTTCGCCGCCCGTTTCGCCGATTTCACCGTCGCGCCCGAAACGCTCGCCCTCATGCGCGAGATGGTGAATTCGGGCGAAGCGGATGCGCTCGTGCCGGAGCGCGTGTGGCAGGAACTCGCGCGCGGTCTCATGGAGGCGAAGCCGTCGCGCATGTTCGCGGTGCTGCGCGAGTGCGGCGCGCTCGCGCGCGTGCTGCCCGAAGTCGACGCGCTCTGGGGCGTGCCGCAGCGCGCCGACTATCATCCGGAAGTCGACACCGGCGTACACGTGATGATGGTGATCGACCACGCGGCCGCGCAAGGCTATGCGCTGCCGGTGCGCTTCGCGGCGCTCACGCACGACCTCGGCAAGGCGACCACGCCCGAGGACGTGCTGCCGCGCCATATCGGCCATGAGGGGCGCAGCGTCGATCTCATCAAGCCGCTTTGCGACCGGCTGCGCGTGCCCAACGAATGCCGCGACCTCGCGCTGCTGGTCGCGCGCGAGCATGGCAACGTGCATCGCGTGATGGACATGAATGCGGCGTCGCTCGTGCGCATGTTCGAACGCTGCGACGCGCTGCGCAAACCGGCGCGTTTCGCCGAGGCGCTACAGGCATGCGAGTGCGATCTGCGCGGACGCCTGAACTGGGAGCACGCGCCGTATCCGCAAGCCGAGCGTTTGCGCGTGGCGCTCGTGGCGGCGCGCGGCGTGGATGCGGGCGCGATTGCGCAAGGCATTGCGCAGGCGCATCCGAAGGGCGCGACCGGAAAGATCAAGGAAGCCGTGCATCAGGCGCGCATCGAAGCGGTGGAAGCGGCGCTGGCGGCCGAGGCTCGACCTTGACGCACGGCGCGGCGCGGCCGAAGCGAACGGTAATCGAAGGCGACGTTGACGCGAAGTCGAGGCGAAACTGAAGCGCCGTGGGAGTGCCCGTTAAAGCACGCGCACGAGAAACGAGAGCGCCATCGAGAGAACCAGCGTCGACATGAAAGGCAGCGGATATTCGCGGCCGAAGATCCGCAAGGTGATGTCGCCGGGCATCCTGCCGATGCCGAGCTTCTTCAGCCACGGCTGCGCGCCCGAAAGAATCGCCACGGCGATGAAGGTGGTGAGAAACCAGCGGATCATGTCGGCGGCTTAAGGGTTGTCGTTGCGTGAGTCTTGCGCTTTCATGCGCGCTTTCGCGGGTTTTCGCGCGTTACGACGCGCATTACACCGCGCATTACAAAGTATGGCTGCGGTCGCCGCGCGCGAACGCCGCGAGCGTCGCACCGCTCGTGTCGATGCCGCGCGAAAACGCGATCACCTTGAACAGCTCGCCCATTTCCGCTTCGGAAACCAGTTTTTGCACGGCGTTCGCGGCCGGCAAGAACCGCTGCGCGTCGCGCGGATCGATCTCGCCGAGCACTTCGGTAATGCCCGCGTTCATCAGGAAGCGCGCCTGCGAGGTGTAGCCGAGCAGGTCCGCGCCCGCTTCCACGCCCGCTTCGGCGATACCGGTGAATTCCACGTGCGCCGTGATGTCCTGCAAGCCGGGATAAAGAAACGGATCGCCGTGCGCCCGGTGGCGATAGTGGCACATCAGCGTGCCTTGCGTGCGCTGCGGGTGGTAATACTCGTGGCGCGGAAAACCGTAGTCGATAAACAACGCCACGCCGCGCGCGAGCATCGCGCAAACGGTGCGCGTGAACGCGAGCGCGGCCTCGTGCGTTTCCGTCACGTAATCCTCGCTGCCTTCGATGTTCGCGAGCGCGCCGTGCGGGCCGCCGCCGTGCCAGCTGGCGTCGAGGCCCGATTGCGCCGGCCGGTCCGCGAAAGCGAGCGCGCCCTCGTCGTTCACGCTCACGCCGCGCTCGAACCACACCGCGTCCTTGCGCGCGAAAAGGCGCACCGGCATGGCGTCGAGCACTTCGTTGCCGATCACCACGCCCTCGAACGTTGCGGGCAGGGCGTCGAGCCACGTCACCCGGTCCAGCAGCGCGGGCGCGAGCGCCGCGATGGTTTCGCGCTGGCGTTCGCGCAGTTCGCCCGAAAGATCGACGATCGCATAGGCGTCGAACGCCACGCCCGCCGCGTCGAGCGCGAGCATCACGCCGGCCGCGAGCCGCCCGGTGCCCGCGCCGAATTCCATCAGCCGATGCGTGCCGCTTGCCGCGAGCGCTTGCGCCACGGCGCGCGCGAGTGTCGCGGCAAAGAGCGGCGAGAGCTCGGGCGCGGTGACGAAGTCGCTGCCGTCGTCGGCGAACAGGCCGAACTTGCGCGCGCCGCCGCCGTAATAGCCGAGCTTGGGCGCGTACAGCGCGCGCTCCATGTAGCGGTCGAACGGCAGCCAGCCGCCCGCCGCGGCGATTTCGGCGCGCAGCGTGGCCGCGAGCGCCTCGGACTGCGCGAGCGCGATCGGCTCGGGAACAGGTAAACTAGCGGGTTCGTGAGCTTTCGGATTCATCCCGGCATTGTAAATGAGCGCAACTTCGGTGATCCGCCCGGCCGACGCCGATGCGTCGGCGCATGACGATGGATCGCGCCCCGATTTATCCGGCCGCGCGCCCGTGGTGCTGGTGACGGGCGGCGGACGCCGCATCGGCCGCGAGTTGTCGCTGGGCTTCGCGGCGCGCGGCTGGGACGTCGCGGTGCATTACGGCGAATCGCGCGAGGGCGCCGGGGAAGTCGTCGCGCAAATTGCCGCGATGGGCCGCCGCGCCGTGGCGCTGCACGCCGATCTCGCCGACGAAGCCGAAGTGGCGCGCCTCGTGCCCGACTGCGCCGCGGCGCTCGGCCGGCCCGTGTGCGTGCTCAACAACGCCTCGCGCTTCGACGAGGACACGGCGCGCGACGTCGGCTACGCGAAGCTGCTCGATCTGATGGCGATCAACGTGGGCGCACCGCTCGTGCTGGCGCGCACGCTGTTCGAGGCCACGCCCGAGGCGGCCGAACACGACGAGACGCTGCGCAGTTGCGTCATCAACGTGCTGGATCAAAAGCTGTACAACATGAATCCCGACTATCTGTCGTACACGCTCACCAAGGCCGCGCTTGCCAACGCGACCGTCGCGCTGGCGCAGGCGCTCGCACCGAAGGTGCGCGTGGTGGGGCTCGCGCCCGGCCTCACGTTGCAGTCGGGCGACCAGACGCCGGAGAGCTTTGCCGCCGCGCATCGCGTCACGCCGCTCAAGCGCGCGTCGCGGCCCGGCGATCTCGTCGATGCGGCGCTGTATCTCGCGCGCGCGGCGGGCGTGACGGGCACGACGCTCGTGGTGGACGGCGGGCAGCATCTCGTGCCGTTGCCGCGCGACGTGATGTTTTTGACGGGCGGCGCCGCCTGACGCGCCGCGCGGTTAGCAATCCGCCGAGGTTGCACGGCTATATTTGCAACTAAATGCATTAAGCGGTTCGCCGTCGCCAACGCTCCGAAGCGGCGCGGCGGGCGCCGGGAAACGAAGCGAGCCGCCGCGCACGAGCGGTTTCGCCGACCGGCCGGCCACGCCGGCCGAACACGAGAGGGCGCGCCGCGCCCGCCCACGTGCGACGCAAACGCACGCTTTTATCGACTGGAACGCACATGTCCGCCGCTTTACTTCATCCCCGGCTTGCCGATTGCCGCCGGCTTTTCCTGCGCAACTACGAGGTACACATCAACATCGGCGTGCATGATTTCGAGAAGCGCGGCGAGCAGCGCGTCGTCATCAACGTCGAGCTGTTCGTGCCGCTTGCCTCGACCACGCCGCACGAGGACAAGTTGCGCGAGGTCGTCGATTACGACTTCATGCGCGCGACCGTAGCCGAACGCGTGGGCAAGGGCCATATCCATTTGCAGGAAACGCTCTGCGACGACCTCGCGGCGGCGCTGCTGTCGCATCAACAGGTGCGCGCGGTGCGCGTTTCGACCGAAAAACCCGACGTTTATCCGGACTGCGACGCGGTGGGCGTCGAAGTCTTTCGCATCAAAGAGGACTGATTCATGAACGCCCCCGAAACGCTGCCCGTCGGCGAGAACGCCCGCGACGCGCACGGCGAAGCCAGCGAAGGCGCGCCCGAGGAAACCAGCCGCCGCGCGCTCACGCGCCGCGAGCAGAAGGAAGCCTACGAGAACAACAAGCTGTTCAAGCGCATCGTGCGTCAGGTCGGCCAGGCGATCGGCGACTACAACATGATCGAGGACGGCGACAAGGTGATGGTCTGCCTGTCGGGAGGCAAGGATAGCTACGCGATGCTCGACGTGCTGTTGCGCCTGCGCGAGCGCGCGCCGATCCACTTCGACATCGTGGCCGTGAATCTCGACCAGAAGCAGCCCGGCTTTCCCGAGCACGTGCTGCCCGAGTATCTGGGCAAGCTGGAGATTCCGTTCCACATCGAAAATCAGGACACGTACAGCATCGTCAAGCGCCTCGTGCCCGAGGGCAAGACCACCTGCTCGCTGTGCTCGCGCCTGCGCCGCGGCGTTCTGTACCGCGTGGCGGGCGAGCTGGGCGCGACCAAGATCGCGCTCGGCCATCATCGCGACGACATCCTGCAAACGCTGCTGCTGAATCTCTTTTACGGCGGCAAGCTGAAGGGCATGCCGCCCAAGCTGCAATCGGACGACGGCAGGAACGTCGTGATCCGGCCGCTCGCCTACGTGAAGGAAACCGATCTGGAAAAGTACGCGGAGCTGCGCGAATTCCCGATCATTCCGTGCAATCTCTGCGGCAGCCAGCCGAACCTCAAGCGCGCGGAAATGAAGGCGCTGATCCGCGAATGGGACAAGCGTTTCCCCGGCCGCGTCGACAACATGTTCAACGCGCTCGGCAACGTCGTGCCTTCGCATCTGATGGACGCGGGGCTGTTCAACTTCACGAATTTGCGCGCGACGGGCGTGGCCGATCCGGCCGGCGACATCGCGTTCGACGAGGAACCGTGCTCCGCCGATCCGGCGCCGGGCGAAGGCGCGCAAGGCGCGACGCTGAAGTTCACGCCGCTCGACGAGCTGTGAGCCGCGCCACCGCCGGCAGGTCGGCGCGGCGGTGATCCGGCGCCGGCGCCGAGCCGCTCCGGCACCGGCGCCGACGCGGTTGTCGGAGCGCGCTGCCAGCGGCGCGTGCGGGCGTTGTCAACGCGCATGAAACGGGGCGCGAAGGCCCGCCCACGCGGTGTTTGGGGGATACCCCCATGCTAGAATCGTCCGCTTCCTTCTCTCTCATCACCGATGCAATGAACGTCGTGATTCTCGCGGCCGGCATGGGCAAACGCATGCATTCCGCGCTGCCGAAAGTCCTCCATCCGCTCGCCGGCAAACCGCTCCTTTCCCATGTGATCGACACCGCCCGCACGCTGGCGCCCACGCGCCTCGTGGTGGTGACGGGGCATGGCGGCGAGGCCGTGCGCGAAGCCGTCGGCGCGCCCGACGTGCAGTTCGCGGTGCAGGCGCAGCAGCTCGGCACGGGCCACGCGCTCGCGCAGGCGCTGCCGCTGCTCGACACGAGCGTGCCCACGCTGGTGCTGTACGGCGACGTGCCGCTCACGCGGGCGTCCACGCTCAAGCGCCTGACCGACGCGGCGGGCGCACACCGCTACGGCATTCTCACCGTCACGCTCGACGACCCGAGCGGCTACGGCCGCATCGTGCGCGACGCGGCGGGCCAGGTCGTGCGCATCGTCGAGCAGAAGGACGCGAGCGAGGCCGAGCGCGAAATCGCCGAAATCAATACGGGCATCGTCGTCACGCCGACGGCGCCGCTCGCGGGCTGGCTCGCGGCGCTCAGGAACGACAACGCGCAGGGCGAGTATTACCTCACCGACGTGGTGGAAGCCGCCATCGCCGCCGGCCACGCGGTCGTGACGGCGCAGCCCGACGCCGCATGGGAAACGCTTGGCGTGAACAGCAAGCCGCAGCTCGCCGAACTCGAGCGCGTGCATCAGCGCAACGTGGCCGAGGCGCTGCTGGTCGCGGGCGCGACGCTCGCGGACCCGGCGCGCATCGACGTGCGCGGCACGCTCGCCTGCGGGCGCGACGTGTTCATCGACGTCAATTGCGTGTTCGAAGGCGAAGTGACGCTTGGCGACAACGTCCACGTCGGCCCGAATTGCGTGATTCGCGCCGCGCGCATCGGCGCGGGCACGCGCGTGGACGCCTTCACGCACGTCGAAGGCGCGACGGTCGGCGAAAACGCGGTGCTCGGCCCGTACGCGCGCCTGCGTCCCGGCGCGGCGCTCGCGAACGGCGTACACGTGGGCAATTTCGTCGAAGTGAAGAACGCGAACATCGGCGCGGGCTCGAAGGCGAACCACCTGAGCTACGTGGGCGACGCCGACGTGGGCGCGGGCGTGAACATCGGCGCGGGCACCATCACGTGTAATTACGACGGCGCGAACAAGCATCGCACCGTCATCGAGGACAACGTGTTCGTCGGCTCGGACACGCAACTCGTCGCGCCGGTGCGCGTGGGCCGCAACGTCACGATCGCGGCGGGCACGACGGTCTGGAAAGACGTGCCGGAAGGCACCCTCGCGCTCAACGAAAAGCGCCAGCTTGCGAAGTCCGGCTACGTTCGTCCGGTCAAGCAGAAGAAATAAACGCGGTATTTCGGCGTCGCGCTTCGTGAACGGCGGGCGCGGCGCCCGGCCTCTCATTGCAAAGGATCGACTCCATGTGCGGCATCGTCGGCGCGGTTGCGCAACGTAACATCGTTCCCATTCTCATCGAAGGATTGCGGCGCCTCGAATATCGGGGCTACGACTCGTGCGGCGTGGCCGTCGTGACGAGCGACGGCCCGCAGCGCGTGCGCAGCGTCGCGCGCGTGGCCGAGCTGGACGACCAGGTGCGCGAGGCGCGCTTCGAAGGCGTGACCGGCATCGCGCATACGCGCTGGGCCACGCACGGCGCGCCCACGGTCAATAACGCGCACCCGATCTCGTCGCGCGACGCGCTCGCGATCGTCCACAACGGCATCATCGAAAACTACGAGTCGCTGCGCGAGATGCTCAAGGCCAAGGGCTACGAGTTCGTGTCGCAAACCGACACCGAAGTCATCGCGCACCTGATCCACAGCCTTTACGAAGGCGATCTGTTCGCGGCCGTGCGCGCGGCCGTGCAGCAGCTCGCGGGCGCCTATGCGATAGGCGTGGTACACAAGGCGCAGCCGCACACGGTGGTGGGCGCGCGCGCCGGCTCGCCGCTCGTGGTGGGCTACGGCAATCGCGAGAACTTCATCGCCTCCGACGCGCTCGCGATCGCGGGCAGCGCCGGGCGCATCAGCTATCTGGAAGAAGGCGACGTCTGCGAGATCACGCTCGACGGCGTGCGCATCGCCGACCGCGCCGGCAATCTCGTCGCACGCGAAGCGCGCGACGTGCAGGCGTACGGCGGCGCGGTCGATCTCGGCCCGTATCGGCATTACATGCAAAAGGAAATCTTCGAGCAACCGCGCGCGATCTCGGACACGATTCCGGCCGCCGACGCGTTCGACGCCAGCCTCTTCGGCGACAACGCGGGCGCGGTGTTCAAGGACATCGACAGCATCCTGATTCTCGCGTGCGGCACGAGCTACTACGCGGGCCTCACGGCGAAATACTGGCTCGAATCGGTCGCGAAGATCCGCACCGAAGTGGAAATCGCGAGCGAGTATCGCTATCGCGAGTCGGTGCCGAATCGGCGCGCGCTCGTCCTCACCATCTCGCAGTCGGGCGAAACGGCGGACACGCTCGCGGCGCTCAAGCACGCGCAGTCGCTCGGCATGACGCACACGCTCGCGGTCTGCAACGTGGGCACGAGCGCGATGGTGCGCCTCACCGAACTCACGTTCCTCACGCACGCGGGGCGCGAGATCGGCGTGGCGTCGACCAAGGCGTTCACCACGCAGCTCGTCGGCCTGTTCATTCTCGCGGTCACGCTCGGCAAGCTGCGCGGCCATGTGAGCGCCGAGCAGGACGCCGCGTACCTGAAGCTGCTGCGCCATTTGCCGGCCGCGCTCAACGGCGTGCTCGCGCTGGAGCCGCAGATCATCGCGTGGTCGGAAGAGTTCGCGCGCAAGGAAAACGCGCTGTTCCTCGGCCGCGGGCTGCACTATCCGATCGCGCTCGAAGGCGCGCTCAAGCTCAAGGAAATCTCGTACATCCACGCCGAGGCGTATCCGGCGGGCGAACTCAAGCACGGACCGCTCGCGCTCGTGACGGAAGCGATGCCCGTGGTCACGGTCGCGCCGAACGACGCGCTGCTCGAAAAGCTCAAGTCGAACATGCAGGAAGTGCGCGCACGCGGCGGCCAGCTTTACGTGTTCGCCGACGCCGACACGCACATCACGAGCGAGGACGGTATCCACGTGATCCGCATGCCGGAAAACTACGGGCTGCTTTCGCCGATCCTGCATACCGTGCCGCTGCAAATGCTCGCGTACCACACGGCGTGCGCGCGCGGCACCGACGTCGACAAGCCGCGCAACCTCGCGAAGTCGGTGACGGTGGAGTAAGTTTTTTCGCGGAAGCGACTGGTGGTAATTGGAATTAGAAACGTTTTCGCCGTAAACGATTCGCCCCGGTTTCGATGAGTTTCGACGCCCAAGTGCTTGATTGAATGGCGTAAACGCTTTCAGTCCAAACCGGTTTGTAGACGGTCGCGTGACCCCTCTGAGCGCGAAAGTGGCAGACGAATGACACCACTTTCGCGTTTTTCCGTCCCCTTGTCGGCTTCCCCGAATCTTTTTTGCGTGGCCCAACTCGCTTCTGCGCGAGAACAGGCATGTCTTGCCGCTGCAACCGAAGAGCTCCAGACAGTTCGAGACGCGCTCAACGCACTGCAGATGCCGAGAAGGTAAATTAGTGGGTGGCGTACGTCAGATTGGCAAGCGGTTCAAGTCTGAGCTCGCAAGCGAATCTGTGCGTTCCACACGGCGCTGTTGTCGCTTATTCGCGACTCTTCATATATGGACTCTAGCGTTCTGCGAATCGCCGTCTTTGCCGGCTTCCATGCAGCAGCGACCTGCGAGAAGAGCTCGGCTACGTTGCTGTAAGCAAGAGCAACGTCATCGCTCCGGCTGAAGGTGATGCACGCTTCGAGCAACTCGTTGAGTCTCTTGGCGCGTTCGTCTTCCCCGTCAATAACGATTGATGTCTTATCCTCTTCATATCGGTCACTGAGATTCTTCGCGAGCTCGAACACTTGAGACCTGAAGCTCGTTTGTGTCTCACATTCACCAAGTAGTTTTACGCATCCAGCAAAGCAGCGCCAAGCAATGAGAGCCTCCGTCTGCACTGCAGCAAGCTGAATTAGATTTGCGCCCGCAACAATCTCGACGAAACGCTGACGGGTGGCGGCGCGCAAGCCCATGCGCGTTAGTGTGTACAGGTGAACCCAAAGCATCGGATTCTCTGGCGAGGACTCAAAGCCTTTAATAAGTTCTTGCTCGAAGTCTTCTGAGATGGTCGCCGGCAATAAAGGCGATGCCGCACGTGTCGCCGAGTGGACCTGCAGGAAAGAGTCGAGGCAATTCGGCGACAACTCTCGCGATGCAATGAGCCATGGGTTGACGCGATTGTCGACTCGGGTCAACGCAATCGCTTGGTCCAGCAGTTCCGGAGGCTGTAACGAGCCAGCGTTTGCCCCTTGCAGCGCGTAGTTCATGCCGCCGTAGAACAACACTACTCCAACATAATTGTTGGGAGATGCACAATCTAAAGACCGCGTTAGCCCGCCAAACGCAGCATCCGATGACATGGAGCTGCGCAGTTTGCCAAAGGCTTTAGGAATCTGCGTTTCCATGTCGAGATTGCGATTAAGGATGCACATCAATCGCGCTGCGTGGTACCAAGTCGTTACCAACTGCTCTTCGACTGACCTGCTTCGCCATTCCTGCATCTCATGAGCGCGGATTTCTGACCACATCAGCAGCGGGCCCATTGCGTTTGCCAAACCGTCCCAGCGGGACAGAACGTCCGTAGCCATACGTGAGCCCAGCGCTCGGACTCCCGAAGGCAAGTTCTGTATCTTTAGCAATGAAAATGCGTGAAGGAAGTGCAGAGGTGACCGAGCACCCAGTTCGGCAAATGCTGCATAGGCAGAGTGCTGAATTTCCGGCGAGCTAGATGCAAAGCGTTCGATAAAGACCTGCGGCAACGGCACCGGCAGGCAGGCCAATCGAAGGAAGGTCTCTTCAAGACCATATTCGTGCAGCAACGCCTCGGCGGCCTCGGCCCATCGCAACGAAAACGTTGTGCTTTGAGCTTTGAGTCTCAAATGTCTGAAGACCTGACTCGACTCCGGCGGGATGCATTTCGTGAGGGGAACACTATGGTGCTCGTTGAGTTGCTCCTCAATATCGTTATAGCAGAATGGGAGGCTTCGTTTCCTGATTTCATCAAGCGCTTCGTATCGCTTCACGCCGGATTTCAGTTCGACAATCGCTTCCATCGCTTTGGCGGATTCAGCAGGAGCACGGTCAAACCACGCGAGGTGTTGATTCAGAAACGAGCGAAGTTCGCCTTCGTCATCGCACGCGAATATGACAAACGCGGGGTCGTTGATTTGGGCTTTCCTGCCGTTGAATTCAATGGCGATAGCTCCGGGAGGCTCCATCGGTTGGAACGTGACCATGTCGGTCGAATCGTATGCCTTAGACTGCGATTTTCCCTGCCGAATGG
Source organism: Paraburkholderia sp. J41 (assembly GCF_905220235.1). NCBI lineage: Bacteria > Pseudomonadati > Pseudomonadota > Betaproteobacteria > Burkholderiales > Burkholderiaceae > Paraburkholderia > Paraburkholderia sp. J41. The sequence goes on along the minus strand of NZ_CAJMZE010000016.1, from coordinate 63,211 downwards.
CGCGGGAAACTGCCGGAATGAAGCGGCTCTGAAGCAGTTGGATGTCACCGATGTGAGTGACCTTCACGATTTTGGTCATTAGAGCCCGCCGCAGGCTGGACTCACCTAGCAATCGGTCGCGGAGTTCTTCGGGTACAAGCTCAAGGCCATCTCGCAAGTAGGCAGCAATTATGTCGTCTGATACTTGCTTGTCTTTAGGCGGTATATCTGGAGCAAGGAGGCCGTCCAGCAGCATCGCGAATTGGCGGACGAGATGGCTTGCCAACACTTGGTCGTTGTGAAATCTGTTCTTGATGACACGGTCGTTGAGCCACTTTGAATACGCCTCCTTCCGAGACTCTGAATGTCCAATGGCGAGCTGTATGATGGCACTCAAGGCGGCACTGAACGTCACTGCGGCGAAAGTTGCCAACGAATCTTGGTCCTTCCTTATCGAAGGATGCTCTCCCAGTGGTCTCTCCATTCGGAGCTCGGACCAAATCCAGGTTGCCCATGCAACGCACTGTTCGTCTGTATGCGCTTTCTTCGTCCATACCATTGTCAGGCACTCGTCCGTCAGACGACGAGTTGCAATGAAAACGTGGATTTCATCCGGTCGGTCAGTGTTGGTGGCTGGAAAAGCGCCGATTTTCAAGCGGCGCTCTTGGAGCGTCGCTCGAGCTAGATAGCGTCTAAGAACTGAAAGCGAGTGTGTTTCCACCACTTCCCCATCGACGATGGCTGCCTGTCTGAGATGGAACAGAACCTCTTCGGCCGCGACTGGCAGAAACATTGCGTTCGCACTTCTGAGGTGTAGGAGCTTCATGAAATAGTCTGCGTCCGACAGCGCTCGCGACTTCCTGAGCGCACGCAGAAGTTCGTATATACCGACTACGGGGGCTGTACCAAAACGTGGATAACCCGTTATATACCTGTCATCGCAGGAAAACACTGCGTTGGCGTCAGGCTCGCACCGGAGTAACTCAAGCAAACCTTGAGTCTGCACAGGATAGCCAGTCGTCGCATCGGCTTCCGCGCGTAAAGTGCGTCGCCTCGCCGTCTGGTATTTGTCGCCAAGGAGTTGATTTACAACGTGAGTACGGAGTTCATTCACTACCTGCAGCACTTCCTGCCTCTGGCGTGAGGCGCGGAAGGTTTGTGTCATTACAGCTGCAAAGTCGCTGTCGACGAACACCGCGAAGGTATCCAGAATCGCCTGCAGCGAACATCTGAATGTGAGAGTAGCAAGCGTGCCTTCGTTGAAGCACAACCGAGCGCCAACCGGTGGAATGGTTAGGTCGGCACTCACCGGACTCAAGTCCGAGACGGCATTTTGAAATTGAGTTGCATCTATTCGGCCAGCTCGGCGAAGTCCCTCCAGCACGCACGCGACCGTGGCCCGATGAAGTCCGTTTGGCACGGGCTCCGTTTCATCCGCAACGACCATCCACATGTCGGCGTCGTCGCTTTCGGAAGGCAACAAATAGGTGCCAGTGTGTCGTGACTGTGACCAAACGCGGATAGCTCCCGTCTTGAATGCTTCGACGATGGCACGTTCGATTTCGAGACGCTTTGGCTGAGGATGTTCCAGCGAGTCGCCGAAGGTTACGAGCTGGCTTGGCAAACATGCCGGCACAATTACCGCAGCGACAACAGATTCGATTGTTTCCAACACTCCGAGCTGCTTCGCCAGTAGCAAAGTCGAGACGTCAATGTACAAGCGCCAGTCCTTGAGCGCTATCCCAGTGTCAAAATCAAAATCCCGAGCGCCATTCCGAATCATCAACGGCAGCCACTCATTCGTATCAGTTGATGTTTCGTGCCCAATGTAATACCGCACACTGAAATCAATATCGGCTGGCTGCGCCGCGACATGAAACGGAATTGCGCCGTCAAGATAGAGATTCCACACGTTGAACCGTGCTTGAACTCGGGCCGCTTGGAATTCTCGAAACTCTTCAAAGTTCATCATCTTGAACGGCCCATCGCTTGACCTGCTCATCAGCGTGGCGATAGTTGACTGGAAGACGACGGCCTCTTTGTCCATTCCAAGTCGAGTTGCTTGCATGTGCGCCTCGACTGCGAATTCTTCGGACAAGCCGCTCTCTTCTGCATGCTTCACCAGTTTGCGGGCCAAGTCTTGGTCTTCCAATGCCACAAAGCGTGACCAGCGAAGCGCGTCACCTGCGGATAGGTCTTTCTTCGATAACTCGTCGCGAATGGTAGGAATGGCGCCACGGATGTCGCCGATTTGCAGCCGAATGTTTGCGGGCAACATACGCTCGCGGAACCCGTCGAATTCGGAAGACAACGCTTGCGCTGCCTTAAGTGCCTTTCGGTGCTCTCCTTGGTCTGCGAGAGAGTGAGCCTCAATGACAGCAAGATTTCGAGGAAATTTGCCATGTGGGAAAGAGGTCTGATTCTTCTGTAGTACCTGTAGCGCGCGGGCCGCATTTCCGGAATTGAAAGCGGCGTGTGCAGCCATCTCGATGGCTGATGCCGTCTCAAACTTGGTGAGCAGCTCGACGTAACGACCGAGAAACGCCCAGCGGCCGGCGGCAGCGAGACGAGACGCGGCAGCAAGCAACGCGACTGAGCAGTTATCTCTAGCGGCCAGACTTGCGAACAGCGACTCAAGGTCTGTCCAGGCGAAGCTGTCAGAAACGTCACTGACCATTGCGAAGATGCGCCGCTCCAAACCATCTTTGTCTGGAGTTGGCGCCGAGATTGATTCTCCCGACGGCGGTTCTAAAAATCCTACACGGGCCTCGTACGCGGCGCGTTGTGCGACACTCGTGAAGAGCGCCTCGTTCTGGAGCAATACATCCTTCGCGCCAACATCATTTGAGTCGAGCGTCAGAAGCCAGCTGTAGGCCAGAACGTGATTTGCATCTTTGTCATCCCCTTCCACGAAAGCGCGGAGTGCCTCGCGACTTCGTGAACGGTCGAATTTAAGGCCTCGCGTGAGAGCCCAACTTATGACTTCAGGGCTTGCCGGGTCGGCGTCCAAAAGGCGGTCGCAGCGTGTTTGTGCCGCGGACAGGCCGTCGACAAGGTTGCATTCGCACGCCAGTGCCCATAGTTCATCGTAGGAGCCTCCGAGCGGCTTTCCGGGCTCAGCGGCGAGACTGGCGAACGTCGTCAATGCTTCGTCGAGAAGCGCTTGACTCGCGTCATCTTGGCGAACAAGTTCTGCCGCGATAGGCGAAGGATTGGCGAAGTGTTCCTCTCCAACGACCTTCGATAAAGCGTTCGCGTAGCGGATGACCGCGCCAGCCCGCTTAACAATGAACCAACGAGGTGCGCGCGATTCGGCTCGGCGTATCTCGGCGAGTGCTGCATGACGCTTGCCTCGGAATAGAAGCAAATACGCACGTAACCTGCACACTTCGATAGTCGGCACGCCGTCGACGAGAGGCAACCTATCCAAGATGGATTCGGCGTCATCCAGACGCCCAGCTTGGAGAAGCAACGCCGTTTTAACCTCCAGCGCGTTAGGCTCAGATGTGTTTTCGAGAAGCTGCAGCGCTCTGTCGTGGTCGCCTTGGTGGGCCGTCAAAAGTGCTCTGAAGCCTAGAGCTCCGTCTGCGGAGAAAGCATCGGCTTGGTCCGCAAACTCCGTCGCCGCGCTGATATTTCCCTCTTGAAGTTTTGCAGATGCTAGATACCGCAGACACTTACTTTTGACGGGCGCGGGAAGCCGCGACCAAGCTTCGCCATTTCTTGTCTTTTCCAGCTCCACGACGATGCTGCTTGGATTCTCTTCGCGCAGTCGAGCCTTCAACGCATCCAGTTTGCTGTCGACTTCGGTGCTCAATGCAGTGACGAGCGGCGCCACGGTTGTCGTGAGCATCTCCAAAAGGACGCTTTGGTCAGAAGCAATCGCATGCGCGCCTGCCGGAACATCGCCACAGATAACGTTAGCCCAATAGTTGCCAATATATTGACCAACGATGGCCCGCTGAAATCTGAGCTTGTCTTGGAATTGGCGTGGCCCCCAAACCTCGTATTCCATTCCACGTTCGTGGAAAATCTGCTTCTGCTCGAAGACCGCGTCTGCCGTCGCACGCCTGTGAACCGGCGCTGCGACCGCGAGGATGAAGCGGCGGACATTCCGCTGTTTCCAAAACGATTCGTAATACTTCAAAAAATCGTCAGACCACTCTTTGATTTCGCTCGGAATCACATGTCCGTAGCATTTTGAAGAGGCCACGACTATGGCGAACTCGCCTCGTAGGTCACCATATGAGTCCGCGCCGAACTGCTTTTCGCCATCGTCGTGAAACATCTCGGCAGTTTTGACATCTGGCTCGAGTGCCAAGACTGCGCGAGTTAGCTCCTCAAACTGCTTTGACTCCATCTGTGAGAAGTCAGGCGGGTCTCCACGATTTGTGGACGGGACGATTTCACGGCGCGAGGAATCTGCGGTCATGCGAGCGGTCACGAGGAAATGGTTCTCTTCCGAAGAATCTTATACGACTTAACCCTATTTTTTTGTAAGCGCACTATGGAACGCTGATGCTCTGGTGGATAAAAGCGGCAACGGACGACGAGCTTTCGTGAACTGGACTTCTTTTCTGATGCGGTGGACCGATGTCAAGTGACGGCGCTGATGGATACCTAGATGCGTACTGAATGATGGGCAGTTACTAACCACACTGCGTTTAGCTGGCGCGTTTGCGCCAGCTAAGCTGGAATCAGATGCCTGTACGCCGCCGTCATGTGGGTAGCCAGATGTTAGCTGCCTCCATTGCAACGGCATCATCGCCAGAGGTCGGACCAAGGCCCCCGGAGCAGTTCTTCCATGCGCTGCTCGACCTGCTTCCGAAGTCGAGACGACGTTGGGCGCTGGTTCTCCAAAGCCATGGAGTGCGCCACTCCGCTCACTTCCTGCATGGCAATCTCTCGCGCTCGCTCTTCGACCACCTTCGAGAGCGGTTTGCGGGGTACGAGAGCATAGACAAGCTCGCAGTCCAACTCGTCTGCCAATCTGCGCAATCGCTGAAGCGTAATTCGCCCCTCAGCCTCGGCTTGCTCCGCCTTATGTAGTGTGGATGGCGAGATACCTGCACGGGAGGCTCGCTGGCGCTCGGTCATCCCAAGCGTCTCTCGAATGAGCTTCATCCAACCCCGCTGAGGAGCACGACGTTTTGCCAAATCGCCATAGGCTTCAGTCAGTGCCTGCACCTGCTCAAGTTTGAGCTGCCTCATCCGTTTATCCATCTGCTTGCCTGTAAGCTAGCAAAAAGCCAAGTTTTGCTGCCCTAAAGGGAAGCAAGCTGAATCGCGCCCAGCCCGGCGAGCGTAGCGGCCCGCTTATTCCTCGTTCGAGGCTGAGTCTTGATAGGCTCGCGCCGCAGCCTCCCGTTCCGCTTGGTAACGCTGAACCGATGCCCTCGTGACGAGTTGCTCCGAGGCCGTTTCGTGGCGTAGTTCCAGCTTTCCCTTCTCGAGGAGCTTCAGTACATGCGGCCGAGAAACAAAGAGCAGCTTCGCCGCATCGGCGACCGAAAGAGCTTCACCGAGAGATGCTCCTGTTGTGACTCTATCTTCCGTATCCATTATGGCTCTCCGGTCACGGGTATCAATCGAGTGTAGCCCCTTCCCGAGAGCACCTACCCAGTTTCTCCCGGCGATGTGTACGGTCACCTCAGGGGTAGCGTCTCCATGAGTCAAGCGGTGCCGGCGGCGACTCGCTGGAATGTCCGCCTTGGCGCGACCGCTCATCGTTGAAGAGCACCCGCATCTTCTCCAGCGCAATCAGATGCGAACGGGTTTCCTCCTTCCACGCGGACCGAACGGCACCGCACAACGCATCTAGTTCGTACATTAGACGGCGAAGCCTGACGATTTCAAGAATCAGGCGCCGAACGGTCTCATCCTGGCTGCTGCCGGACCGATGGGCGGCCCAGAGCGCGCGGAGTTCATCGAGCGATGGCGTCGGCGAATCGGGTAATCGGCGGTTCGCCGCGAGAACTCCCCCTTAATGCTGTGTATTTATACAGTATTTCTGGCAGGCGTCTCGTGGTCAACGACGCCTGTCATGTGGCCCGTCACATTCCGGCGTGCCTCGGCGCAGACGCTGGCGGAGCTAGCAAGCCGCGGTATGCGGCGTACTATTTAGCGTGGCGTTCGCAACTCGATGGAGGACGGAATGGCTGACCGACACGTGCCTGACGAATTTCCGAGAGAGCCTGAGCTTGGCTCCGTGACTGGCGTTCAACCGAAGCTCCTCGTTCGAGAAGTCGACGGTCGCTATGTCAGCGGGCCCACCGATGAAGAACTGCTGGAACGCTACGACATATGCGATGACCTCGCCGACCAGCTCTTCCAATATGCATCGCGTAAGGTCGCTACGGCCGGCCTGTCGCCGGACGTGGCGTTGGCTCGAGCCGAGAAAGGGATGCGATTGAAGGTTGACGCTGGCGCATGGGACCTTTCGCAGGCTGAAGTGGTGTGGGTGATGAAGCGCGCGCACCAGTTGCTTGCAGCCAAGGGCGATGACTAACGCACAGCAGATGCTCGTCGCTTGCCTCTGGTCGCATTGGACGGCTACGGGCGAGCAGGACCTATATTCGTTCGCGGCTATCACCGACGAGCCGCCATCTGAGGTTGCAGCGGCGGGCCATGACCGCTGCATCGTTCCCATCAAGCCTGAACACGTCGAAGCCTGGCTAAATCCGGACCCTAAAAACCTGAAAGCGCTTCAGGACATGCCAGATGACCGAGACCGGCCGTACTACGAACACCGTCTGGCTGCCTGAAGCCGCCGGCTCGTGAAGCGCGTTCAGCGGACGCGTCGGCTCGCGCTAGCTCTCAGTCGGGGCCGCGCCAGAAGCTTCTGAGGCATTCCTCGCCTTTTCGACCGCTCTGCCGATGGTTGCGAGAGAGCGCACGAACGAGTCCAAAAGTTGCCAAGACTGGAAAATATGCAGCCGCTCGCGGTCAATTCGCGCACTCTCGTAAGCCTGCGAGAGGTCCTTGCCAGCAAGATGAGCATCCGCCAACCGAAGGTCGTATGTGCCGAACAGCGGGCCGGTGACTTCGCGGGCCCGTTCTTCTGGAAGGAGAGTCGCCACAACCTTTTCCAGTGACTTGAGCGACCCCCATTTTTCCCCTTTCGGAGGGGAGACGATTTTTTGCAACGATTGTGCGTCGATACTGTCGGCGGTGAGGCGGGCCAGGTCCTTGGCGAGGGCGAGCAAACCCTCCTGGTCAAGGCCTCTGAATCGGTGGCACCTGCCGACGATGTCTGAATACTCTTGATGTGGTCGGAAAAGTGCGGTGCCGTAGTGTCTCTCGAAGGCTAAATTTACGAATTCCAGAACCTCTGGAAGAAATTTCTCGGGGGCTTGAGTTTCGACTGGCGATGCGTCCATCTGCGATGCCCAGAGCTCCGCTGACACTCCGCCTTCGGGTGCGACCGTGTACGCTGCCCAGACCTGCTGTTGCCAGTCATCGAGCAGCCCCATGTCCTTGGCGTACACGTTGACCAACCCAAGTGCATTGATGCCGAAGTGCACCGTCGAGTCCGCATTGGCTCCCACCTCTCCCGTATCCTGCGTGTACCACAGAAGGCGGCTATCTCTGAACCGCAGCAGCGCATTGACGACGTCGGGCTTGAACCACAGCCACCGACCTTGCGCGGCTAGGGTGTCACGGCTCTCGCGCTTCCCCGATGCGTCGGTCAGAAAGTACACCGTAGCAGGCATCGGGTCTCGGCGAACCCGGGGACTGCGGTCAGCGGGCGCAATCCATTCGCTCTTCCACAGTTTGCCTATAACCCGGAATAACTTGTCTCCCTCGGCCTTCACGCGCCATTGCCGACTCTTTGCGTTGTCTCCTGCGGGAAACGAGAATGCCGGCACATCGTCGTGTCGCGCTTCGCTATTGTTCGCGATATGAAAAACGGCTGTCTCCGACCCAAACCGGTGACCATTGCCTGCGTGAATCGGCATAACGATGCCTTCCCACTCAATCCCATCTTCTTTTACCGAGGCCTTGCCGCCCTCCCACTTGATGTGTGACACGTCGGCCAGGATTTCGTCGCGGTCGGTGTAGATAGACGTGAAGAGTCCCATCCTCCGCGCCGCAAGATAGTCCTTCAAATACTCCGTGCGAATTTTCAGCTCACAGGGGCGGCCGAGATTGCGAGTCAACTTCGCAACTTCAACATATCCCTCAGACGGGCGAACCCATACGTCTCCTTCCCGAAAGAGACCAAGGGCTATCACCAAGTCCTGGTTCAAATGCCATTCTTTATCTTTCGACCCGAAGCCTGGCTGCTCAAGCACCAAGTTGAGGCCCACGAAGTCATTACTTTCACGGAACAACTCGACCGAATGGTATTCGTCGCCACTCGCATCCGGACCATGCGAGTGGCTTATGCCGGCATCCATCCAACCCAGCTCTTGGGCATGCTCCCTGTCCTCTACCGCGCACGCGACTGAACCGAGCCCGAAGTAGGTCTTGTTCCAACCCAGATACGCATACTCACCGCTTTCTGTCGTGATACTTGCGCGCAGCGGTACCCAGCTTGAAGTCGTCAATGTGCGGCGCCGCGCCTCCCGCAGTTCAAACCATTCCTGTTCCATGTGTCTCTGAAAAAACCTTTCGTTGGGGCATACGATTGAGCGAACGTGCTCCGTGTGCTTTACGGCCGCGCAAAACTGGCGGCAAGGAGAAACAAGTGTCGATTCACGTCAGCGCTTGCGGTGTGGAAAACTGTATATGCAAATCGAATGACGCGACGTATGACTGGCGTTACCCCGTGCCAAGAACGAGCCGATGCGTGCTGTTTGCGCTTGGTAATATAGCTTACGCTGGCATGCGAGAAGCACTGCATTCTCGGCTTTGCTTGGCGGCTACCGTAGTATTTGAGCGCGCGTGATTGAGTGTTGTCAGCCATACAGCACAGACCATCATCGCAAGACAAGCGGAGGGCGTGATGTGGGGCGAGACTTTGAGTGAGCGTGAAGCGCGGGCTATGGAGCGCGTATTGCCCGAACTATCCTCAGTTACGTGGGCAAAGCCACTCGTTGACCGCATCGAGCGAGATGGCGGCCTCTGCAGCGATAACATGCCCTTGCTGTTTGAGGCACGGTTTGCACATGCTCTTCTCAATCAAGGGCCGGCGCCAGAATACGAATTTCGTGCCGGCGTCGGCGATACGGTAATCGACTTCCGTGTGCCCGGAAACGCGGACTGGCTCTTCGAGTTGACGAGCATCAGACCAAGCGAGGCGGTGAAGAGGGCAACAGTCGAGGACGGCCCCTTCGTATCGAGATTCCTCAGTTCGCCGAACGTGGGGAACACTGCTGACGAGAATAAGGAAAGCGAAGAGGGTGAGATGTTGCTGGCCCAACAAAAGATAGGCGCGAAAGTTTTCGACGGTGTCGGGGCCACGAAATTCCCCGAGCCTGACGGTCGCATTCACGTCATCCTGGTTGATATGCGAGCGTATCTGAACGGCGGCGACCCTTGGGATTACGCGCAAATTGCATATGGACCAAATCGTATGCCACGAGAATTGGTTCACTGCTGGCTTCACGATGGGCAGTGGCAGCCGATTCGCGGCTTATACGAGCCGGAGTGTCTCGGGAAAGCTGCACCGTTCGTGCAGCAGCGCATTCACTTCCTCGCTTTTGTAGCCGAAAAGACATACGAGCCGAACGAGATTCTTGAGAAGCTTCTTCTGCTTCCTAATCCGAATTTGCTAAGTGACAGCGATTTAAAGCTGGTTGCCGCTGAGTGTCCAATCAAGGTCGGGGTATAACGGCGTCGCTGCATGAGTGAGTAGGCGCACTCGGTGCCATCCGGCGTAGCCGCGGCAATCCGCTTGGGCTGGCTCGCGCTATGCGATTCGGAGAACGAGTTGCTCTCCGTCCGTGCGCACGCTCATGCGGACGTCGCGGAGATGGGCCTCTGAGCCACGTCCCTCGGTCCGACTTTCCGGCTCACTGGGACAACGTACCAGTTCGATAGTAAATGCTTTCGGCCAGGCGCAACGACCTGACCGAACCGACTGTCACCCGAATGCCGCGCCTGCCGCTGGCACGAGAGTCAAGTTGCTCTAGGCGACTCGCAGATACCAGCCCGCGAGCTTCATGAAGACCGATACCGAGCACGTCTGCCGCGTCCATGAGCGTCATGCCGCCTGACCGTCCTCCTGCCCGCATATGAGCTGCGACATAACGGATGAGTGCTGGAATATTGCCAGCGGTCGTTCGGGCGGGCAACGGCAACAGATAGCTCTCTCCGGCAGTGGACTGAATGGCGAGTGAGTGTCCGGCGTCGGCAGGCGTCAGTATCAGTGCGGCTTCGAACAGGCGTGAGTCAGGAGGTGCGAGCCGACTCACGGAAACCATCATGCGGCCTACCGGGGCTCTCCCGTTCCACCGCTCGTTCGCCCCAACCGTAGCGATGACCCGCGTCCACAGATTTATACGAGGGTCGATTTCAAGGACGGCCCGATACAGAGGCTCGGCAGCTGTCTCACTACGGTCGAGAGTCTCGCCGGGATACACGGAGACGATGGTTCTGGACCATTCTGATGCCCAGGCTTTCGCGAGGAAGCGTACGCAGTCGTAGCGCTTAGCATCACACAGGCAGTCGACGGGCCTCAAACTCCAGGTTGACGCCCGCGCAGTATGAAGCCAGCCGAGTCTCGCCTCTGCCGGCGCTGGATACAAAATCTTGCATAGCTCCCACAGCCGCTTTCTCGTTGAGTCGTCGGCAACTAGGAAGGACGGAATGTACGGGCGACCTTCAACAAAAATAGCAAACAGCTCACCGCGGCGGAGCATCTTCTGCAGCCTGATGCGCGGCACATCAAGCGCCTCGCTCATCGCGTCTGGGAGTATCAGGTGGCCCTGCTTTACAGCTTGCTCGCGTGTGCCGAGCAAGGCCGGCCAGTCCAAAGCATTTGCGTTCGGCATGGACGACTCCATGTTGGTTAGTAGCCAGGTGGTCAGTTAGCGCGCAAACATCATGACGTCGGCCGGAGCACTTCGTCGCCTGATGCGGTCTATATCGGACGGCGCGGCCCAGATTTCCGGCAATATCAGCGCGCTGGCCTCGAGGTCGTCCCGCACGGGGAGGTGTCTCAGCAGCGCAAGTGCAACCGACTGAACAAGCCCGGCGACTTCGATAGATTCGGCGTCCGCCAGCAGCTGTAGAAAATCTCGAGTTTCGAGAATTGCCTGTGTCCTTTCGGTAGGAAACGTCATGGCTGTAACTCCGTAAAAACAAGCGAAGTGACGTCCGAGAACTCGACGACACCGTTCCACTTGCACCAGCGTTTCCAAACGTACTCCGCCTCTCTCGAGTGGCTTGACGGCCCGCACAGCTCGTAGATACGCCCCGACTGCGTTACGCCCTTGCGAGCGACGGCGTCGAAATGCGTTATCGCGGAGCTGACTCGTCCCGAACGGTCTCGAACATCGACGCCAACGAAGTGGCGCGTGTGTGAATCGGTCTCAAGGATTTCCCAGGAAATCAAAGCGAGTTGTGGCTCCATTTTCACCGGTGCTACTTGCCAGATAGGCATGATGACCTCCAGACACTGCTGCAGGCGCTAAGCACGATGCCCCTGAGCTGCAGCGAGTGGAGACGGGAAAGCCAGCGACCGCGTAGTGGCAACGGCGCTATCTGTTCAGTCCAAGGGCGTGCAGGAGCAACTCCAGCGAGGGAGCTGTTTGCGGTCGGTTCGTGCTGTGTGCGAGCCAGTAGAGGAGCTTGGCCTCTTCCTGGTTGCTGGTAGACGACTGTCGCCGGTGAGCGCCCGATGATTTCGGGCAGGCTACAACGCGTGACCAGCTGCGCTCCTGAAGCAAAGAATGTTTTACGCTGGCCCCCCTTTGTTCTGCTTCCTCGGGCCGCTAGAAAGTGCGAAATTTTTCGCACCTGAAGTCACTGTAGTACAACGATTTGAAACCGCAAGGAGAAGCAGATTTATGCGTTGTCCACCTCAACCGCGCTTCTTGCGGCGTAGACCATGTCGCTCTGGTCGATGAAGCGGTCGAGAGACTCCGAGTTGAGCAGATGAAGCAGCTGGATGAACACGCTGAGCGGCAGCAGGCCACCCCGCAGTTGCGCTTCCAACGAGGACGCCGACACGGCCGCTCCCAGCCGGGCGAGCCGCCCGGCGATGTCGTTCACGTCAATCGACGGCTGTCGTGCCAGTTCCGCCTCGAACACTCTCCTTGCACGCTCCTCCCACGTACCATCTTGACGCATCGCCGACATCCAGCGCTCTGGAAGTTGGGCGTTTGTTGCCGCAAGGATGTGCAAAAACATACTTGTCCGCAGCGTGCCACGGGAAATCTTCGAGACGATAGCGCGCTCCCCGCCGCTCACTCCGTCACGCGTGAGCGCATCGACCAGAGCGCTATAGGTCATGTCCTTTCGGGTCAACGCCACACGCGTCGCTCGCGAGGCAAGTCTCGACCAGGGGGTGTCAGCTTCGCTCATAAATAGTTGATTTTTCCAACCGATTGCCTAAGCTTCAGTGCGAAAAAAAGCGCACTCTCCCGAGAGGTTCCTGACCGAAAAACTCCCCCGAATACAGGGCGGACGTTTCGGTCAGAATGCCTTCCGCGCATCTCTTGAGAGTGTATCGCCGGTCATTCCCGGTGTGCATCTGCCTCTTTCTGGAGGTGGTCAACATGTTTCCCGAACGAGTGCTATATCTAACGGTGGAGGGCGTCGTCGTCCCACGCACCGTGACCCGCACGCAACTCGCTGCGGCTGAGCCATGTCGATGGTCAGAATGTCGGCATCTGACGTACCTCGCCGATATGGTAGAACCGCTCGAACAGGTCGGCATCGTGCTCAATTCGGTATGGCTCCCGGCGCTGGACATGAAAACCATCTCGGACATCCTTCCGCAACGGCTGCGTAATCGGGTCATCGGCGCTACCGCGCGAGGAAATCGGGTATTGCGGCGCGGCAAGTTGCACGCTGCGGTAGGACGACGCGAGCACCTTGATGCCGACGTACAGCGCCGCCAGCCGCGCCAGCTCATCGTGCTCGAGTGTGATGCCTGCAGTGTGCCCGTTCCCCTGCGCAGTAATGCAGTCATTGTTCCCCATGGCCTCTGGGCGGCAACGTCGGACGAGTGGCGACATCTCGCAGATAAGCTTACTACACGCATTAACTGACAGACATCCGGATTTTCGTGAAAACGACTCCGTGTTTATTTAACGCTATACGTATATCAATTAAAGAATAGTTAATACTATACCGTGAAATGCGCCAAGAAAAATGGTGCAGTTTTTCTAGTCAACTCAGCGCCGTTTTCTTTGCAAAGCTCCAACAGGCCATGTTGTCGCCGCGACGAAGGGAGACTTGCACATTGATATAAAAATAATTCCCCGGCTAACTCCCGTCCAATAAGGGGGTAATGCAAATTGGCGGAATGCTGCACCTAAAAACTGTTGACGAACAGAAAATGGTCGTTAGTATGTTCTCAACTTAACGAACCGGAGGTAGATAGAAGATAAGAACCGAAGAATTCCATGGTGAACTATACAAAGTCCACACCAAGGAATTTTTGAGAGATTACTAGGTAGTGCTAGTTCGCAGTTGATAAGTCGACTGCGACTGAGCAAGACGGGCATCCGGTGAGTTCAGCCCGGGTGTATTGGTGCCCCCTCTGGGGGAGCTCCTCGCCACAGAGCGCGTAGGGACTCCCATGGCCGGGGCGCCTCGGTCAACCTGAGGAACGTAGTCATGCTGGAAGCGTCCGCTCGGCCACGGCCGACCACCCATCAAGACCGGACTTCTTCGTCTGGTTGTTGGCGACATCCTGTAGGCCGCCCCGACAGGTTTTCGCGCCTTTGCTGTCATGAGTTCCGCCGACAGCTCTCGACCCACGATTCCCAAAAGCGTGCTCTGCAAGCCGCGAACTTCTGGCGCGCGTGCCCGCCGGCATTTACAACCCGAGCGCAAAATTTCGAATATTGGTGCCGGGAATAGCCGACGCAAAAATGCAAAAAGGGATGGCAGCAACCATCCCTTTTTGACTTAGACCAGTTTTCACTCACCTCGTGAGAAAAACCTTGCGCCCCTAGACAAGGCGTAAGGTCTCACGAGTTGATTGGGCTGTCAATGTTTTCGCATGCTTTTTTTGAAAGGCAGGGAGACATTCGGCCAAATTAACCTCGGAGGCTGAAATGCCCGGTATTCATGTTGCCCATACTGAATTCTTTCCTAAAGCAATCATGCTCGCGGACCCGCCATTTAACGAATCCGGTTCGAATTCGAAAATCGGCGGTGGCCTTCCCATTCGTTGCCCATCTTTACGATTCCGTCGCTCATTCGCGCCGGGCCGTAGCCATTTCGGATGCAATACGCGCAATGCGAGGAAATCGCGCGCCGTGATTCACAGGCAGCCCCTGTACATCGGGGGGCAATTCGAAGGGAGCCGGTCATGAAGCGGGAACCTTCCAACGAAATTATCGAGCTGGACTATCGAAACGGGGAATTGATAGTCCGATACAACCCCTGTTTGAATTACGTTCCGCAGTGGGATGACCACGACTCGGTTGCCGACCGCATGACCATCGCGCCGGAGCGCGGCGCCGACGGCCGTATCGATTCCGACGCTTCTGCACTCTTTCCGACAGAGGCGCTGACTGAACTGGTGAAAGCGCTTGCGGAAGCCATCTTTCAGAGCACACAGGAGCGCAACCCTGCTGACTTCGCATTTCAGCAGCTCCTGATGCGTGCGTCGGTGCATCTTGCGGACACGGCTGACTCGCATGGCCACAACATTCCGGCCCTACCTATCTCAGTTCGAACGGCAGGTCCCAGAGGCATGTTCGTATCCATACCCTCCGCCATGGGCATGCACTCGTTCGTAGCCGCTGTCGAAGACTTCGTCGGAACCGGTTCGGCGAGTTTCGACGTTGACACGCCGACTGGGCAGCCGATTCGCGTAAACCGGCTGAAATCCCTGACCGTCGAGTTTCCGCCGAACGGTTCACCACGTCGCTTCGTCAAGACGCTGCTCCGGAAACTGGACGGCGTAGTAATAACGGGATTCGCAGACGAAGTCAGGGGCGCCTTCCATCGCAACCCGGAAGATTGTGCGCATTCTTTGGCCGCTCTCGGAATACAGCAGAACCTGGGGGTCCTGCTCATCACTGGCATAACCGCAAAGGCCATGGCTCAGTCTGGCGCACCGCTCGTGCTCATGGAGCTGGGTCAGTTTGCGACTCTCACCGGGATTCCGGTTGTGTGTGTCGGGACACCCGGCGCTGCGGCGTCGCTGGTCGAGCTCGGCGTTTCCGCCGCCTCTCTTTACAGCCATGGCGCCTGCATCATCGAGCCCTTCGGCAAAGAGGACCCGCATTGGGAGCTCTATTCGGAATACACGTGGCAGAACTATTTTGCAGATGCGTTTGGTGCGGCACGGCCCGACTGGTTTGTCCGGGAGATGTTTACGCACTGCGCGGGACACACGGACCTGCTGTTCAAATTGGGGCGTCACGTTCGAGATATGGACAAGGGCCAGTGGGGTAATGCGCTCACTCCGGAGGCGCTGAACGGTTTTGCCAGGAAGGCGCTCGTGATGGAATGCAAGGCGCTCGCCCTCGTCGCCATGGTCAAGCAAAAGGCGAAGGTTAGCCGGGTGACAGCCATGCGCTTTGCTGATTGGTTGCCCATCGATTCGGCGATGATGCTTATCGCGCCGAATGACGAACCCATGGTGTCCGCGCTGTTATTGCCCGTCATGGGAGAAGCATCATGACCAAGGCTATCCACGATGTGCGAGTGCAATTCCCGGCATGGCCGGGCGAGTCGGTGACCAGCATTGCCGACATGGTTGCGAAGACGAGCGGCACGCACGCAGTGCGCAAGCTGTTGAGAACAGGTATCCGACGTGGCGCGCTCCTGTATGGGAGCCTCCCATGCCGCGTGCAGCAGTTCTGCGACGCGACGTCTTCCGCTTACGGCGATGAGCGCGACCTGCTCGCCGACCACACCCTGCATCGCTTCGCTACCGTAGGAATGGAGGCCGCCATGGCTGAACGCACCGCTGAGCACGTCGTCTTCGGCACCATCACCCGCACGAAGTATCCCAAGCTGATGCCAGGATTCGAGTGCGGGAACCGGTTCGGTCTGCAATGCCCCGAGTGTGCACTGGAGGCGACCATGGTAGCCGGCCGCCGCATCTCTTACGTGGCGCACTGCATCCCATACGCAACTCGTTGCCCGTGGCATGGGTGCAAGCTGGTCTGTGACAGCGAGTGCAGCTCGCTCGAAATCCTGCTCTCGCAGAATCGCGGCCAGGCTCGTGAAGCCAACTCGTTGCGGTACGCACGACTTGCATGGTCTATACATCAGAATACGGCGCCCGGAGCGTTGTGGTCGCGCATCCACGAGAACCTGCAAGCTAAAGGCTATGCGACGGAAGGGGGAAGGCTGCGGTTGAGGGAGCTCCGTCCTCAATTCCTTGGCCTCTTCTCCGAGGGATTCGAAGATGCACGCTTGACCCAGCTCGCTGCCGATTGGCACATCATCGAAAGCTGTATCCGTGCTGCGAACAGAGTCGACCGAGCCGCGCCGGCGTCGATTCTTGTGCTGATGGATTGGACCGCGCACGAAATCGAGCCCATCCGTCAGAAGCCATCGCGCGCGCCCCTCGGATACCACGCGTCGATGGAAGAGCGGCTGTCGAGAGACGTTCATCGTCGGCGTTGGCTGGACCATTCCATTGCCGCTCCGACCGCCAGCCGCACCCAGCTGCGTCGCACCGCTCTGGGTCTCTGGATGTGGCTCTACCGCAATGACCGGCCATGGCTGCTGGCAAATCAGAGGCCGGCGCGCCGTCCGTATAACCCGCGTCGCACACACGCGATTCCCGAAAGCGTCTTGAGCACGATTCGCGGGAACGCCGTTGACATGCGCGAGCGTGCAGGCGGTAGGGAGCCGTTGCCTTCGGCGTATCAGATGCGGTTGGCCTATGGGATGAACGACTATCTGTTCGACCGCGTCACGCGCAGTCTGCGTCGCGCTCCGAATCCGGTCCAGCGGCCCGCAGCCAGGGAGGTGTTCGTGAGCCGGCGCTTCGAGCGGGCGGCGGAGCGCAACATGGTCGAAGGGCTGCCTCGCGACATCGCGTCGGTGTCCCGCCAGGCTAGGCTGCGCGTGGAGACCGTCCAGAAGTTCAACCGGCATCGCTGACCCGGGGCGCTATGGCTACCTATAAGAGGCTTTATCGGCCCGCGATAGGTTTGTCTATCTGTCGCGGCGAGATGTTCACCCTGTACCTCCGACGGCTCAGGAGATACGCGAAGCACAACCTGTCGAGTAAGTCCTGGTTGCTGCCAAGTGGCCAAAGACCGGTCATCGAGCTTCTCGGCGACACAGTGGGTTCTGTCGAAGACGTTCTCGAACACAACACACTGCTGCCGTTGACGGCCCGCTTCCTTGAGACCGATGACCATCTCTTTGTGAAGGCCCATTTCCTCGGCGACCCACACCATGGGCTCCAGGCAAAGCTAGGGATGAATGGGCCGCGGAGCGGCTGGTCGAAAGTTCGGCTGCTCCGTTGTCCCGAATGCATGAAAGAGGACATTGCATGCTGCGGCAATCCGTTCTGGCGACGCGACCATCTCGTACCTGGGCTCCTGTTCTGCGGCAAGCACGGTGTCCCGCTTCACGAGGCTTGCGAGGAATGTATGGATTTCGCAATGAATCCGGAAAGAGTCCTCCATGCCGGACATCATTGCGGCTGCGGACTCAAGCCCATCGGAGATGCTGTCAGTCTCTCCTCTGCGCAGGCGGAAATCGAGATTGAGGTCGCGAAAGCAGCATCTCAACTGCTCAACTCAAACTATCTGCCGCGCTTCGACCAGGACGGCATCAGGGCTGCAGTCGAGCAGGCAACTGTTCAATATGGAATCGTATCAAGTGGCCAGGTCGACAAGCGCGCAGCCGTTGATTTCTTTAATGCCAGTCCGTTGACGCCGACGCTACGGCGGACAGGGTTGAATCGAGTTGGCCCGATGCGGTTCGCGAAAGTGCTTAGAGGCGACGAGGCCGTTCGCCATCCGGCCGAAGCCATCATGCTTTTGATTGCGCTCTACGGAAAATGGCGTGCTGTCGAAGATGTGTTTCACGCAGGGCCTCGACGTCCGCAGGGGCAACCCAAAAAGCCTGAAACCTCCACGCGAGTCCTCCCGCTCTCCTGGACGTACCCGTATCGCCGGATTGCTCAAAAAGAGTGCTTCGACCGCGACGAATCTCGCCACATCCTTTGCTACTCGGAACTGCGGCAGCAGCGGCCAGAGCTCTCGCACGACCAGCTTCAGCAGTTTTTCCCGTGGCACGTTCGCCAATTTCTTTCCCGAGCGCGGCTAACGGAAGCAGGTGTCGACGTTCCAGTGCCGAAGTTCGGTATCGAGCGAGACAAGAAGCTGGACGTTGAGTTCGCGCGTCACATTGACGAACAGGGGCGTCGGCTACGTGACTCGCAATACTCTGGACGCATCTGTAAGCGAGTCCTCGTACGTGGGTTCAGACGCTCAGACCTTTTCGGCCAATCTCACCTCAATGGCCGGCTCGGCGAGTCACTTGCGGCGGTATCGAGGAACAAGGAAAGCAAGGAGCAATGGAAGGCCCGTACGCGCTCACGCGCGGCGTGATGCGCACATCACTTTTCTACGTGGAGGTTTGAATGGATACGATAGCTCAATCCGATACCGGTGTGCGCAGACGTCGCGGGAGAGTCTATGTGTCACCTTTCGACCTGGCAGCCAGAAGGTGGCTCCACGACGATTATGTCGCAGACCAGGTCACTCCATCTGCAAAGCCGGACGCTGGCAAGGAGACGTTCCGGTTCTTTGATGTCAGACCCTGTGTCGTGCCGCAGAGCGTTCTGCTCCCTGCATATGACCCGTTCGGCTGGCCGCACGGTGAAGAGTTCACACCGCTCCTGAAAGCGCGTACGCCACTCCACAGCACCCGCGTGGTTGTGCCCGGCTTCAAGTTTGACCGGCTCATGCAGGCGCTATCCATGTCCGAGTACCGCGTGCTGACGAAGCTGACGATGCATCCTTCTGTCCTCGACATTCGCGAGCAGTATGGAATCTACGACCGGCAGGCGTACTGGCAAGCGGAAGCCGAAGGCAAGCGGCTGGCGCGAAACAAAATCATGACCATCGATGTCATCGTCACGTATGCGTTGCCGCCAGACTTCAAGTTACGGTATCACGCGATTTCGGTGAAGAGTCCACGTCATGTTCCTAACGAGAAGGACCTTGAGCGCGAGGAGCGAGAACGCGCGGCGATGGCGGAGCGAGGCTGGACTTGGGAGCTGGTTCGTGGCGACGCGGTGCCGATTATCGAGTTCTGCAACCTTCGGACCGTGTTCGGGTTCGCGCGCGACCAGCATCTCCCTTCGCTTTACGAGCCCGCTCGCGATTTTGCGCCCGTTGTCATCCGTTGTAGCAATCGGGGATGCCTGAAGGCGGTGATGGAGCGTTCCGCGCGCCATATGAACATCAGCTATGACAAGGCAATTCACCTGTTCGCCGCCGCAGTCGCATACGGTTTTTTGCAGGTCGACCACAACTACCTTCTTGAAACCGATAAGGAGTTCCGCCTGGTTCCCAGCCGTCTGTATCGCAACGCATCGATGAGGAGCAGCCATGTCCTGCACTGAAACGTACAAGGTCGTACCTGTATCGGGATTGTTGCCTCGGGCCGCCGACCCAGAGATGCTGCAACGTCTGAATCAGGTCGAGGAGCGCTGGCCCAAGGGTCTGTACCGCTTCGCCCCATTCAAACGATTGAGAGACGGCGAGGCCGCGCGGTACAGGGCCATCTGCTGGAATCAGGTCGACAGGAAGCTCCACGTGCTCAGGCTTAAGCGCAATGCAGCTCCTACCGGCCGAGGGGATTGGGAGGTGTGGTCAGAGGATGCGGCCGATAAGCCGCTCAGCGACATCGCCCGGACCGACGAGTCTGTCGCGCCTGACTATATGAACTTGCCTCTGACGCAGCTGCCCAAAGAGCTCAAGAGTTCACTCACAGGCTTCGAGCGGCGCGACCGGATTCTTCGAGCGTTCTGCTTCCGCGACACGAAAGGCTTGGGAAACCCAAGCGACTTCGTCTTTGACGATGAGGTTGTCACCGACTCAGCGGCGCGAGCAAAGGCACTGCGCTACGTCTGCCAGTCTCTTGGAAAGCTTCGTGGATGGGCCACGTATGTCTGCAAGCTACTCCATCAATTCTGCCACTTCGGCGGCGCTCCCAATGCGATGCTTGCTCAGCACCACAAGAAGGGATGTAAAGGACAGTCGCGGACCGGAAAGCTCGTCAACAAATCTGGCAGGTTGAGCGCCGCGGAACGGCGTGAGAAGCGGCATCACGAGGCGACGGGCAAGCCCATAACTTATCGGCGCGCGCCTACCAGCTCCGACGATGAAAAGCAGATGAGCGACGCGCTCAAGACGTGTTGGGCGGTTGAGCGTAAAACCAAGCTGGAGGCTTACGACCGGCTCATGGAGCACTACATCGATGTCCCTGAGTGGCAGACCCCAACCTTGCATACTTTCCTCAAGAAGTCGACCCCGCTGATAGTCAGGGACGACCTGCTCAGTTTGCGGAACCGACATCTTATTCAGGAGCAGACGCACGCAGCCAGAGTTGGCACGGCGACCACCTACACACAGGGGCGAATCGAAATTGCAGACCTCGACGCCTTCACTGCGAGGGTCCCGATTGCGGTTGTCGTGAAGGGGAAGGTTAAACCTATCCACATCAAGGTGATACTGGCCGTGTCGCGCAACTTCCGCACCATCCTAGGTGCAGAGCTAGTCATACGAGGTGAAAAGGCTGAAGCATACCGACGATGCATCGCGTCGATTTATTTGGATAAGGAGGAGCTCGCGAAAGAGCTGGGGCTCCAGTCCGCCGATGGCTTGGTTTCCGGAACCATCGACGGAATATTTGTCGACAACGGCGCGGGCGCTGCTCACAAGAACGCCGAGGTCGCCTGCGGCCAGATGAGATTGGGATTCGAAATTGCGCCGCCGTCTCGCGGTGACCTGAAGGCGGTTGTCGAAAGCATCAATTCGATGATGGCGAAAATCCTGCGGAAGTGGCCCGGCGGGTACGACCGTGAGAATGACAAGGTTCGCCAAGAGGAGCGCAGGAAAGCCCGTACGGAACGCCCCATGCCAATCAAGAAGTTCAAAAAGTGCCTATGGCTCGCGATTCAACACCACAATTTGCACGGCGACCGTTCGAAACTCCGTGACATCAAGATGCTTATGGACGGCAACTCAGGAACACCCGCGGCCCTGTGGGAACACGCGCAGCTAAAACGCACCGGCGATGCCGCGCGAAAACTCACACCGAGGGAGGTGTTTCGCAGGTTTGTTCCTTGGGAGCCGTACACCGTCCTCAGAGGCCTCGTCCATTTCTCGGGGGGCTATCGGTATGAATCGCCGGAGCTTACCGCCTTGTGGACCGAACACGTAAAGACCCCTAAGCCTCAACGGAAGCCTCTCGTCGTGAAGGTCAAGGCGCTGGATGGGAGCCCCCACGCCCTCATTTGGGAAATGCCTAATGGGGAGGAAAACCTCCTCCGGCTTATTGAAGAGGATGCTCTCCGCGTTGGTAACCTGATGTGGGACGATTTGAACCTCACTGCTGAGGCCGATTCTATGCGCAAGCTGGAAGAAGAGAACGCAAGGCGTGTCAGTGCGAAGCACGTTTCGACGGTGGCCCAGCACACTGGCGTGGGCAAGGCTGAACGCACCCGCATCGCGAATGGCGACTTGGGCGGACTCAAGGGCGAGTCGATGGTGGCAGCTAAGAGAAACGCCGACGAAGAGATTGACCGCGATTGGGGCAGGAAGCAGGCAGAAGCGTTGGGCCTTACGAGCGGACCTATCATCGTTCCCGTTTCCGCGCCCGCACCCGCTGCTCCGCCGGAGAAGTCGGAGCGGAAGGTGCTCAGTGCCAACGCGCGCTTCGTAGAGCGGATGCGTGCGAGGCGCAACGCCAGCCGCGGGAACAACCTCGGCAATCATTGACGGTGGCGAGCGCGGCCACGCAGGCGAACAGATGACGCAGGTCTGGTCGCCTGCGGCGCCGGCCGCGCAGCGCGACTTCGGTCCACGCCGCCTGACCAAAACCTGAACCCTCACTTATGAATATCTGATGCTCGAAGAACTCTACAGTCGAATCTCGCCAGCCTGCTGCTGTATCACGGTCTTCCTTGAAGACGAGAAAATCAGCGAGGGCTCAGGCTTCGCGTTTCTTCCGAACGGTCAGGTGATTACGGCCGCGCACGTTGTCACCGGGCGGTTCCCGATTCGACACAGCGACTACACTGACCCGGCGCTGAAGATATACTGCAAGTTCCAGGGTCTGCCGGTCGCAGAGTATGTGGTCCAGCTTTGCTCCATGAACATACAGGTCCCGGGATTCTCGCAGCCAGTCCAGCTGGACATCGCGATGCTGAATCCGAAAGAGCCGTTTTCAACCGAGGTCCCTCGGATACCGGTTGTGCTCGGGGATACGCCCCGACTTGGCCAGCGCGTCTTCCTGGCAGGCTATTCAGAAGAGCTGCGCCTCCCTTTCGACATCGACCGACTGCTCGAGCCCGAGACAAAGGGCGCAGCCGAATTTAAAGCAGCGATGGGCAAGGGCTACATGGCCGACATGACGGGGCCGCTCATCAAGCAAGGGCATATCGGCAACCTCAGGCGCATGGTGACGACGGTCTCTGGTCTCGGAACCCTCGAATGCGATGTCATGTATATCGACAACGCAATGCATCCCGGCGCCAGCGGCGGCCCGGTGTTCAACGAGCGGGGCGAGGCTATCGGGGTTCTATCTGAGCGCGCCATGACCGCCGTTGAGTACGGAGCCGATGGCCGAGCACGCGTGCCATCTGGTTGCACCATCGCTATCGGTCTCAACCCGCTTGCGTTTCTTGGCGGGCAGCCCGCAGTCTCTTAGCGAGGATTCAGTCAGCTCGCGTTCCGTGAGCGACTTAACACGCTGACGCTAGCAAGCCTCGCGACTTTCGCTAGGCCGCTCCAGTTTCAACATTTTTGGGCCGCAACGGCCCAGCCGGTCATTCCTGACAAAAATTCATGACCCGACACGGATTACTTGGTTGATTTGGTTGACTTGGTTGACGATTGTCCGGGTTCAGCTAAACTTAGATGGGTTGTTTCCGGAGGTCACCCATGACTCGCGTCCAATCGAAGGCTGCCCGCTCATCGCTGGACACCGCTGTTGAGGCTGCACGCAGGGCGGCGCTCAACCGCCTCGCCATATTTGTCGACCGGCTCGATATGAGTGAAGCGAATGCTCTCACCGCGATGTCCGATGATGAGCTCGAGCGGCTGGTCAGGTACGACTTGGCCCCAGGGTCAGTGCTGAAGGCTGAGCAGGCGGCTGCAGGATACGGAGGACATGCAGATGAGAATGATGTCCTGCGGAGGCGCGAGGCGTTGGTGCGCGAGCAGCACCTGATGAAACCGGCGACTTTTCTGGAGCATCTCGGCGTCACCAAGCAGGCGCTCAGCAAAGCGGTCAAGGCTGGGAGAATCTTTGGTGTAGAAGTCGGACCGACGACGTATTATCCGGCGTTCTATCTGAGTCTTGAGGTCGACCGGAAGCGGCTTCAAAAGGTTACGCAGGAGCTTGGGTCTCTTCCGGGCTGGAGCAAGTGGCAGTTCTTCACGCAACCCAAGGGGTCGCTAGGAAGACGCACGCCGCTCGAAGCACTCGCAGCGGGGATGGTGACGGATGTCATGGCGGCCGCGAAGGGCTTTGCCGAACGATGACGTCAACTCGGTCCGTGAACAAACTTCGCTCCGTGTCGCGGACATGAAAGGCCTGAAGGTGCACACATGATTGTTCTCGAAGCAAATGAGACCCTCCGCTCAACCTGCGAAGAAGCTCGGCATTTCCTGCGGCTCAGCCAAGCGGAGAAAGCGGGGGCCGCCTGGTATAAGAGCTTCCTGGACCAGCCCACTGTACGGAGCTTCTTCAAACGGTCTGTGTTCGGCAAGGGGACCGTGCTGCAGGTCACGGCGATTACTCAGGTCGCGCTCGCGTTCGTGGCTTGTGTCGACGACGAGCCGTCCGAGCTGTTGCCCACTGCCGCAGCTGTCCAGGCAGTGATGAAGCGCGCGGAGGCCTTTGAGTCTTCCCTTCTGGCTGAGACTTCCTTCTGGGTGCCGTCCCAGCTCCAGGCGAGTTTCTTTGAGCAGTTCAGACACCTGGACGATGTAGCATCGGCTGTCAAAACGCGCTCTGCCGGCCGCCCGGCATTCGAGGAGCGGCGCACATTCGTTTTGCACCTTGCCCGAGCGCTTTACGAGATGTGCGAAGACTATCCGAACAAGTTCATCGCGACGGTCGCTGCGCGGGTTTGGGAAGACACCGAATCGCGCGCCGTGCGGAAAATCCTGACCGACGTCGAGCGAGCCGCCATCGAGCGGTACGTGGAAGAGAAACGGCGTCAAACCGCCGAGAGCGAGAACCTCGCGCACCTCGTGGTTGCACGGGCAAGCATCCCGCCGAAGGTGCTCCCCGCGGTCCCACTGCCGCAGACAACCAGCGAGATATTCGAAGCGATGCTCGCGCTCGCCAAACGCTTCCCAGATAAGACTGACAGGATTGTCGCAGTCGACCACCTGGACATGCTCCGTCGCGAAATCGGTTTGGAGCCTGACCATCCCTCTGAATAGCAGGCGGCCAAAATCGGCTCAAAAATGGCCGAATTTTGGCCGGACGATTCGGCGCCCGATTCGCTCGCTATTTGGGTAGCTACGTTTTGAAGCATGTGGCCAACAATGGGTCTCATCTTCACTACGTTAGCGTCAAATGCACAAACAAAACCGACGGCTGGACCATTCATCGTTCAGCAGCATCATCGCCAACTGGCCTGAGAACACCGCCGCGCATCAGCGCGCCCGCCTGCTCGAGGCGATGAAGATGCGCGGTGGCGTGACAACGTTGGAGGCGGTGCGGTTTCTCGACATCGTTGACCCGCGGCCACGGATTGTGGAGCTCCGCAAGGAGGGATACAGAATCGCAACGCTGTGGAGCCGTCAGCCGTCCGAGTGTGGACGGATGCACCGTGTCGGGTATTACACTCAGTTCGGCGCTGGCCTTCGCACTGGAGCTGCGGGCCGACACAGAATGCCCTTCGACAACTTTGAACGGCAACTATTACTCGCACTTTAATAGCTCAACCATAGCGGAAATTGTCCGAGCGTATACCGGAAAATGCTAAATCATTTAAAAATTTCACTAGAACGCTGTGCAGTTCGTCGTATTATTTCTGGCCGGACCGTGACGCATCGTATCCCCCATCGACACAAGATGAGCCACGCAACCGCGTGAGAGAGAACCATACTGGGAGCAGAGACCAATGGACTTTGATTTGCGCAAGGCAATCAATGCGATTTCTGACGTAGTAATGAACCGGCCGCCGCCCATTCGCGAATTCGACCAAATCTACATGAAAGTAGCGGATATGGTGATTCAGGCGGAATATGTAGCACGGGTGTTTCACGACAAAGATGTCGTTTTTGTTGGGGACGGCGATGGGATTGCGCTGTCCGCCGCCCACTTAAAGACTGCGAAGGTAATTCCGTACGGACCAAAGTCTATTACGCTGCTCGATTTCGACGAACGCATCGTTAATTCCGTTCGGAGGTTTGGCGAAAAGCTTGCGCCCGAGGTCGAAGTCAACGCGTTCCTGTACAACGTGGCAGACCCATTGCCGGCCGAGCATTTCGGGAGGTATGACGGCTTTCACATTAACCCGCCTTGGGGGGCGAGCAACGGTGGCCAAAGCGTTACAGCGTTCTTGGAACGGGGCAGCGAAGCAACGAACGAAAAAAGCCTTGGCATCGTCGTCATAGGCGATGACCCGGACCTTGCGTGGACTCAGCTGGTTTTGCGCGATACACAAGCGCGTGCCCTTCAGCTCGGGTATGTGGTCAGCGAGCTGATGCCGCAGCTCCACATGTATCACCTTGATGACGCGCCCGACCTTCGGTCCTGCTCGCTACTGTTCCGGCGAATTGAGCCAGGTTTGATGGTTGCGCAGTCAGATGCTCTGTCCAGTGAGCGACGCGCGAACTTCTACGGCAAACTGTCGCCATTGAAGTATCAGTATGTCCGCGACGTGTCTACCTTGAACCGGGGCAAGGCACCTGACCATCTTTACCAGCTCGAGCTGGTTCCGGAGGCGAAGCATGAATAATGTGTTAGGCGCTGGCGGCTTGATTTTCATGAAGGTCGGTCTTCATGCGCAAGAGACCATTGAGGACATCATCGCCCGGAAGCAGAAGGAGTACGACCAGGCCGGAGCCATATTCTGGGGATATGGCGGCTCCACGTGCCATCCAGTGTCGATGGTGCAGCCTTTCGGGAAACAGGTCGAGGCTGCGGGCGGGCAATTGCTCATCGTCATGAACAAAATGAATTCAAAGCACGCGGCGCCGCCTGAAGTCGCGAAAGAGTATTCCGATGATGGCGTGGATTGGAAGCCCGTTCCGAAAGGAATCGAGGTCCGTGGGTCGCGGTTCGCGCTAGTCCTGGACGAACTTCGCATTGATGAGTTCGAAGTCGACCTCGGCGAGCTCGAAGTCGGAATTGGACCGAATCGCGGACGCAAGGCCACCGACTATATGCGCTTCCAGGTGGACAAGGGCTGTTTCAACTACGTGCCTCGCGAAATCCCCATCGCGCCCGAAGAACGTGTTGTAAAAGAAATCGGCCTCGTCGCGCGCGTGAAGGCTCCCTACGCTGTGTTCGTTCGGAACTGAGCGCTGAGCCTTCGCTCTGCGGCACCCTTTAGCTATCGGGCGGTCTCCACAAGAGGTCGCCCGTCTGTCCGACCATGTGGTTGATGTAAGACCTCAGTCCTTCCCTGACACTTTCGGCCGAGGCTGCGTACGACTTACCGAATACGTTTGACAGCGATTTGTCCGTGGTAGGTTTGGCGCGAACCTTCACCTGAATCGGCTCGACATTCTGAGCGGTCATCACCTCAAACACGGACTCCAGCGCCATCACACGTCCTTGCAATTTCTCTGCGATGGGCGACTTCATCAATGCCGAAAGTGCACGTTTGTCGCCCGTCACGACAACAGAATCGTCGTGGGTCGCAGCATATGCGAAAAGGACGGCCTCCCCGGAGTCCAACGACTGAATGCTTGCAAGCTCGTCGACCAACTCCGGCGCTATAGCATCTTGCGAGATAACTGCGCACGCTTTCAAGAATGCATCCAGCCGGTCCGCGGTTTCTTCGTCTTTGCAGCGCAGTAGCCGATTCTTTGCGGGCAATAGCGAGTATTTGGCAGTCGACAGGACAGAGACCTGCTCGGGCCGAAGCTCAAGGGCATTCAGTGCTTCGTCAATGAGGTCGTACGTCGCAAGCTTCAGGAGGACATCGTTGTCGAACAAAATCATTTTGTTCGGCTCACGAAGGTACAACTTCGGTGCCAGTCACTTGGGCAAGGTACTCAAGGCTTTCCCGAGGCAGGCGGCGTGCGTCCATGTTCATCCACATGGCGCCGTTGATGACGCTTTGAGCCGACTCGTTTTTGCCATGCAGTATCTTCAGCGCTGCCATACCTAAGCCCCAATCGCCAGACCGGTTTGCAAGGTTCAATACAATGTGCCCAGGGTCCACCTGACTAGCGAGACCCTCCCGATATGCCGTATCCGCAAGTTCGGCGGCGTTAGCAACTTGGTCACCCAATGTGTAGTTCGCATCGGGCCGGCCATTCAAAACTTCGAGCGCAAAGCGGTCCGCCGCCTGTTCGTCATCGTCAGCATCAGCCAACGCGTAAGAATCGCTACCCAGCTCTTGGTCTACGAGAATCTCATCTGGCTGTACATGACCCAGCGCGCAATGTGCGACTTCGTGAGCCAAGATAAAAAGCTGCCACGACCAATACGGCGAATTCTTGGAAAGCAGAATGACTGGACGGGACTCGGTGTGTACGACCATGCCGTCCATCTTCGAAATATCTGGTCCCAGTTCGGCCAAGAAAACGACAGGAATACCATGCGCCCAGCTCGCCAGGAGCAGGTTTCGAAGGCCGATGTATTTACCCGTGAAGCTTAGAACCTTGGCTCGCATCTCCGCTGGCGTCGCAGGAAATGCCGAGTGCGGGATTGGACACGCGTACGCGACCATTTCCGCAACGCTTACAGCGATAGATGTGGCTGCCGTGAGGTCCTTTGATTTCGCGCTCACAGACCGCTTGTACTTCGTATCGAAGTGATGCAGTTCCTCCACGGACGGATTCTGCGAGAACAGTCCGCTGGTCCGCAGATTGAGGCGCTTCGCAAGGATGGCAGCAATTTCGGTCGATACCGCCTCATCCTGGAGGACATCGGGAGTCACCCATTCCGGCAGCAACGAACGTTGAAACCTGACGGGGTACCCAGCCGACTCCAGCGCGCCGAATATTCGTTGAATCCGTGGATGTTCAGCCATTACGCGCTCCAAGGGATGAGTTGGTAGTTACCTGCTTCAGATTCCGCAGTAGTTCAAGAAGTGCATTCGCTTGGTTTGCGCTGCCATCCCACACTTCAATTATGGCATCGCGAAGTTGACGCTCGTATTCGGGCGCCTGACTTCCATGAAGCGGGACGCTCAGGCCGTAGAAGCTGCATAGCTTAATGAATGATTTTCCCCAGCGATGTCGTTCCACTCCACGCTTGTAACGGGAAACCGATGGCTGGCTCACGCCAGCCGCCCGAGCAATGGCAGATTCGCTCCTGGTATCGGTACTCAGGAGTTGCTTGAGTTGAACGAATACATCGTGTGGGGTAGCGTCATGCATCTATTCATTATAGTATTCAACTCACGTTATTGAATAGCCATATGGTACAATTGCGCCCAACGAGGGGAATCGCAATATGGAACAACTGCCGCGTAGTTTCTGCTGGACCAAGATGGGCGCCGAGTCCGGTGAGCAACTGCAGCTAATCATCCGACGTAAGGAGTGGGAACGCTCGCTGGGCAATGGGCTGTTCTTTTGGGGAATCGGGCAATCGCTCGGCGGTAACGCCGACATGGCGATGCGCACCGGTGAGAAGCTCAAGGTTCTTTTCTCCCCAATGATTAGTAAAGCCAAGGCAATCGATTCAGCGCCTGACGAGACTGTCGTCTGGACTGCCTTTGTTGACGCGTTCGGCGAAGAACATCCGCTTCCGGAGCACGCACTCGTGACCAGTAGGGCAACTCTTCCTTCTGGGCGGCGCAAAGAATTTCACTACGCTCTCGTGTGTCGGTCGCCAAAGTCGTTGGCAACGTCTGGCCAGCTATCGGTCAATCCGACCTCAATCTGCAACTTCGCAACGAACAAACCACTCGGCGCCTCGCAAGTCACTGCCATCGTTCGAAGCGTGCAGGAGCAGAACGCGGCTGGCGGCAAGCTGTATCCCGTAAGCTTCTTCGCTGAACTTGTGCAGCCATACTTCGTGCGGCTCGTTGCCCCTCGTGTGCTTACAGGCTCTGAAAAAGCGTTGCTCGCGCGCACCACCGAGAGTGGCGTTGAGCGCACTTGGCGCGATGTCGTCACATCCATCCGACAGGCAGGCGCGCTACCTCGTACGCGGAAGCCTAAGAATCTGGACCTATTCGAAGTCGCGCATTAGCAGTTCGGGCTGGCTCGGAGCGAGTAAATGCTCACTCGATACTGTATATTTATACAGTATCTGTACCCTTTTTTGCAATTGGAAATTTTGTTGTGTAGCTATGTCGTCGGGAGCATCGCGGATGCCGACTTGAACAAACGCTGCCCAGCGAGCAAACCACAGTAATCGGCGGATTCGGTTTTGGGAATCTAGGGCTGCGACGGCTACTACGCTGCAATCTACAGAGAGGCGGAGCATGGCAGAACGGAAGAAAACCGGACTACCTTTGCCGGCCACTGTTGGCCGGTCATCGAGTAGCCTTTCAAAGACGACGAGAACATTTGTCGTTCCGCCCGAAATTCGCAAGATGTACGAAGGCGAGCTCGCTATCTTTAAAGCGCAGCTGGAAGCCGGCGCTGGGCTTATCGCCGACGAGGCACTGCGCGAGTTTCAGCGCGACTATCAAAATCGCGAAACGCAGATGGGACCACAAGGTCTCCCCACTAGCTTCCAGGTGTGCCGTGATTTTTTCGTCCGTGCGCGCCCGGGGCAACCCTATCGCCTCTTCCCCGAAAGAGACTTCATCGTAAGCTTCGAAGACTTCCTCGAATTCATCACCGATGCGAACACTCCAGTATCGAGTCTGGCGCTCGGGTACACGCTGACTGAAGGCTTCATATACAACGTAAATTCGAGCGATGCTCCTAGCGCGTTGCTTTTGTCGACGCAGGATGCGCCATCGTTCGGATTTCGCGCTGCAAGCTTGATTCGGCGCGGAGATGAGCTGACGATGCTGCTTTCGCTGGCAGAGCAACCTGAGCTTCATACGATGTCTGAGCTCGAAAGCGAACTCGGCGCGGAACTTGAGGTGCGGCCAGAGAAGCGAACACTTCTTGATAGTGAAGCGTTACGCCGTGAGGCGTATGGTGACAATCGAATCGTCGTCATAGAGGGAAGCGACCTGCTACCTTCGCTAGCCGCGGTGCGCTTCAACTTGAAAAACCGAAGCTTTTCGGAAAGGTGCTTCTTTCGCGACATGGGTGACCGCTGGGATACGAAAACTGACGTGTTTGCTGCCTTTGCCGGCGATATATCGGAGGACAACCCTGGCTTCCGCAATATGGTCGACCAACTGGACAGATACAGCACTGTGTGGGAGATGGCCAAAACGCTTACTCTGCTCCCCGCCTATCTCGACGCAAAAGTTACTCTCGTTAAGACCGAGAAGCGCGAGACTCGAATCGCGAAGTTACCTTTGTCCAAGCGTCGGGAAATCGAACGCGCGCCGATGTCGCATCGCAAGCAGTTTCGCAACATCTCCGCCATTCGCATAGTACGTCCAGAGTCGGAGCCCGTTCCGGGCCGCGTGTTCAGTCCGCCGCAGTTTCAGATTGCTGTGGACGGGTTTTGGCGTGCATTGCAGGACCCCGACCAAACCGGCAAAGATGCCGAGGGTCTCCCGGTCGTTGGCCGTACTTGGGTGCGTGCACACGTTCGACATAAGGACCGGCCGGCCCCATCTGAAATCAAGACTATCTATGTGAAGGCATCGCTCGCTGACGCTCGCCGCCGCATCGAGGAATATCGTCGGCGTATGGCGAAACAGCCAGAAGTAAGCGTACCTGAGCCGTTAGATGTCGTTCTCCCGGTTTCAGCCGAGGCGTCTGAATCCAAAGCGACAGCTTCAGGAATGCACGGCGCTTATGTGTACATCATGCGCTGTCAGGCCCATCTTGAAAATCTGTACAAGGTGGGATTCACGGACCGTGACCCAGAGGTTCGCGCGCGCGAGCTTTCTTCCACGACAGCGACGCCTTCGCCATTTGAAGTTGTCCGTGCGTGGCCGGTTGCTGAGGGCCTAGCAGCTGAACGAGCTGCACACGCTGCGCTGCGCTCTGTTAGGCATTCCGCAACCCGTGAGTTCTTCCAAACGGCATTCGCCGACCTGCAGCGCGTCGTGGAGGAAGCAATACGGCCATGGATTCTCAAGACACCTTGAACGAGGACGCGCGTCTATCGTGCGGTTGGTCGCCGCCTGGAACTAAGGCCACGTATAGACGTGGCAGGTGGGCACCCGTGAGCGTAAACGTTTCTATTTCCAGACCACTCTGCCCAAGGGGAAGTGTCATTTTCCTCCCCAACCTGAAGCCGCAGAAACGGGATAAAGCGTTTACGCCGGCTGTAACTTCATGATTCGTAAGTCATTCCGTGCAGGGCTCAAAGCGGAAACGTTCCTAATTCCAATTACCATTGGAAGGGCGAAGAAGCGCCGGACAACCGTCCGGCGTTTTTATTGCGCGGCGTTTTTGCGGCCAGCCCCGCGCCCGGACCCGCGCCGCGCGCGAAACGCGCCAAAGCGTCTGTAAGCGTCCAGGCGGCGTTCGCGCGATCCCGGACGCCCCGGAGCATCACCGGCTCGCCGCGAGCGCCGCGCACGCGCTCTCAGGCGTTCTCAGGCCTCAGGCACGCGCAGACGTTCCGCGCGCGACATCCGCGAAGCGCCGGCTCGCGCCATAATGGCGGCCAACGCCTTCAGGAGACGCCCGTGCCCGACTCGCAACGCCTTTCCACCGCCGCCGGCCGCGCAAGGCCGCCGCGACTCTTCGTGTTTTCCGGCGCGGGGCTTTCGGCGGAAAGCGGCATTTCCACGTTTCGCACCGGCGACGGCATCTGGTCGCACGCGAGCATCGACGAAGTCTGCAACTACCTCACCTGGCGCCGCAACCGGCCCGCGGTGTTCCGCTTCTACAACCAGCGCATCGCCGAATGCGGCGGCGCGCGGCCCAACGAAGCGCATCGCCTGCTCGCGCAATGGCAGGACGCGTGGGGCACGGAGCGCGTGCATCTCGTCACGCAGAATATCGACGACATGCTCGAACAGGCCGGCGCGCGCCAGGTCACGCATCTGCACGGCGACATGATCTCGCTGCTATGTACCGACTGCGACTACCGCTTTCCCGCCTCGGGGCCGGGCCTCGATCCGCAGGCCGCGTGCCCTTCGTGCGGCCAGTTCGAGGGCGTGAAGCCCGGCGTGGTGTTCTTCAACGAAGCCGCGCCCGAATACGAAACGCTCTGGCGCATCCAGCGCGCGATGACCGACGACGACATCTTCGTCGCGGTCGGCACGGCGTTCGAGGTGATTCCGCCGGAGCGCCTGTTGCCGCCTGCGCGCCACGGGCAGCACGCGCGCAATTTTCTCGTCGATCCGGCGCCGCGCCGCACCGAATGCTTCGGCGTGGTCGAGGCCGAGCCCGCAACCGTCGGCTTGCGCCATCTCGAACCGCTCATCGAAAAGATGATGGCGGGCGCATAGCGTTTCGCGCAGTCGTTCTCTTGTTGCAGCAAGGCGTGCTTTGTTCCAAAGCACGCCTTTTTTCATGGCGGCGCGCGTCGAACGTGTGCGCAGGATAAGTGCGCAAAGCGGCGTGCGACACTCGGCGTTTCGGTTATTCGGATGAAGATGCGATGAATGTGTCGAAGCAGATCGCCGGCTATTTGATGTCGCGCTCGCTCGTGCTCGTGAACGTGGAAACGGCCACGGGGGGCGCCATCGGCATGATGCTCGCCGAGCATGCGGGCGCGCGGCGTTGTCTCGATCTCGGCTACGTCGCGTACACGCAAGCCGCCTTCGCCGCGCTGCCCGGCGTGCGGATGCCGACCCTCGCGCGCCATGGCGCGGTCAGCGAGGCTGTCGCGCGCGAAGCGGCACAAGGCGCGCTGGCGCAACGCGCAGCGCCCGCGCAGGGCGCTTGCGTGGCGCTCGCCTGCATCGGCGTGCTTCCAGACGACGAAGAACCAGGCGCCGTCGTGACAGCGACCCATTGCTTCGCGTGGGCATGCATACACGATGGCCGCGTGCATTGCGCAAGCGAAACGCTGACGTTCTCGGGCAAGCCGCACGCGATTCGCCGCTCGATCGCGCGGCGCGCGCTGCTGGGCGTGCCGCGTTTTCTCGCCGGTGTGGGCGGCGCATCGGGCGCGTGAACCGCAACGCCGCGCGAATGCGCAGCACGCGAGCGCAGCGAGCGGCAGCGTTGTCTTCATACTCATATGAGTATTTATATTTATAAGTAGTAGCAGTTAACAAGCCCTGGGATGACATGTGGACAACCCGGAAATTGCGTGGCGCTTCAATTCGATGCGAAACGGACAGCCATGCGGACAATCGCTGTACGCATTTTGCGCAACGGGGATAACTTTTCGCGCGTTCGCACCGGTCGCGGAGTTATCAAGAATAGATCCACAAGTCGTTCGCCAGGTCATCCCCAGGTTGTCCAGAGGTGCGCGTGAATAACTCGCGTGAAAGCGGCATGCGCACGGCTTATCCACACGAAAAAAAAGCCGCTCGTGGGCGGCGCTTTTCGTCGGGATCGCTTTGGGCGGAAACGGCGCGGCGGCGCGCCCGTGTTTGAACCCGGCGCGCAAAGCTCAGTATCGCAACTCAGTACCGCAACTCAGTGCACAAAGTTCAGTGCCGCAGTTCAGTGCCAAAGAATCGCCAGCGCAATGCCGCCGAACAGTACGCACTTCACGACGTAATACACGGTGCGATTCCACGCCTTCAAACGCTTGCCCGCGAGCCGCACCGAATACAGGTAACGGAATGCGTGATTGAGCCCGCCCGTGCGGTCGCCGGTTTCGTTCGGCGAAGCGGCCGCGCGCATCAACACATGGCCGACTGCGTCGATGAACGCCTGCGCCCAGCGATACTTCATCGGCCGCTCGATGTCGCAGAAGAGAATGATGCGGTCCTGCGCGGTGCCATTGGCGGCGTGGTGCAGATACGTCTCGTCGAACACCACGTCCTCGCCGTCGCGCCACGCGTACGGAATGCCGTCGACGACGATCGCGCAACGGTCGTCGTTGGGCGTGATCAGGCCGAGATGGTAGCGCAGCGATCCCGCGAACGGATCGCGATGCGGATTGAGCGAGCCGCCGGCGGGCAACATGGCGAACATCGCGGCCTTCACCGAAGGAATGCGCTGCAAGATTTCGATCGTGCGCGGGCAGAGCGCCGCCGCCGACGGATGCGGATGGTCGTACCACTTCAGATAAAACCGCTTCCAGCCCGTGCGGAAAAACGAATTGAAACCGATGTCGTTATATTTTTCCGCGGCCTGAATGCGGCTTGCGTCCTGAAGCGCGAGCGCTTCTTCGCGAAACGTGCGCCATTCCGATTTCAGCAGCGCGAGTTCGGGGAAATACGACGTCGAGATAAACGGCGTGTTCGGCACCGCCGAAAACCCGTAGGCAAAGCCGTTCAGCGGCGCCATGAAAGTGGAATGATCGCCGAGTTGACGGAAGAAACTGCCGTGGCGCGCCTTGCCGCGCCAGTGCGTGTAAATCGCGCACAGCAGAAAGAGAAGCAGGACAGCCCAGCGCATACGGCACTCTTTAATCAGCACTTACCGATTAAATTTTACGAATTTTTACTTTTTATTGCAGGCAAGCCGCAGGGCAAAAGTTGCGGTCGCGCGGTCGAATGCGGGGGGTTTGAGATGCGCCGAAGTCGCGTGTTCAGGCGGTTTCGGCGGGTTGAGCGGTGGCTTGCCGCGCGCGCACACGCGCTTGCCAAGCGGGCAGCAACTGGCAGGCGAGCAGGCCGGCGAGCATGAGCGCGCAGCCGCCGAGCGCGCGCAACGTGAGCGTTTCGCCGAGCGCGGCCCAACCCGCGAGCGCCGCGAACACGCCTTCCATGCTGAAGATGACGGCCGCGTGCGCCGGCGCGGCGTCGCGTTGCGCGACGACTTGCAGCGTATAGCCGACGCCCACCGAGAGCGCGCCGCCATAGAGAATCGTCGGCGCGGCGCGGACGATATCGGCGAGACGCAGCGGTTCGCACGCCAGCCCGATGGCGAGGCACACCGCACCGCACGCCACGAATTGCGCGATCGAAAGCGCGAGCGGATCGTGACGCGGCGCATAGCGGCCTACGAGTATCACCTGCACGGAAATCACGAGCGCGCAACCGAGCTGGAACCCATCGCCGTACATCACCGAAAAGTGTTCGTTGATGCTCAGGAAATAGAGCCGGATGGCCGCGAGCGCCGCACCGAGCCACGTTCCCGCGCCGGTGCGATGCCGCAGGAATACGCCCAGAACCGGCACGATCACGACGTAAAGCGAGCTGATGAAACCCGCATTGGCAATTTTCGTATAGCCGAGCCCGATTTGCTGAAGCGAGATCGCGACCGCGAGCACCACGCCGAGCAGCGCGCCCGGGCGCAGCAGCGCCGCGTCGAAAAGCGGGGCGGCGCTGGCCGCCGGCCCGCGCCGCCGCGCGAATACGAACGCCGAAACGACGGCCGCGCCCAGCAGAAAGCGGATGCCGGTGAAAAGAAACGGGCCGATGGCGTCGAGGCTCAGGCGCTGGGCGACGAACGCCGAACCCCAGATGAGAGCGGCGGCCAGCATCAGCAGATTGGCGCGCAGGTGGCGGCGGGTGGCGGATTTCAAGCGAAAAACTCGGGAAGAACGGCGGCGGGATTGCCCGGCGGAAAACGAACGCGGAAATACCGATCGTAGCCGAACTGAAAGCCGGTTGTCCCCCCGAAAATACCCCCGTCTCATCCGTGGCATCGACGGTGAATTTGGAGATGACAAACGCCCTACGCTGCGTAATACTGCTCGCGCGAAATGCCCGTCAGATCGGCCAACGGGCGGTTTCGCGACTTGCGCTGTTCAATTCACAACGTGCCGTCAATTTGTCAGGTTTGGGGAACAACAGATGAAGAAGATTATCGCCTCGCTCATCGCAGCATCCGTCGCACTGATTTCGGCTCAAGCTTTCGCACAAGACGCATCGGGCGCCGCGGCAACGGCGCCGGCCGCGGCCAGCGCGCCGGCCAAGGCCAAGAAGCAGCACAAGACGCTCAAGCATCACGGCAAGCGCGCCGCCGTTTCGGACAGCGCGTCGGCCGCCGGCACGTCGGACAAGGGCACGCAGAACTAAGCGTTGCCGCGCCACGAAAAAAGCCAGAGCAATGCTCTGGCTTTTTTTTCGTCCGCGGGAAGTGCGGCGCGAGGCGTGTCGATCACGACGCGCCGTTTGCGAGCGCCGCTTCGAGCAGTTCGCCGACCAGCGCGTTGACGCCGCCAGGATGGTTTTCCGCGCGCGCCTTGAGCTTGGCGACGAGGTCGGCGTTGAGCTTGCACGCGAACGGCACGAGGCCTTGCGCCTGATCCAGCTTGCGCTGTTCGCGGCGATCGAGCGCGGCGGGCTGCTCGGAACCCTTGCCGAAGCGGTCGGGGCCTGCCTTGTGCGTCGCCTGCATCAGTTTTAGCGCCTTGTTCTTTTCAAGGTCGGTTTTCTTCATGGCCATGTGTCGTGCTCCGGTGGAATGCGTGGCGCGAATTGTACGCAATCGCCCGCCTGCGTCCATCGCGGCTTTGGTGTACCGCGCTTTTCCTGCCTGGCGGTCCGCTTATCGTGTCCGCTTATCGCGTGCGGTTATAGCCGCTTATAGCTGTTATCGCGCGCCGGTTTCGTGACCGGCGTTCGTGGCTTCGGCGGCTTCGGCCGTATCGCGCGTCAGGCTGTCGACGAGCGCGCGCATGCGCCGCCAGTGCGATCCTTCCCAGAACACGCGATGGCAGACGTCGCAGGTCACGAACCGCGTCTGGCGAGCGAACACGCCCTCGGGCACGCGCTCGCGCACGGCTTCTCGCGCGATTTCGCGCAGCGGCGCGTTGCACAGCAGACACAGCCGGAACGGCCGCGCGCTCGCCGCGAGATCGAGCCGCTCGAAGATTTCGCGCGCCTGCGCGTGCGGTTTGAGCGCGCGCACGTAGCAGCCGTGCGTGATGCCGCGCCGCTTGAGCAGTTCGCGGTCGCGCGAGAGCACGATGCGATGCTCGGCGGCGGCCAGCGCTTCGATCTCGTCGTCGGCGAAATGGTTGTCGTAGAGCGTGTCGAAACCCGCGAGACGCAACTGTTGCGCGAGGCCGCCCAGATGCGCATCGGCGATAAAGCGCGGCTCGCGCAGCGGCGCCTCGCGCACGCGCAGGAGCGGGCGGATGTCGAGCGCCTCGAATGTCGGGTACACGGCGACGCGGTCGCCTTCCGCGAGCGCGTGCTCGAAGCCCACCGACTCGCCGTTCACGAGAATAAGCTCGACTTCGGTGTGCGGCACGCCGAGCGCCTCGATCATATGCTTCGCGGTGGCGCCGCTCGCGCAGGCGCACGAGAAGTCGCGCTGGCGCAGCGGGCGCGCAAGGAAATCGTTGAGTTCCTCGTAGAAGCGGAAGGTGGCGGTGACCATCGACGCAGTATCGCACCGCGCGCCTGCGCCTGCCGACGTGTGGTGTCGAAGCCAACGTCAACTTCAACGCCAGCGCCAACGCCAACGCCAACGTCAACGCCAACGTCAACGCCAACGCCAACGCCAACGCCAACGCCCGCGCCCGCGCCTCAGCGCGGCGGCGCGCGTTGTGCTGTACTGCTCGTTTTCCCGTCGATGGCGCGAACGAGCGACGCGCCGTCGACAGTTCAACGAAAGCGCAAGGAGCGTGCAATGGATATCGGATTTATCGGTCTCGGTGAAATGGGCGGCGCGATGGTCGGCAATCTGCTCAAGGCGGGGCATACGGTGCGCGTGTGGAACCGCACGGCGGCGAAGGCGGAGGCGCTTGCCGGGGCCGGCGCGCGCGTGGCCGCCACGCCCGCCGAAGCGTTCGGCGGCGACGCCGTCATTTCCATGCTCGCCGACGACGCGGCGCTGCGCGAAGTGATCGACGCCGCCTTGCTGGACCAGGCGCCGCACGGCCTCGTACACGTGAACATGGCGACGATTTCGGTCGCGCTCGCGCAAACGCTCGCGAAGGAACACGCCGAACGCGGCGTGCAATACGTGGCGGCGCCCGTGCTCGGCCGCCCCGACGCCGCGCAGGCCGCGAAGCTCACCATCATGGCGGCGGGCGCGAGCGCCGCGATCGACCGCGTGCAGCCGCTGTTCGACGTGATCGGCCAGAAAACATGGCGCGTCGGCGATGAACCGCAGCACGCGAACGTGATGAAGCTGGCCGCGAACTTCATGCTGGCCTCGGCGGTGGAATCGCTCGGCGAAGCGGCGGCGCTGCTCGGCGGTTACGGCGTCGCGATGCGCGATTTCCTCGACGTCGTGACGGGCGGCCCGTTTCCGGGGCCGGTCTATGCGGGCTATGGCGGCATGATCGCCGAAGGCCGCTACGAGCCGGCGCTGTTCAAGGCGCGCCTCGGCTTGAAGGACGTGCGGCTCGCGCTCGCGGCCGCCGACGCCGTCTCGACGCCGCTGCCGGTGGCGAGCGTCGTGCGTGACAGCCTGATCGAAGCCGTGGCGCACGGCGACGGCGAGCGCGATTTCGCCGTGCTCGGCAAAGTGGCGGCGCGGCGGGCGGGCCGGTGAGACGGCGATCGGAGGGCTGAGAAGGGCGAGAAGGCCGAGAAGGCTGAGAAGGCTGAGAAGGCTGAGAAGCGCTGAATCCGGCGAAGGACGGCCCTAGCTGCGGAAATCGGGCGCTTAAGTGACGCGCGGCGGGCGGGCCGGTGAGATGGCGATCGAAGCGCCGAGAAGCGCTGAGAAGGGCGGAATCCGGCGAAGGACGGCCCTGGCTGCGGAAATCGGCGCTTTTTTGATCTTTCGCACGCGAAAGTACCGATGACCGCGCGCTGACGCACAAATAGCGGGATGACGTCTGTGGAAAATGGGGCGCATCGCACCGGATGACGGAGCCGATTCCCGGCTCCGGTCGCGGCTGCGTCACCAAAGGCCGATCAACGTGGCAACGACGACGGCGGCACCTCGCGCGGGAGCAGGAAAGTGGCCGCGCACATCCTGATCGCCGATAACGACGAGAAGTCGCTCACCGGCCTCGGCACCTTGCTGACCGATCTCGGCTATGCGGTCACGCTCGCGCGCACGCTCGACGAAGCGCTCGCGGCCGCCGCACGGCAGGCGCCGGCGGTGGCCATCGTCGCGCTCTCGCTCGCCGGGGACGACCCCGGCACGATCGTGCGGGCGCTGCGCGCGGCAACGCCGGCGCCCTCGTCCATGCCGCAAGCGCCGATGCTGATCGCGCTGGCCGGCTGGGGCGAATCGCGCCACCGCGACGCGGCGCTTGCCGCAGGCTTCGACGTGCATCTGGTGCGGCCCGTCGGCCTCGATCAGCTCATGCTCATTCTTTCGATGACAGGCCAATGACGATGTTGCGAGAAAGCGACATTTAGGGCGCTCCCTACTTTACATGTTGCATCGCATCACGCTAGTCGCTATACTGGTTCCTGTCTCCTCCATGTCTCCTCTGATATGGATTCAGCCCGCCAACCATTGGCGGGCTTTTTTTCGTCCAGCGATTTGCAACAGTGTTGCGACATTTCGCCAGACGATGAAAAAAGCCGGCTCTCAAGCCGGCTTTTGCGTTTGTGCGAAGCGATTCACCCGGCGAGGCCGGTATTTTCCGCCGCGCCGATCGCGAGATTCATGCACTGGATCGCCGCGCCCGAGGCGCCCTTGCCGAGATTGTCCAGCCGCGCGACAGTCACGAACTGCTCGTCGTTACCGAACACGAACAGATCGACGCGATTGGTGTCGTTGTTGGCCTGCACGTCGAACATGCCGGCGTCGAGGTTGGCTTCGGCGTCGAACGGCGCCACGCGCACGAACGGCTCGCCCGCATAGTATTCGGCGTAAAGCGAGAGCACGTCCTGCGGTTTCGCGCTGCGCGCGAGCTGCTTGCGCGAAAAATAGGTCGTAACCGCGAGACCCTTGTAGAACGGCCCGACGATGGGCGTGAAAACCGGTGCGCCGGTCAACGCGCCGTGGAACGCCATTTCCGGCAGGTGCTTGTGCGTGAGGCCGAGCGCGTAGGGGCGCGGGCTCATGAGCTTCGCGTTGCCGCCGGCTTCGTACTCCGCGATCATCTTCTTGCCGCCGCCGCTGTAGCCCGTGAGCGAATAGGCGTGCGCGGCGAAGTCCGGCGCGACCAGCCCGGCTTCCACGAGCGGGCGCATGGCCAGCACGAACGCCGAAGCGTGGCAGCCCGGCACGGCGATGCGCTTCGCCTGGCGCACCTTCTCGCGCTGCGTTTTGGTGAGTTCGGGCAGGCCGTAGGCCCAGTCGGCGTGCGTGCGGAAGGCCGTGCTGGCGTCGATCAGCACCGTGCGGTCGTTGTCGACGAGCGCCGCCGACTCGCGCGAGGCGACATCGGGCAGGCACAGGAACGTGACGTCCGAAGCGTTGATGAGACGGCGGCGTTCCTCGACGTCCTTGCGCCTGGCGTCGTCGATACGCAGGATCTCGACGTCGGTGCGCGGCGACAGGTATTCGAAAATCTTCAGGCCAGTCGTGCCTTCCTGTCCGTCGACAAAAACTTTCGTGCTCATCTCAATCTCTCTGAACGCGGGATTCGGGGTTGCAAACGTGCGCTGGCGGAGGCGTCGACACAGGCGAGCGGTTTGCAAACGCGGGCGCGGCCGAGCCGCGCCGGAACGGTATTTTAAGACCTCGCAGGAACGCGTGCGCGAACGTGCCGCGAAAAAATCGGGGCTTACCCGTAAGGCCAGGTCGCGCCGCGTGAATTTGCCCGCGCCGCCCACGCCGCCCGGCCACACGCTGCGCACGCCGTCCGCGCCCCGCGTTGGTTTGGGCGGCACAGGCGCCAGGCAGCGGCCGTGCGTCCGGCGAGCCAGCGTCCGGCGTCAGGCGTCAGGCAGCGGCCGTGCGTCCGGCGAGCCAGCGTTCGGTGACGGCGGCCACCCGCACGCCGAACGCGCGCGCCGTTTCGTGGTCGCCGGGCAGCGGGCCTTCCTCGGGCGTGGCGTCGGCCGGCGACTGCGCGAGCAGCCCCGCGAAGCCGCCCACGAAGTTGATGTCGTTGCGCGTGGCGGCCTTGGTGTTCGCGGGCATCATGCCCGTGCCCGTCCAGATCATGCCGTGCTGCATCGCCAGCGTGACGAAATACTGGATCGTCGAGAATTTGTCGCCGTTCATGGTCGCCGAATTCGTGAAGCCCGCCGCGATCTTGTCTTTCCACTTTTGCGTGAACCACGCCTTCGAACTCGCATCGGCGAACGTCTTGAACTGCGCGGACGGCCCGCCCATGTACGTCGGCGCGCCGAACACGATGGCGTCGGCCGCGTCCAGCTCGGCCCAGCCCGCGTCGTCGATCCCGTCGACCGCGATCAGTTTCGCATCGGCGCCCGCGCCCGCCGCGCCCTCGAGCACGCTTTCCGCGAGTTTCTTCGTGTGGCCGTAGCCGCTGTGATAGGCAATGACGATTCGGGACATGGAGCACTCCGCAAAAAGGGATGTGGACGATGCGAACGGCGCTGCGAGCAGCGAGGCTTCATCTTAATCATTTCCGCGCAACGGCATGTGACGCAAGGCTGCACGCGAAGATCGCGGGCGCTTATTCCTCCCACGATATAATCCGCCGCGCCTAGCGGCTGTACGTCACCTGGAGCTGCGCGCGGCCAAGCACCGCGCCGCCGATCTCGCGATCGAACAGCGCGGCGGGACGGCCTTGCGCCAGCGCAAGCGTGTCGACGCGCAACGCGTAGACGGTGATCACGTAGCGATGCGGATTGCCCGGCGGCGGGCATGGGCCGCCGTAACCGTCCACGTCGAAGTCGCTGCGCGCCTCGACCGCGCCCAGCGCGCGCAACGCGCCCGAGGCGCTCGCGTTTTCGGGCAGACCGGTCAGATTCGCGGGCAGATTGGCGACGGCCCAGTGCCACCAGCCGCGGCCCGGCGCGTCGCGGTCGAAGATCGTCACGGCAAAGCTGCGCGTGCCCGCCGGCGCGTGACGCCACGACAGGGCGGGCGAGCGGTTCGCGCCGTTGCAGCCCGCCGCGTTGAACACTTGCCGCACGCCGACCTTGCCGCCGTCGGCAAAATCGCTGCTCGACACCGTGAAGGCTTCGCCCGCGCCGACCGGGACCGTCGATAAAGCAAGCGTGATTGCCAGCAAGGAAGCGAACGCGGCCCGCAAGCTCTGGATGTCTGAAAATTTGGGAGTGCGCATTAGTGATTTCTCTTACGTATTTGTGAAATTCGGACTACAAAGGTCCGAAGGAACGTTTTAATTTGTGCTTTCGGTCGAATTTGATTCAATATAGCGATATATAAGCGAAAGCTTTGCTTGAATGCGTTCAGAGCGAGCGGCGAATTGGGCTATAGTTGAGAGTTCTCCAGGTCGGGCGTTGGAGTTGTCGCGCGTCGGAAAGAGGTGAAATCGGGGTCGGCCGCGCGCCGGAGAAGTCAATATTTGCCTACATGGAGGGGTGATGCAGCAACCAATCAGGGTCGTAGTCGCCGACGATCATCCGGTGATCTTGTTTGGTGCTGAACACGCACTGCTCAATTTCCCCGGCATTCAGGTCGTCGGCCGTGCGCGCCAGTCCACCGAACTCGTGAAGGCGTTGCAGGCCGTGCCGTGCGACGTGCTAGTGACCGATCTCGCCATGCCAGGCGGCCAATACGGCGACGGGCTGCCGCTCATCGGCTATTTGCGGCGCAACTTTCCCGCCATTCCCATCGTAGTTCTGACCATGCTGGAGAACGCCGCGCTGCTCAAGCGCCTCGGCGAACTCGGCGTGATCGCCGTCGTCCACAAATCCGACGATTTGAGCCATATCGGACTCGCCGTGCAGC
The DNA here is from genome assembly GCF_905220235.1 of Paraburkholderia sp. J41. Classification (NCBI taxonomy): domain Bacteria; kingdom Pseudomonadati; phylum Pseudomonadota; class Betaproteobacteria; order Burkholderiales; family Burkholderiaceae; genus Paraburkholderia; species Paraburkholderia sp. J41. The sequence goes on along the minus strand of NZ_CAJMZE010000016.1, from coordinate 19,958 downwards.
ACGTGAGCCGCAACATCGAATACATGAGCCCGCAGGTGAAAGTCGCGCTCGATCAATTGCGCATCAATAGCGGCGGAAAAACCGATGAAGTGATTCTCTCGAAACGCGAGCTTGAAGTCGTGCGGCTCTTTGTTTCAGGGATGACGATTAAAGAAATATCCGAAAAACTCAATCGAAGCATTAAGACGATTAGTACGCAAAAAAATACTGCAATGCGCAAACTCGGACTCGATCGCGACTCCGAGCTTTTTCAGTATGCACAGAGCAACGGCTTGCTCAATCTCTCTTCGCATACGCCCGACGACGGCGAAGTCGAATCGCTGCCGCATTGACCGCGGCCGGCGCCGCGCATGCAAGCGTCAATACCCATGCAGGGCGCGACGCAATAAAAAAGGCCATCTGCCGAAAAGCAGATGGCCTTTTTGCCGATGCGGCGCCGCGCTTATTGCGGTGCGGCCGTCGCGCCGCCGTGCGCCGCCGACCATTCGGCCGGTGCGTGCAGGAATTTTTCCACTTCGTCGAGCGTCCTGGTTTCGAAATAGCCCGATTCCTTCGCGACGCGCAGCACGTCCCACCACGTTGCGAGTGCGTGCAGGTCCACGTCGATGTCCTTCAGGACCGAAACGCTTTCCTTGAAGATGTTGTAGTGGAACAGCACGAAGCAGTGGTTCACCTGCGCGCCCGCCGTGCGCAGCGCGTTGATGAAGTTGATCTTGCTGCGGCTGTCCGTGGTGAGGTCTTCCACGAGCAGCACGCGCTGGCCTTCGGTGAGCAGACCTTCGATCTGCGCGTTGCGGCCGAAACCCTTCGGCTTCTTGCGCACGTACTGCATCGGCACCATCAGGCGGTCGGAGAGCCACGCGGCGAACGGAATGCCCGCGGTTTCGCCGCCGGCAACGGCGTCGATCTGCTCGTAGCCGACGTCGCGCAGAATGGTCGCCTCCGCCATTTCCATGAGGCCGCGGCGCACGCGCGGATACGAGATCAGCTTGCGGCAGTCGATATAGACCGGGCTCGCCCAGCCGGAAGTGAAGATGAAGGGCTTTTCGGCATTGAAGTGTACGGCTTGCACTTCGAGCAGCATCTTGGCGGTCGTGTCCGAGATCGTCTGGCGATCGTAGCCTGTCATGGGCGAATCCTTGGGTATGAAAGCGGGAGGAGGGTGGGCGCGTGGCCCGGTGGCGCTGGCACGGCGGGCCGAAAGCCTGCTTCGGCGTGTTCCGCGATGCGCGGCCCGGGGCGCCGATCGCCCGACAACGTGTGTCAGAGCGACTCGCTCGGTCCAGGCGGCTTCTCTTGCGCGCGTAGGCCGGTATTTTACCTGACTTGACGGACGCCGACGAGTCGGCGGGACCACGGCGAGCGCCCGGCTCGCGTCCGTGCCGCGCCCGCGCCGCGCGCAAACCAGGCGCGATCGCGGGCGGCGCGGCCTCACGCAACCGCGCATCGTCCCGCATTTGTTTTCGCGGTTGTGACGGCTCGCGCGCGCCTTTACACTCACGCGCACCCAGGCGCGCCCGGTCGAGTTCGATTTAAAACGGCGTATTCGGTGCGCCGGTTCGCGCTCTGTGCGCTCTATTGCGCGCTTTTTGCCGATTTCGCGCTTTTTCCGCCTCCAGGACGTTTCCGCCATGACCGCCGTTCCCACGCCCGCTGCCTCCGACGCCCCGCGCGGCCACGCCTTGCGCGCGCTCGTCGCCTCGGTGCTCGGTTACGCGATGGACGGCTTCGATCTGCTGATGCTCGGCTTCATGCTGCCCGCGATCAGCGCCGATCTGCATTTGTCCGGCGCGCAGGCGGGCGGCCTCGTCACGTGGACGCTCGTGGGCGCCGTGGCGGGCGGCATCGTGTTCGGAACGTTGAGCGATCGCTACGGGCGCGTGCGCGTGCTGACCTGGACCATTCTGCTGTTCGCGGTGTTCACGGGGCTGTGCGCGCTCGCGCGCGGCTACGCCGATCTGCTCGTCTACCGGACCATCGCGGGCATTGGTCTGGGCGGCGAATTCGGCATCGGCATGGCGCTGGTCGCGGAGACCTGGCCGGCGCGCCTGCGCGCGCGGGCGTCGTCGTATGTCGGTTTGGGCTGGCAGCTCGGCGTGCTCGCGGCCGCCTTGCTCACGCCGGCGCTCTTGCCCGCGATCGGCTGGCGCGGCATGTTCGCGATCGGCTTGCTGCCCGCCGTCGTGTCGTTCGCGGTGCGCCGCCGCGTGCCCGAGCCGGAAATGTTCGTCGCACATCGCGAGCGCGTGGCGCGCGCCGCACGGCACGAGCAGCCGCGGGCGCTGCGCCTGCTCGTGGCCGATGCGCGCACGGCGCGCGCGAGTCTGGGCGTGGCCGTGCTGTGCTCGGTGCAGAATTTCGGCTACTACGGGCTCATGATCTGGCTGCCCGCGTATCTCTCCAGGTCGTTCGGCTATTCGCTCACGAAGTCGGGCCTCTGGACCGCCGCGACGGTCGCGGGCATGGCGCTCGGCATCTGGCTGTTCGGCATGGCCGCCGACCGCTTCGGCCGGCGCCCCGCGTTTCTGTTCTATCAGGCGGGCGCCGTGGCGATGGTGTTCGTCTACGCGCATCTGGCGACGCCGTTCGCGTTGCTGATCGGCGGCGCGCTCATGGGCGTGTTCGTCAACGGCATGATCGGCGGTTACGGCGCGCTCATCTCCGAGTTGTATCCCACGGCCGCGCGCGCGACCGCGCAGAACGTGCTGTTCAACATCGGGCGCGCCGTGGGCGGCTTCGGGCCGCTCGCCGTGGGCGCGCTGGCGGCGCGCTATTCGTTCGCGGCGGCGCTCGGCATGCTCGCGTCGATCTACGTGCTCGACATCCTCGCCACGCTTTTTCTGATTCCCGAGCGGCGCGGCGCCGCGCTCGACTGACGGCGTACACGTCGGCGCCGCGCGCCGGCGCCTTCGCGTTTTCCGCATTTTCCACGCTTGCCGCGACGCATCGCCACATGCGCATAGTACGGCGGCGCCGGCGTGGCCGCGCTGCCCTGCAACATCGTTCGGCGAGGCGTGCGAGAGTATCCACGCGCCGTGCGTTGCCGCGTTGCGCAACGTCGCGGTTCTTCGCGCATCGCGCCGGCTTCGCGTTTTTCCTCGTCCTTCCCATCGCGCTGACGCGCCGCATCATCGCCCGCGCAAATGCCGGCTATTGGGCTTTGACCGGGGTAATCGCGTCATGGGCGCGGTGTACACTAATCGCCCCGCCGGATCGCCGTAACCCGTTCGTAGCAGTGCTTAACAGCGTGTCATTGCGTCGTCGTGCCGTGTCGGCGCGATGCGTTTTTCGCGCTGCGCGGGTTCGCTGCCGCTCGTGCGTGCGCTTCCTCGCATGAGCGGGATCGCCGCCGTTTGCCTGGCGAGCGCGGTGCGAACCGTCGGCGTCATGACATAAAACACATTCTCTTTCTCTCACGTCCTGGCAGGCCCGAAAATGGATGAACAACTGAAGCAAAGCGCGCTCGCTTATCACCAGAATCCGAAGCCCGGCAAGATCTCGGTCACGCCGACCAAGCCGCTGTCGAACCAGCTCGATCTCTCGCTTGCGTATTCGCCGGGCGTGGCGGCCGCGTGCATGGCCATCTACGACGAGCCGCTCGACGCGCAGAAGTACACCTCGCGCGCGAACCTCGTCGGCGTCGTGACGAACGGCACGGCCGTTCTGGGTCTCGGCAACATCGGCCCGCTCGCGGCCAAGCCGGTCATGGAAGGCAAGGGCTGCCTCTTCAAGAAGTTCGCGGGCATCGACGTGTTCGACATCGAACTCGCCGAAACCGACCCGGACAAGCTCGTCGAAGCCATCGCGATGCTCGAGCCCACGCTCGGCGGCATCAACCTGGAGGACATCAAGGCGCCCGAGTGCTTCTACATCGAGAAGAAGCTGCGCGAGCGCATGAAGATTCCGGTTTTCCACGACGATCAGCACGGCACGGCCATCATCGCTTCGGCGGCGATTCTCAACGGCCTGAAAGTGGTCGGCAAGAAACTGGAGGAAGTGAAGCTCGTGTGTTCGGGCGCGGGCGCGGCGGCCATCGCGTGTCTCGATCTGCTCGTGAATCTCGGCCTGAAGAAAGCGAACGTGCTGGTCACGGACTCGAAGGGCGTGATCTACGAAGGGCGCGGCAATCTCGATCCGTCGAAGGAGCGCTACGCGGCCAACACGCAGGCGCGCACGCTCGGCGACGCCATCAAGGGCGCCGACGTGTTTCTAGGCTGCTCGAGCGCGGGCGTGCTCAAGCCCGAGATGGTCGTGGAGATGGGCGCGAAGCCGCTGATTCTCGCGCTCGCGAACCCGGAGCCGGAAATCCGCCCCGAAGAAGCGAAGAAGGTGCGCCCCGACGCGATCATCGCCACCGGCCGTTCGGACTACCCGAACCAGGTGAACAACGTGCTGTGCTTCCCGTTCATCTTCCGCGGCGCGCTGGACGTGGGCGCGACCACCATCACCGAAGAGATGAAGCTCGCGTGCGTGCGCGCGATTGCCGAACTCGCGGAGGAGACCGATCAGGGCGACGAAGTCGCGAAGGCGTATGAAGGCCATTCGCTCGAATTCGGCCCGGAATACCTGATTCCGAAGCCGTTCGATCCGCGTCTCATCATCAAGATCGCGCCGGCCGTGGCGCAAGCCGCGATGGATTCTGGCGTGGCCACGCGCCCGATCCAGGACATGGACGCGTACCGCGAGGAACTGGGCGCGACGGTCTACCGCACGGGCATGGTCATGCGCCCCGTGTTCGCGGCCGCGAAGTCGAGTCCGGCGCGCATCGTGTTCGCCGAAGGCGAGGACGAGCGCGTGCTGCGCGCCGCGCAATTCGTGCTCAACGAGAAGATCGCCCGGCCGATCATCGTCGGCCGTCCTTCGGTCGTGGAAATGCGCTTGCAGAAGATGGGCTCGAAGCTGCGCGCCGGCACCGACTTCGAGATCGTCGATCCCGAGGACGATCCGCGCTACCAGAAGTGCTGGCAGGCGTATCACGAACTCGGCGCGCGCCACGGCGTGACGCCCGAGGTCGCGAAGGCCGCGATGCGCAAGTTCAACACGCTGATCGGCGCGATTCTCGTGCATCTGGGCGACGCGGACGGCATGATCTGCGGCCTCGTGAACAGCTTCGACACGCACCTCAAGTACATCGAGCAGGTGATCGGCCTCGCGAATCACGCAGAAAACTTCGCGGCGATGAATCTGCTGATGCTGCCGGGCCGCAATCTGTTCATCTGCGATACCTACGTGAACGAAGTGCCGAGCGCCGAGCAACTCGCCGACATGACGATTCTCGCCGCGCGCGAGATCGAGAAGTTCGGCATTACGCCGAAGGTCGCGTTGCTTTCGTCGTCGAACTTCGGCAGCGTGCGTTCTTCGACGTCGCAGCGCATGCAGGCCGCGCGCGAGTTGATCGCGCAGCGCGCGCCGCAGCTCGAAGTGGACGGCGAAATGCACGGCGACGCCGCGCTTTCGGAACTGATCCGCAAGCAGTCGTTCCCCGGCACGACGCTTTCGGGCGAGGCGAACCTGCTCATCATGCCGAACGTGGAAGCGGCCAACATCGCGTACAACCTGCTGAAGACGATCGGCGGCGAAGGCGTGACGGTCGGCCCGTTCCTGCTGGGCGCGGCGAAGCCGGTACACATTCTCACGCCGGCCGCGACGGTGCGACGCATCATCAACATGACGGCCGTGGCCGCGGCCAACGCAACGGTGGCGAAGGCCGCGAACGCGAAGTAACGCGCGCCATTGCGCGTGGCGCTGCGTAAGCGCGCGCATTTTTCGCCCGGAAGAGCGGAGGAAAAAAGGGCGCTCCGTTCGACCGGAGCGCCCTTGATTCTTAGCGCGTCAGAAAAGCATCAAGCCGCGCGCTGCGCCGCGCCGTTTTCCGGCGAGCGCCATTTCGCGAGCAGCGCCGCCCACTTCGCGCGCGTGGCCTTGAGGTTGTTTTCCTTCACGTGGCCGTAGCCGCGAATCGCGTCGGGCAGGTTCGCGAGTTCGAGCGCGAGCGGCAGGTTCGCGTCGCTCAGGCCACCGATCACCTCGCGCATCAGCGCTTCGTATTCGCCGATGATCGCGCGTTCGTGGCGGCGTTCCTCGGTGCGGCCGAACGGATCGAGCGCCGTGCCGCGCAGGAACTTGAGCTTCGCGAGCACGCGCATCGCGCCGAGCATGCGCGGGCCGTACTGCTTCTTCACGAGCTTGCCGTTGTCGTCGTGCTTCGCGAACGAAGGCGGTGCGAGATGGAAGTTGAGCTTCCAGTCGCCTTCGAAGCTCGCCTTGATCTTCTCGACGAAGGCCGGGTCCGCGTAGAGGCGCGCGACTTCGTACTCGTCCTTGTACGCCATCAGTTTGTGCAGATTCTTCGCCACGGCTTCGGTGAGCGCCTGCTGGCCATCGGGGCGGTCGAGCTTCGCTTCGGCCGCGCGCACCGTGTCGACGAACGCGCGATAACGCCGCGCATACGCTTCGTTCTGATAGGCGGCGAGATACTGCGCGCGCTTTTCCACGAGCGTGTCGAGCGCCTTGGGCGTGTGCAGCGAGACGATCTTCGCGCCCGCCGCGTCGGCGTTCTGCTGCGGCAGCGGCTTCTTCGCGAGCTGGTCGACGGCTGCGCGATCGTGCGCCACGCGACGTCCCCACTCGAAGGCCGCGAGATTCTTCTCGACCTGCACCGCGTTCAATTCGATCGCGCGCGTGAGCGACTCGTGCGTAAGCGGCAACCAGCCCTTTTGCCACGCATAGCCGAGCACGAACGGATTCGTGTAGATGGCGTCGCCGAGCAGCGCGAGCGCGTAGCGATTGGCGTCGACGGTCGCGACGTTGTCGTTGCCGGCAGCCGCGCGCACGTCGGCTTCGGTGTTCGAGCCGGGGAATTGCCACTGCGGATTCTTGATGAATTCGGCCGTGGGCGTGGGCGCGCTGTTGAGCACGACGTGCGTGACGCCTTCCTGCATGCGCGAAACGCAATCGTCGCCGGCCGTGACGATGGCGTCGCAACCGATCACGAGATTCGCCTCGCCCATGGCGATGCGCGTGGCGTGGATGTCGTCGGGGCGCTGCGCGATCTGCACGTGGCTCATCACCGCGCCGCCTTTCTGCGCGAGGCCGGTCACGTCGAGCACCGTCACGCCCTTGGCTTCCAGATGCGCGGCCATGCCGAGCAGGGCGCCGATCGTCACCACGCCCGTGCCGCCCACGCCCGTGACAAGCACGCCGTACGGGCGCGCGATGGCGGGCACGTCGGGCGTGGGCACGACGGGCATCGCCTCGTCGGCCACGCTGCTGGGCCTGGGTTTGCGCAACTGGCCGCCTTCGACCGTGACGAAGCTCGGGCAAAAGCCCTTCACGCACGAGTAGTCCTTGTTGCAGGTGGACTGGTTGATCTGGCGTTTCGTGCCGTATTCGGTGTCGAGCGGCTCGACGGAGAGGCAATTCGACTGCACCGAGCAATCGCCGCAACCTTCGCACACGGCCTCGTTGATGACGACGCGCTTCGCCGGATCGGGGTATGCGCCGCGCTTGCGGCGGCGGCGCTTTTCCGTGGCGCAGGTCTGGTCGTAGATCAGGATCGTCGTGCCGGGAATCTCGCGCAGTTCGCGCTGCATCGCATCGAGCGTGTCGCGATAATGAATCGTCACGCCGGGCGCGAGCCGGGAAGCGGGCTCGCCTTCGTACTTCCCGGGCTCGTCGGTGACGATCACGATCTTCGCCGCGCCTTCGGAGGCGAGCTGATGCGTGATCTGCGGCACGGTCAGCACGCCGTCGACGGGCTGACCGCCCGTCATCGCCACGGCGTCGTTGTAGAGGATCTTGTAGGTGATGTTGGCCTTCGACGCGATCGCCGCGCGAATCGCGAGCAGGCCCGAGTGGAAGTAAGTGCCGTCGCCGAGATTGGCGAACACGTGCTTGTCGTTGGTGAACGGCGCCTGGCCGACCCACGCCACGCCTTCGCCGCCCATCTGGCTGAACGTGCTGGTGCCGCGATCCATCCACACGGTCATGTAGTGGCAGCCGATGCCGGCCATCGCGCGCGAGCCTTCGGGCACGTTCGTCGACGTGTTGTGCGGGCAGCCCGAGCAGAACCACGGCTTGCGCTCGGCCTGTACCCGCGGCCTGGCGAGCGCGCGCTCCTTCGCTTCGATCACGGCGACGCGCGCCGCGATGCGCGCGCGCACGTCGGACGGCATCTCGAACTTGTCGAGCCGCGTGGCGATCGCCTTGGCGATGATCGCGGGCGAAAGCTCGTAGTGCGCGGGCAGCAGCCAGTTGCCCATCGGCACCGACCATTCGCCGCCCGCGCCGTCCTTTTCGTCGAACTTGCCGTACACGCGCGGGCGCTGCGCGTCGGGCCAGTTGTACAACTCTTCCTTGATCGCGTATTCGAGAATCTGGCGCTTTTCTTCGACCACGAGAATTTCCTCGAGTCCGCGCGCGAATGCCTGCGCGCCTTGCGCCTCCAACGGCCATACGCAGCCGACCTTGTACAGGCGAATGCCGATGCGCGCGCAGGTTTCGTCGTCGAGGCCGAGGTCGGTGAGCGCCTGGCGCACGTCCAGATACGCCTTGCCGCCGGTCATGATGCCGAAGCGCGCGTGCGGCGAATCGATCTCGATGCGGTCGAGCTTGTTGGCGCGCACGTAGGCGAGCGCCGCGTACCACTTGTAGTCGAGCAGACGCGCTTCCTGCACGAGCGGCGGATCGGGCCAGCGGATGTTCAGGCCGCCCTCGGGCATCGCGAAATCTTCGGGCAGGATGATTTTCGTGCGATGCGGGTCGATCTCCACGGAAGCCGACGATTCCACCACGTCGGTCACGCATTTCATCGCGACCCACAGGCCGGAATAGCGGCTCATGGCCCAGCCGTGCAGGCCGAAGTCGAGATATTCCTGCACGTTCGACGGGAACAGCACCGGCAGGCCGCAGGCCTTGAAGATGTGTTCGGACTGATGCGCGAGCGTGGAGGATTTGGCCGCGTGGTCGTCGCCGGCGAGCACGAGCACGCCGCCATGCTGCGCGGAGCCGGCCGAGTTGCCGTGCTTGAACACGTCGCCGCAGCGATCGACGCCGGGGCCTTTGCCGTACCACATCGAAAATACGCCGTCGCATTTCGCCGACGGGTAGAGATTCACCTGCTGCGAGCCCCACACGGCGGTCGCGGCGAGGTCTTCGTTCACGCCGGGCTGAAACACGATGCCGTGACCGGCAAGATGCGTTTTGGCTTTCCAGAGCGACTGGTCGAGACCGCCGAGCGGCGAGCCGCGATAGCCGGAAATGAATCCCGCGGTATTGAGACCGGCGGCCTTGTCGCGTTCCTGTTGCAGCATGGGCAGACGCACCAGCGCCTGGATGCCGCTCATGTACGCGCGACCGCGTTCGAGGGTGTATTTGTCGTCGAGCGTGACGGAAGCGAGTGCGGCTTCGAGCGAAGCGCGCTGACCTGCGTCGAGCGGGGCATTCATTGTTTGTCTTCCTCCATCCAACCAATCCGTTGTGGGATCGCCAGAACTTCTGGGCATCGGCATCTTGTGGATGCTTCAACCGGGCTCGCCATCTTGGCGTCTTTTTTTTGATAGTAGCACTCGGACAAACCCGCCGCTGTCGCGCGCGGGCGGTCCGCAGGCCGTTCTACGGCTGGCGCAATGCAGCATTTCGTTGCATTTTTCAGGCCCGCGAAAAAATTCGCACGACCCAACATGACAGACGCAAGTCCTTGTGCAAGAAAGGATGTGAGTCAAATCTCACGGACGTAACAACGTGTAAATGTTGCACAGGCTGGTCCGCGCTCTTGAATATGCTGTCGAACTCCCTCACCTGTGGGAGCTGCTTTTGCCTCGCAAAAACGGGGTTTCAGCGCGACAGGCCAGTCTGAAAATAGGAGTACAAGCATGAATAATCGACATATCCAGACCTTCCTGACGGTCTCGGCGGCGTTTTTCGCGATGAGCGCGCCGCTGCCTTCGAACGCCCGCACGCAAAGCGGCGCGAAGGCGAACACGCCCTGCGTGCAATGCGTCACCAACGCTCCGGCCGAAACGAACGTCCTGCCCGCCGCAAAGGCGGCGCGGAACTAACGCCGGGCCGAAGCCAGCCTGAAATTCGCGATGCCGCGCTGATCCGCGCCGCATTCCACTCATTCGAATCCGTCGCCGGGTGTGCGGCGGCGGGTTCAAAAGACAAAAGGGCGAAGATCGCGCGATCTTCGCCCTTTTCATTTACGGTGCGTAACCGCGTCAGGCTTTGTCCTGCACCACGCCGCGGCGGATCTGGTCGAGTTCGATCGATTCGAACAGCGCCTTGAAGTTGCCTTCGCCGAACCCCTGGTTGCCCTTGCGCTGAATGATCTCGAAGAAGATCGGGCCGATCTGGTTCTCCGTGAAAATTTGCAGCAGCAAATCTTCGGGCAGGCCGTCGATCAGGATCTTGCGCTTCTTCAGTTCGTCGAGCGGTTCCGTGTGGCCGGGAATGCGACGGTTCACGAGTTCGTAATACGTGTCGATGGTGTCGAGCAGCGAGATGTTCGATGCGCGCAGGCCGTCCACCGTGCCGTAAATGTCGTTCGTTCCCAGCGCGATGTGCTGAATGCCTTCGCCGTGGTACGCGTCCAGATATTCCTGGATCTGGCCGGCCGTTTCGCCGCCTTCCTCGTTGATCGGAATGCGGATCTTGCCGCACGGCGAGGTCATGGCCTTCGACTTCACGCCCGTCACCTTGCCTTCGATGTCGAAATAGCGAATTTCGCGGAAATTGAACAGGCGCTCGTAGAACTCGGCCCATTCGGCCATGCGGCCGCGATGGACGTTGTGCGTGAGGTGATCGATATAGGTGAGGCCGTGGCCGGCCGGATTCTGCTCGGCGCCCTCGATCGGCACGAAATCGACGTCGTAAATGCTGATGTCGCCGATGCTGCCCGGCGCCGCGCCGTCCTTGCCGCGCCAGCGGTCGACGAAATAGATCAGCGAGTCGCCGATGCCCTTGATGGCCGGAATGTTCAGCTCCATCGGGCCGGTCTTGTTGTCGAAGCCCCATGCGCCCAGTTCCAGCGCGCGCCGGTAGGCTTGCGCGGCGTCCTGCACGCGAAACGCGATGGCGCAGATCGACGGGCCGTGCAGGCGCGCGAAGCGTTGCGCGAACGAATCCGGCTCGCCGTTGACGATGAAGTTGATCTCGCCCTGACGATAGAGCGTCACGTCCTTATGGCGATGGCGCGCGACGGCGGTGAAGCCCATGCGCTCGAACAGCTTGCCGAGCGCTTTCGGGTCCGGCGCGGTGTATTCGATGAACTCGAAGCCGTCGGTGCCGACGGGGTTGTCCCAGGTTGCGACCTGCATGTGCTGTCTCCCGATGCCATGTAGTTGGTGAGGTGTAGTCCGAGCAGTGTAGTCCGCGCGTTTGAGTGAAAACTTGCGAACTAATTCGCCGCACGGAAATTTGGCGCTATAAACTGCCGCCATCGAATTGGATTGCGGCAGAAAATGGCGAACATCGAATTGGACGCGATCGACAGGCGCATTCTGGCGATCCTTCAGGAGAATGGCCGGCTCTCAAACCAGGAGATCGCCGAGCGGGTGAATCTCTCGCCGAGCCCATGCTTGCGGCGCATCCGGCGGCTTGAGGAAAGCGGCGTGATTCGCGGTTATGTCGCGTTGCTCGACGCGCAAAAACTCGGCCTCGATCTGCTCGCGTACGTGAACGTGCGGCTGGAAAAGCGCGGGCCGACGGCGGCGGGCCGCGAGGGCGTCACGCATGCCGAACTTTTTCGCGCGGCCGTGCAGACCTGGCCCGAAGTGGTGGGCTGCCACGCGATGACGGGCGACATGGATTTCCTGCTGCGCGTGCAGGTGGAAGACATGGCGCATTTTTCGCGCTTCGTGCAGGATCAGTTGCTGCACCATCCTTCGGTGATCGACGTGAAATCGAGTTTTTCGCTCGATACGTTCAAGGAAACGACCGCATTGCCGATTCGTTGAGCGCGAGACGCGCAACGCCGCGCGCAGACGCAAAAAAAGCGGCCGGGGCCGCTTTTTTCATGGCGAGGGAAACCGCGCGATTCAGGCCGCGACTGCTTGGGGCAGGATGGTTTCGATCAGCTTGCTCGCGTTGCGCGCCTGGCGCTTGAGCGCATAGTCGAACACGGCGGCTTGCTCCTGGAGCATTTCCGCAATGATGCTGCTCTGGTCGGCCGGTTCGAGCGAGAGATACGCGTCGGCTTCGCCGTAGGCGTATTCGATCTTCATGCCCGACTTCTTCGCGATATGCATCATCGTGCTGTTGCGCGAGAGGCAGTGCATGTAAAGCTGGGTGACGTGCGTGTTGCGGCTGCGGATGGCGGCGCGCTCGAAGAGTTTGGAGCCGATGCCTTGGCCGCGTGCGCTTTCGAGCACGGACACGCCGAATTCGGCGGTGCGGCCGTTGCCGTCAGCCGGCAGATACGCAAGATGGCCGACGCCCACGAGTTGCAACTGATGGTCGAACACGCCGAACACGGTGTCGCGCGTGAAGTCCATCGAGCGCACGTAGTTTTCGATCACGTGATCGGGCGCGGCCTGGCCGAAGCGCAGCAGGCGGTCGTCGGCGTCCAGCGTGAGAAAGTGCGCGACGAGGCGTTCGCGGTCGGCGGAAGTGAGGACGCGCACCATGACCGGACCGGCCGTCAGCGGACGAACGGGCGATACGATCGGCTCGTTGCCTTGGGTCGAAATCGGGTTCATGGATGGGTTCTCCTGGAATGCGCGCAAGCATGATGCGCCGCAAAAACGCATTCTAGCGAAAACCCTGGGTGCGATCTAGGGAAAACCCGGATAGGCGACTTGAGTGTTGCGTCTAGTTAATGAACGCGACGCGCTCAAGCTCTTGATTTTTAGGGAATATTCTGAGCGCATAGGTTGATGCGTCAACTGTTGCCGTGATACGTCATGTCGCATCGCAGCAATACTGGCCCCAAAAACCGCCGGATTCGGCCGCGCGCTCAGCGGTTTTGCAAACCGTGATCCACCACGGCGATCACCTGTTCGGCGAAGTCGCGGTATCCCATGCGGCCGCCCGGTTTGAGCCACGTAAACGTCCAGTTGATCATGCCGAACACCATCATCGTGAGCGCGGTCTGGTTTTCGCTGGTCACGCGGCCGGGGTACGCGCGCGCGAGCTGGCGCGTGAACGCGGCCACCACGTCGCGCTGGCGGTTCAGCACGATTTCGCGCTGGGTATCGACGAGATATTTGACGTCGTTGAGCAGCGCCACGTGGCGGCTGTGCGAGGTTTCGTATTCGATCAGGAACGCGCGGATCAGCTCCGCGAAGCTCTCGCGCTCGTCGAGGCCGCGCCGCTGGCTCGCGCCTTCGACTTCGGCGATGATCAGCATCAGCCGCTTGGTGTAGCGGTCGAGCAGATCGAAGAGGATGGCTTCCTTGCTCTCGTAGTAGTGATAGAGCCGCGCCTTGGACGTGCCGCTCGCGGCCGCGAGATCGGACATCGACGTGCTCGGGTAGCTGCTTTGCGCGAATTTGGCGGCGGCGAGTTCGAGGATCTGGTCGCGTTGGGTTTCGTGGTCGGGTGCGCGGGTGCGTGCCATGTCGGGGGTGGGCGGAATCAGCGGGATAGGGACAGGTGCGCGGCCGTGTGCGGCACGGCGTTGCGCGCCGATCGCGCTTCGGCGGTGCGCGGCGCGCAGGACGCGCACAGGTCGTCGCGCAGGCGCAAGGCATCGGCGGCGGCAAGCTCGCGCAGGCGCCAGCGCACCACGGGGTCCGCCACGGTGAAACCGGCGCCCGCGTGCGTGAGCGCCGTGCCGAGCGCGTCGCGCGTGAGCCACGGCGCGTCGGCGGGGCGCCTCGCGTGCGCGCTTTCCAGCGTGTCGAGAATCAGCGTGTCCAGATCGGCCCACGTGCCGCTCGTGAAGGTGTTGTCGCGCCAGCGGCGCGTCTCGCCGTTGGCGAACTTCGCTTCCTGCCATTCGAGCGCGAGACGCGTGATGCGCAACACCGAGATGGGCGCGGCGTCGGGCAGGCGCTGCGCGAGGCGCGCGGCCGTGAGTTCGTCGGCGCCGAGGCGCACTTCGTTCAGCCGTTGCGGCGCGTTGCGCAGGCGATAGCAGATGCGCCGCAGCGTGAGTTGATCGGCGGCGTCGTGCGTGTGCCAGATCACGACGTTGGCGTCGTCGGCCGCGAGCGCGTCGAGCGCGTTGCAGTCGGTTTGCGCGAGCGTTTCGGGCATGCCGCCCAGGTGTTCCCAGAATTCGGCGCGCTGCGCCACGGCCGGATCGCCGGTTTCGTCGATGTCGCGCAGCGGCCCGACCGTGAGATCGTCGGCGAGCGCGATCACGCGTTCGCCGCGCGCCGCGCTTTCGACGGCTTGCTGGAGCGCGGCCGCAGCGGCCTTGCCGTGAATGAGATGGATCGTGGTCATCGACAACTCGTTGCACCCGCAAGGAGCGCGTGAGGTCCGGAAGAGAAAAAGCGCCAGAACGCGCGCGAACAAAAGGGGCCGCTCGCGCCGGGCAGCGTTGCGCTGCACCACCCGCGAGCGGCCCCTAGTGTAAGCGGATCGCTTGAGGGCCGAAAGCGTGCTGTTGCTCTAGCGCTGCTTTCGGCACCTGTTTCACCGCTACTTTCACCGCCGCTTTCGCTATCCGCCTTCGCTGCCTTTATCGCTCGTCGAAGCTGACCACCACGCGCTCGCTCAGCGGGTGGCACTGGCAAGTCAGCACGAAGCCGTCTTTCACCTCCTGCTCCTCCAGCGTGTAGTTCTTGTCCATTTTCACCTCGCCTTCGAGCACCTTCGCGCGGCAAGTGCAGCACACGCCGCCCTTGCACGCATACGGCAACGCGAGGCCCGCTTTCAGGCCGACGTCCAGCAGGCTCACGCCTTCGTAGGGCAAACGCAGCTTGCGCTTCTTGCCGTCGATCACGATCTCCAGATCGGCGGCGGGCGTGTTTCCGGTGATCTCGACGGGCGGCACGCCCGCTTGCGGCAGCGGCGAGCCGAAACGCTCCACATGCACGTTTTGCGTGGGCACGCCCGCGGCCTTCAGCGCGGCTTCGGCGGCGTCCATCATCGGGCCCGGGCCGCAAATGAAGGCTTCGTCGATTTCCCCGGCCGGCAGCAGCGAGTCGATGAACGCCGCGCACTTCTCCTGATCGAGCACGCCGTTGAACAGCTCCACGTCCTGCAAGTCGTCGGAAAGCACGTGATAGAGCCGGAAGCGGTTCATGAAGCGGTTCTTCAGGTCTTCCAGCTCCTCGGCGAACATGATGGCGTCGACGCTGCGGTTGCCGTAGACGAGCGTGAACGCGCTGCGCGGCTCGGTTTCGAGCGTCGTCTTGATGATGGCGAGCACCGGCGTGATGCCCGAGCCGCCCGAAAACGCCACGTAGTGCTTGCCGTGATCGGCGTTCAGATGCGTGAAAAAGCGGCCGTCGGGCGTCATCACGTCGATTTCGTGGCCCGGCGCGAGCTGGTCGAACGCGAAATTCGAGAAGCGCCCGCCGCGCACGCGCTTGATGCCGATACGCAGCTCGCCGTCGCGGTCGTAGTCGGTCAAGCCCACGCAGATCGAGTACGAGCGGCGCGTTTCCTCGCCGTCGATATGCGTCTTGAGCGTGACGAATTGCCCTTGCGTGAAGCGGTAGGCGTCGCGCAGCTCGGGCGGCACCTCGAAAGCGACGGACACGGCGTCCGCGGTTTCGGGCCGCACTTCGCGGATGCGCAGCGAGTGGAATTGCGGAGTGGCCATATCAATAGGGTTTGAAGTAGTCGAAGGGTTCGCGGCAGTCGATGCAACGGTAAAGCGCCTTGCACGCGGTCGAGCCGAACTGCGCGAGGCGTTCGGTGTGCTTCGAGCCGCAGCGCGGGCACACCGGCGCGGGCAGTTTCGGCATGAACGTGACGGTCTTTTCGCCGGCGGTATGCGCCCCGCCGCCGCAATCGCCCGTGGGCGGAGCGATGCCGTAGGCGCGCAGCTTTTCGCGCGCCGCGGCGGTGATCCAGTCGGTGGTCCACGCGGGCGTCAAGGTCGTGGCGATGCGGTACGGCCCGAGCCGCGCGACGTCGAGCGCGTGCGCCACGTCCTCGGCGATCTGCGACATCGCCGGGCAACCCGAATAGGTGGGCGTGATGACCACTTCGAGCTGGCCGTCGGCGGCGCGTCGCACGTCGCGCAGGATGCCCAGTTCGCGAATGGAGACGACCGGAATTTCCGGGTCCGGCACGGCTTCGAGCGCGGCCCAGGCCTTGTCGAGCGCGGGATCGACGCTTTGATCGACGCTGTGATCGACGCTGTGATCGACGGAATTGGCGGCAGTCGCTGGCATCGTCATGTCCTTACGTGAGCGGCGTGAAGCAAGGCGCCTACCAGCGCGCGCCCGGATGCTGGCGCGCGAGGCTTTGCATTTCGGCGAGCACGAAACCCATGTGCTCCGAATGCTCGCCGAACTTGCCGGTCGTGACGTGCTTCACCGGCGTGGGCGCCGCGAGCGTCGCTTCCGCGAGCGCGGCTTCGACGTCGTCGCGCCACGCGGCTTCGAGCTGCGCGGTGAGCGGCGCGATGCCCGCTTCGGCCACGGCCGCTTCCACTGCGTCGGTGCTGAAGAACTCGCGCGTGTACGGCATCAGCCAGTCGAGCGCGGCCTGCGCGCGGCGGTGCGATTCGTCGGTGCCGTCGCCGAAACGCACGAGCCATTCGCGCGCGTGATGCACGTGGTAGCGCGTTTCCTTGATCGAGCGTTCGGCGATGGCGGCCAGTTGCGGGTCGGCGGAACGCAGCAGCGCGGTCCACAGATGCGCCATCAACGACGCATAGAGGAAGTTGCGGGCGATCGTCACGGCGTAGTCGTTGGCCGAATGCGTCGTTCCGGCGAGTGGGCCGAAATGCGGCAGCTCGACGAGCGTGTAGTTGGCGAACTCGCGTTCGGCGCGGAAATAGGCGTAGTCGTCCTCGGTGCGCTCGCGGCCGGTGAGCGCGTGCTCGAGCGTCGCGGCGTGCGTGTAGAGCAGGCGCGCCTGACCGATCAGGTCGAGGCTCATGTTGGCGAGCGCGATGTCTTCTTCGAGAATCGGGCCGTGGCCGCACCATTCCGTGTTGCGCTGACCGAGGATCAGCGCCGTATCGGCGAGGCGCAGCACGTACGCGAGATGTTCGGGCGTGGGCGTCGTCATGTTGGCGCTCTTACATGTGGTTGACTTCGTCGGGCAGCGTGTAGAACGTCGGATGGCGATAAATCTTGTCGCCGGCCGGCTCGAACAGCTCGGCCTTCTCGTTCGGATCGGACGCCGTGATTGCCGCGGACGGCACCACCCAGATGCTCACGCCTTCCTGGCGGCGCGTGTAGACGTCGCGCGCCATGCGCAGCGCCATGGAGGCGTCGGCGGCATGCAGGCTGCCGCAATGCTTGTGATCGAGCCCTTGCTTGCTGCGCACGAACACTTCCCAGATCGGCCATTCCTTGTTCATTCCGGATCTCCTTGCTTCGGTGGTCAGGCCGCGTGCTTTTCGGCGCGCTGACGTTGTTTTTCGGCGTGGGCGAGAGCGGCTTCGCGCACCCACGCGCCTTCGTTGTGCGCCTTCACGCGCGTGCCGAGACGTTCGCGGTTGCACGGGCCGTCGCCGTTGACGACGCGCCAGAACTCTTCCCAGTCGATCGCGCCGTAGTCGTAATGGCCGCGCACGTCGTTCCATTCGAGGTCCGCGTCGGGCAGCGTGACGCCGAGCACCTTGGCCTGCTCGACGGTGGCATCGACGAACTTCTGGCGCAGATCGTCGTTCGAAATGCGCTTGATGCCCCATTTCGCCGATTGATTGCTGTGTACGGAGTCGGCGTCGCTCGGGCCGAACATCATCAGCACCGGCCACCACCAGCGGTTCACGGCCTGCTGCACGAGTTCGCGCTGCGCGTCGGTGCCCTGCATCATCGCGAGCAACGCGTCGAAACCCTGGCGCTGATGAAACGATTCTTCCTTGCAGATGCGGATCATCGCGCGCGCATACGGGCCGTAGGTGCAGCGGCACAGCGGAATCTGGTTCATGATCGCGGCGCCGTCGACGAGCCAGCCGATCACGCCCACGTCCGCCCACGTGGGCGTCGGGTAATTGAAGATGCTCGAATATTTGGCCTTGCCCGCGTGCAGCGCGTCGATCAACTGGTCGCGCGACACGCCGAGCGTTTCCGCCGCGCTATAGAGATAGAGGCCGTGGCCCGCTTCGTCCTGCACCTTGGCGAGCAGGATCGCCTTGCGCTTGAGGCTGGGCGCGCGCGAAATCCAGTTGCCTTCGGGGAGCATGCCGACCACTTCCGAATGCGCGTGCTGCGAAATCTGGCGCACGAGCGTCTTGCGGTAGGCGTCGGGCATCCAGTCTTGCGGCTCGATCTTGCCGTCGGCGGCCATCACGGCGTCGAACTGCGCTTGCTCGGGCGAGGCGGCGGCCGCGTCGAGCGGCGCGACGTTGCCCGGAATGTCGAGGGATTGCGTGTACATGGAGACGCTCTCGTCGTGGGTGAATTCGATATGTCGTGCAGTATAAACCAACCGACCGGTCGGTAAATGAATATTTTGAGGTAGCGCAAAAAGGGTTCGGACGATGCGGGATTAGCGGGCGCCGCGGCGCTTTTGGAAGCTGTCAGGCCGATGCAAGGCCGCGGGCGCGGCTATCGGGCACAATGCGCCTTTGCCTGCGCGCACGGGTTCTCGAATGAAGACTGGTTTTGCTCCTGTTATTGCTCCGCTCGTGGCGGCTTTGGCCGCCTGGGGCGCTTTGCCCGCTCACGCGGAGTCGCCGTCCGGCACATGGGTGACGAGCTGGGCTACGACGCTCCAGCAGATTCCGCAGCGCGATTCGCTGCCTGCGCTGTATCGCGCGCCGAACGTCGCCGGGCGCACGGTCCGGCAGATCGTCTATCCGACGCTCGGCGGCACGGTCGCGCGCGTGCATGTGAGCAATCTCTACGGGCGCACGCCGCTGGTGATCGAGGCGATGGCGATGGCGTCCTCGGCGGGCGGCGCCGCGGCGAACGAAGGCGACACCGCGAAGGTGACATTCGGCGGACGCGCTTCGGTTTCGGTGCCGCCGGGCGGCGCGCTGGACAGCGATCCGGTGCGCATTGACGTGAAGGCCGGCAAACCGTACGCGATCAGCACCTACATGGGCGCCGAGCAGACGATGGCGGCGTGGCATCGCGTGGCGAACCAGGTCAATTACGTGTCGCGGCCGGGCAATCACACGAGCGATCCGTCGATCGGCGCGTTCGTCGAGCGCTTCACGCAGTACGCCTGGGTGACGGGGCTGGCGGTCGAGGCGCCGGGCGCATCGGCGGTGGCCGCGATCGGCGATTCCATCACCGACGGCATGCGTTCGTCGCTCAATCAGAACCGGCGCTGGCCGGACGCACTGGCGCGGCGGCTCGCGCAGTCGCAGCGGGCCGATACGGCGGTGATCGATCTCGGCATCAGCGGCAACCGGCTGCTCAGCGATTCGCCGTGTTACGGCGAGGCGCTCGAGAAGCGGTTCGCGCGCGACGCGCTGGGGCATGCGGGCGTGCGGACCGTGGTGATGCTAATCGGCATCAACGACATCAATTTTCAGGCGATGCCGGCGCGTTCCGGCCTCGATTGCGATTTCCCGCATACGCATGTGGATGCGAACGATCTGATCGCGGGCTACCGACGTGTGATCGCCGAGGCGCATGCGCGCGGCGTGCGGATTGTCGGCGCGACGCTTACGCCGGCGTCGCTGCCGGCGGATCGCGAAGCGATCCGCGCGGCGGTGAATCGGTGGATTCGCACGGGCGGCGCGTTCGACGGCGTGGTGGACTTCGACGCGGCGTTGCGCGATCCCGCCGATCCGGTGCGCCTACGCGCCATGTACGACAGCGGCGATCACATTCATCCGAGCGACCTGGGCTACGCGACGATGGCTAACGCGGTGCCGCTGGCCGATTTGCGGGCGAAATAAATCTCTCGCGCCCCCCTTGCGCGGCGGCGTT